>CAYJHD010000016.1:0-40850 GCA_964370015.1 uncultured Desulfovibrionaceae bacterium | reverse complement strand
ACCCCTGTACTACCTTTTCCCATGAAAAACAGTGAAGCAAATTAAAATTATGTGGTTCTTCACCAAAGATAGGGGCACTAAGACCCGGTATGTGTTTTCTAACGGTTAAAAATTTTCATTTCAAGGAGCGTAAATTGATGTCACAAGCTCCAGCTCTAGCCTCTCTTCTCCCTAACAACAAAGTACCCGAACGCGCAAACGGTAATTTTCAAAGTTCTTAAAACCGTAAGCCCGACGCTGAATAAGTTTCATTTTTCGATGAAAGCCTTCTGTTATGCCATTATTTTTACTAAAGCGAAACATTCTGGCTACTTCTTCTTTCCAGTTAAAGAGTGTTTTCCCCAATGTGTTGCCGCACTCCCCATAGGGCAAGGCATGATAACATTGTTTAATACAACATTGAAAAAAATAGCAAACAATGAAACGCAAACAATACAGCTCAAAGAAGATGATACATGCATTGAAGAAATAGAAAAATACTTTGAAATTAAACTTGATGCTTCATACAAAGATTTGAAATCCATAAATGTATGTTTTTATGCAGTCGCATAAAATTGCCAATTTTTTTCTTGATAATTATGACCATTCCATTTACGAGTAAGGCGTACAGCGTATAGAGATGATATACTTTAAAAGAGAATTATAATGAAAACACCTTGGGATATACATTACGAAGCTTTTTTACACGCAGGTGGCATATACACCGAAAAGCATGCAAGGCTTTATGCCGATTTAGCCAATGACCTCATAGCAGATGGGAGTTTTTCCATACTCTACGAAGGTGTAGCTCATGCCTGTTATACGCCCATAATTTTAGCGAAAGCTCCGCAGCTTACATGTTTTATTTTAGCACCATTGGCAGTTTTGCCAGAGTATCAAAACAAAGGTTATGCCACCAGACTTATGGAAGAAGCAGAAAAGCAATTACAAGCCGATGCTATTTTTGTACTTGGTGACCCCATGCACTATGCTCGTCGTTATGATACGCCGCATGAGGTAAGCTTTCCTATCCCCACCAATGCACCGCTTGATTGCTGGTTTGCTCGTGAGCTCACTCAAAGTGGGGGGCAAGGTATCTTAGCTAAAGTGGGTAAAACTCCTTCTAGCATATCAGGGCCATTTGCCAATCCCATCATGTGGAAAGAACCTAGTGAACAAGTGTAAAGTGTAAAATAAGTACGGTTATGTTTTCTTGGGGGCAAGTTACTCTGCCACTTCATCCATGATGGCGGGCTTTATGTCTAGTAATTTTGTACCAGTAACACAGTCTAAACCTTTTACTTCTATGATGTTTTGTTTGATATTTTCAATTTTGACTACCGCTACTCCTATGGGGTTAGGCCGATGAGGAGAGCGCAAAGAAAACACGCCCCTTTTGACTGTATTATCTGGTGGACTTTGCTCCAGGGGGGCTTTCTCAGAGAGATTTAACCAATACAGAATAAGAATTTTATCTCCAGCCTGTAAGCCTTTGAGGCCACCTTGGTATTCTTCATAAAGAGTTAAAGTGCATGGCGGGCCATCCTTGCTAATATTGCGAGGGCAATCGTCAACAATTTCATAAGGTGTTTTAATTTCACCAATAAATTTTAACATGAGCACCTCACTCTATAGTGTAACAGCCCTTGTGGCCATGCTTGAAAAAATGTTTGTCTAAAACTTTGTAGTTGTTTGCACGTTAAATAAATATATAACTAAGGAAAATAATAAGTTGTAACTTATTTGCTCAGTTTTAATTTTAATATAGGAAAGTTGTTTCCTTGGTCGTCAAGTTCACTTCTCTCATATTGAATAAAACCCATGGCCTTATAAAATGCAACAGCGTTAGGATTTTGCTCGTTCACATCCACATATTCCACATGAAGCTCACTAATGGCTTGGTTAAGCAGTTTTTTACCGTAACCCTTTCTCATATGGGGAGCATCTAAGAATAGCATTTCAAGCTTGTTACCAGCAACCCCCATGAATCCGATGGGGACATTATCGTTATACTCAACAACTAAAGTCTCAATTTGTTCCAACCCCATGTCAACAAATGGGATGAGCTTTATTATATCGTCTTCACTCAAAAAGAGATGTGTGGCTTTGACACTTCTAAGCCAAATATCCTTTAGTTCTGAGAGTAATTTTTTATTTCTATTTTCTTGTTTAATTTCCATAATGACACTCCCAAACTATTTTTTCTTACATGCTACTTTACAAAGAGTAATTTTGCAATTTGAAACTGTTAGAGATTCTGTGTTAGTTCAAATACGTCAAGACGTATGGTGGTTATTAGAAGCGAGTAATAGGATTTTACACAAGAGCAGTTTTTAACTCTCTCACAAAGTGCATAAGGGGTTCTTTGGCTGCAGTTCCATGGGCAGCAATAATTTTAACAAAAGCGCTACCCACTATGGCGCCGTCAGCGTAGTCAGTTATTTCTGCTACTTGTTCCGCACTGGATATGCCAAAACCTACGCAAACGGGGAGCGAGCTATGCTGTTTAATGAGTTTAGTCATGGAGCGTAAATCCGTGGTGATTGTACTGCGCGTGCCTGTAACCCCCATGGAAGAAACAAGGTAAATAAAGCCTTCTGCTTGTTTTGCGATAGTTTCCATGCGAGTGGCAGAGGTGGGCGCAATGAGGGAAATAATATCCACGCCGTGCTTTTGCGCATGGGGTGTGATTAAAGCTTTTTCCATTGCTTCATCGAAGGGAAGGTCGGGGATAATAATGCCGTTAATGCCACAGTCTTGGCACTTTTGAAAAAAAGCCGCATAACCATAATTAAATATGGGGTTCATATAACTTAAAAAAACTAATGGGATAGAAATTTTTTTGCGCACCCTTTGTACCATGGCGAAGATACCGTCAAGGGTGGTTCCTGCCTGCAATGCTCTGCCATTGGCCGCTTCTATGACTTCGCCTTCCGCTATGGGATCAGAAAAAGGAATGCCAATTTCTATGAGGTCTGCGCCTGCTTCGGCCATGGCTACAATATATTCTTCACTATGTTCAAGGCTGGGATCGCCGGCAGTTAAAAATGTAATAAGAGATTTTTTGCCTTGCAAGGCAGTAGCTATATTATTCATGAATGATTACTCCTTTATGGCGAGCCATGGCTGCCACATCTTTATCTCCGCGCCCTGAAAGGCACACAATAATATTTTCATCTTTGGCGAAATTTGCAGCAATTTTTTTCACATGGGCTATGGCGTGGGCTGATTCAATGGCAGGGATAATACCTTCTGTTTTGGATAAATACTCAAAGGCTTCCACTGCTTCTGCATCGGTTATCGGCACATAAGCTGCCCTTTGCGTATCCTTTAAATGGGCGTGTTCCGGGCCAATACCGGGATAATCTAGCCCAGCAGATATGGAATATACTTCAGCAATTTGTCCATGAGAATCTTGGCAGAAGTAGGACTTCATACCGTGAAATACGCCCAAAGAGCCCTTGGACATGCTGGCGGCGTGCTTTTCTGTCTCAATGCCTTCTCCTGCCGCTTCACATCCTATGAGCTGTACGCTTTTCTCCTCAACAAAATGATGAAACATACCCATGGCATTACTACCGCCACCCACACAGGCAACCACCGCAGACGGAAGCCTATTTTCAACTGCCAGTATTTGTTGCTTGGCTTCAAAGGAAATGACGCTTTGGAAATCTCGCACCATAAGGGGGAAAGGATGCGGTCCCACCACAGATCCCAGTACATAATGAGTATCATGCACGCGCATGGTCCAAGCGCGCATGGTGGCATTGACAGCGTCTTTAAGTGTTTGCGTGCCGCTGGTGACGGCATGCACTTTTGCTCCCAAAAGTTCCATACGATATACATTGAGCGCTTGGCGGTTGACGTCTTCTTGCCCCATAAAAACTTCGCACTCAAGGTCTAGTAGTGCCGCTGCCGTAGCTGTGGCCACGCCATGTTGCCCTGCACCTGTCTCGGCAATGATGCGCTTTTTACCCATCTTTTTGGCCAGAAGTACTTGTCCCAAGACATTATTAATTTTATGTGAACCTGTATGGTTTAAATCTTCTCTTTTTAAGTATATTTTTGCACCGCCAAGGTCTTCGCTCATTTTTTTCGCATAATACAAGCGTGAGGGACGCCCCGCATAGTCGTTGAGCAAAGCACTAAGCTCTGCGTTGAATTTTGCATCCTCTTTATAGTGTGTATAGGCTGCTTCCAGTTCCAAAATGGCATTCATGAGGGTTTCAGGGATGTATTGCCCCCCGTGTATGCCGTATCTTCCTTTATATGCTTGCATGACGAACCTTCCTTACGAGTTGTTCTATGAGATGTTTATCTTTGAAGCCTTGTACCTCAGCGCCGCTGGAAATATCCACAGCATAGGGCCTGTGCTGCATGGCTTGCTCTATATTGTGCAGACCAATACCCCCTGCGAGGAAAAAGGCCTTCTCCGTTTTTGGGATGTGTGACCAGTCAAAAACTTCTCCGCTACCGGCTTTGGGCGCGTCAAAAAGGATATAATCCGCAAGGTCCGGCACGATTTCGTGCACTTGCAGCGCCTTAATGATTTTTGTGTGTGGCAGACGGCTTTTACATGCTTCTAAAACACTGTCGTCTTCCTGTCCGTGTAATTGCAATATATCCACAATATTCTCTGTCACGGCTTTTTCCATAATATCCAAGGGAGCATTGACAAAAACACCCACGGTAGCAATTTTTGTATCAAGCTGTCGTTTGAGTAATCTTGCTTGCTTAAGATTTACTTGGCGGCGGCTTTTGGCAAAAATAAAACCCACATAGTCGGGTAAGGTGGTATTGACAAAATCCACATCACAAGGTCTGCTCAAGCCACAAATTTTTATTTTCATGCCAATCCTCGCAAACTTTGTAGCATTTTGCATTTATCATCACTGCGCATGAGGCTTTCCCCTATGAGCACGGCGTTCATGTCATGTTCTTCGAGAAGTTGTATATCCTCGCGCGTGCGTATGCCACTTTCTGCTACGTACAAAACAGAAGGTGGCACATGTTTGCGAAGCTTTATACATGTTTGTATGTCAACTTCAAAAGTTTTTAAATTTCTGTTGTTTACTCCTACAATACGCGCTCCGCAGTCCAAAGATTTTTGCAACATGTCATAGCTATGGCTTTCTACCAAGGCTGACATGCCAAGGGCCTCAATGAGGGCAATATAGTCTTGTAGAGGTTTAGCTTCCAAGAGTTCTGCTATGAGCAAGACGGCCGAAGCCCCCCATATTTTGGCCTCGTAAATTTGATAGGGATGGAGAATAAAATCTTTGCGCAAAGTGGGCAAAGCGACCTCGGCACTGATATTTTGCAAATACTCCCCGTTACCCAGAAAAAATTGCGGTTCTGTGAGCACAGAAATGGCCGCGGCACCTGCTTTTTCGTACTCTTTGGCAATGTCTACGGGGGCGAAGTTTGGTGCTATGAGTCCTTTGGAGGGAGAGGCTTTTTTTACTTCACAAATATAGGATAAGCCTTCATTTGCCAAAGCTGTGTGAAAAGGAAAGGTGAAGCTTTTCTGCACAGTTTGCAGGCGCTGCTTTGTGGCTTGCACAATGGTGTCTAAAAAATGTTCTTTTTGCATATTATACCTCATTGGATAGGCGGACAAAATTTTGCAACTGCTCTAGGGCTTTGCCGCTGGCGATGATGTTTCGAATATGTTCAATGGCTTCAGTTAAGGGGAGGGATTTTGCCACATACAAAGCCGCCGCCGCGTTTAATATGACAGCATCGGTTTTAGGTCCTTGGGCCCCGCTTAAAATATCTCGAATAATATGTGCATTGTGGGTGGCGTCGCCACCTTGTAAATCCTGTGGCTGTGCGCGTGCAAAGCCAAGACTTTCAGGTGTGATGACAGAAGACTTCACCCAACCATTTTTCACTTCGCATACAAAGGTTTCTGCACAAATGGAAATTTCATCCAATTTGTCGCGCCCATATACCACCATGGCATTTTTTACACCTAACTTACATAAAACTTTGGCTATGGGTTCCACCAGTTCTTCTTCGTACACGCCAAGTAATTGCATGGTGGCACCGGCAGGATTGGTCAAAGGGCCAAGAATATTGAACACCGTGCGTATATTGAGTTCACGCCTTATGGGTGCCACGTATTTCATGGCAAGGTGATAATTTTGTGCAAACATAAAGCACATGCCGATTTTATCTAAGAGTTCAGCGCTTTTCTCGGGGGATATTTGGATATTAACCCCAAGGGCTTCTAACACATCGGCAGAACCACACTTGCTGGTGGCAGAGCGATTGCCATGCTTTGCCACGGGCACACCGGCAGCAGATACCACCAAGGCCGCTGCGGTGGATATGTTAAAGGAGTTGGAACCGTCCCCTCCTGTTCCTACGATTTCTAAAGCTTCTTGGTCATTTAAAAGTTTTACACAATGTTTACGCATGGCAGCGGCAGAAGCTGTAATTTCGTCAATGGTTTCGCCTTTTATAGAAAGCGCCGTAAGGTATGAGGCTATTTGAATATCACTGGCTTTACCGCGCATGATTTGATCCATGACGGCAAGGGCTTGCTCAGGATGCAAATCCTCTTTGCGTGCAAGTATTTTTATGGCTTCGTGAATCATAGTTACATCTCCAGAAAATTTTTGAGTAGGGTGTTGCCTTGTGGCGTCATGATGGATTCAGGATGAAATTGTAGTCCAAAGATGGGATAGTTTTTGTGTTCCACAGCCATAATTTCTCCATCAACGTCATGCGCTGTCACTTGAAGTGACTGTGGCAAGGTGTTTTTTATGCCCACCAAGGAGTGATAACGCGCCACAAGAAAATCCTGTGGCATATTTTGGAATATGGGTGAGGGGATGGCTGTATGCACCAAAGATTGTTTGCCGTGCATGAGTTCTTTGGCATAACTTACTGTGCCGCCAAAGGCCTCAAAAATGGCTTGGTGCCCTAGGCACACTCCCAATAAAGGAATAGTTTTTGGCAGTTTCTGTATAAGATCTATGCATATACCGGCTTCGCTGGGCTTACCGGGCCCAGGGGACAGCACTATATGCGAAGGCTGTAAAGCTAAAATTTCTTCCGCCGTGCAGACATCATTACGAATGACAGTGATATTTGGCGAAAGGGCACCTAGCATTTGATATAGGTTGTAGGCAAAGCTGTCATAATTATCTATCAAGATTAACATGGGGCAAACTCCTCTGAAGCATTTTGCACCGCTTCCACAACGGCGCGTGCTTTCATAACGCACTCTTCATATTCTTTTTCCGGCACACTATCAGCCACAATGCCAGCTCCAGAACGTATGTATATCTTATTATTTTTCTTAAAACATAGACGAATAGCTATGCAGGTATCCATATTGCCTGTAAAATCTATATAGCCAATGGCGCCTCCATAGAGGCCTCTTTTGTTTTGTTCCAATGTATGGATGATTTCACAGGCCTTGATTTTGGGGGCACCTGAAAGGGTTCCGGCAGGTAGTACAGCTTCTATGGCGTCTATGGCATCGTGGCGTTCATGCAGGGTTCCGTGTACGGTGGAACCAAGGTGCATCACGTGCGAATAATGGTGTACCTGCATAAAATCTTTTACTTTTACTGTGCCAAATTGGCATATTTTGCCTAGATCATTGCGCCCTAAATCCACGAGCATGGTGTGTTCTGCCATCTCCTTGGTATCAGCAAGAAGTTCTGCTTCCAGCGCACTGTCTTCTTTTGCATTTTTCCCGCGTTTTCGCGTTCCGGCCAGAGGGAAAGTGTATACCGTATCATCTTGAAGTTTTACTAAGGTTTCCGGCGAGGCTCCCACAATTTCGTTGCTTTCGCTGCTTAGGTAAAACATATAGGGTGAAGGATTGGTCATACGTAGCTTTCTGTAGGTGTTAAGCAAGCTTCCTGCAAAATTTGCTTCTAAGCGGTTGGAAAGTACCACTTGGAAAATGTCTCCTTCATAGATATGCTTCTTGGCCTTTTCCACCATGGTCATGTAGGCTTTTTTATCAAAAAGAGCGGTGAATTCAGAAGTGAGTTGCCCTGCAAAGAATTCCTGATTTGAAGAGTCCATGATGAGGTTTTTTATTGTATGAATTTCTTGCACGGCCTGTGAATATTTTTGCGCCACATGATCTTGTTCTATATTATGAACAAGGTAGAGTTTTTGCTTGTAATTATCAAAAATAATAATCTTTTTAAAGAGCATGAGGTCTAAATCATTGAAGTCTTCAGCTCCACTTTCCATATCTAATTGCAGTGTCGGTTCGCTGTACTTAATGAAATCATAAGCAAAATACCCCACCAGCCCCCCTGTGAAGGAAGGGAGGTGTTCAAATTGAGGACTAGAGTACTTTTGCAACAGTTTTTTTAGATACTCTTTGGGGGGCATATTTTCCTTTCTTTCCCCATGCCTGTCCTTGGTGGTGATCACTCCTTGCAAGCAGGTTATTTCTGCGCTGGGGTCATAACCTAAAAAAGAATAACGTCCAAAAGCGTGAGTAGTATCCACGCTTTCAAATAAAAAGCATTGCGCAAAGTGTGATTTTAAGGTCTTTAATACATTGATGGGCGTGGTAAAGTCCGACGGTATTTCAAAAATAATGGGTATAAGGCTATACTTTTGTGCTAGCTTTTCAGCTTCTTCTAAACTTGGTGTAAACATGAAGATTCTCCTTATAAAATAAAAAATTCCCCCTCTGTTCACTTTTGCAAACAGAGGGGGAATTATATCGCTATTAACGTACTTTTCCCAAAACCTGTACAAGACTAAGTGAACTCTTCTACTTTTGTAGTGAGCCACCAAAGCCATGAAAAGGTATGTGAGAAAATGGTATTCATAATATTTTGTCCTTGAAAAAAGAAATACAGAATACTGTATACAAAGTCAAGTTTTTTTCATTACCAATGGCATCATATATAATTTAAAAAAGCTTATTACAACTGTGCTAAAGTGTGCAGTATTGTAATGTTTTGATTTTACATTTTTTCTTACCTGAAGAGGTGGAGTGTTATCATATTTTTTTGGAGTATGAGCGGTCTGGTTTTGCTTTAATTGCCATTAATAATAAAGTAAGAGGAGTTTTTTAGTGAAAAAATTTTGCCCACGTGATTCTTAGTGTGATATAGCAGGTTAAAAAAACAAAGACATACCCCATGTTTATTTCGGTATGGGGTAATGTATAGAGTGTGATTCCTTCAAAGCGCAGTGAAAGCCACGCCAATGCAAAGGGTACAGGAACCAGCGATGCCATACTTATGCTGGCTCTGGCGAAGAAATGTTTGCCAAATTTTTCATGGGCTATTTTATTGGCGGCGAAATAGGCCTCTTTATTGCCAAGGTGCAAGGCTTTCATGCTTATGCCATGGTAATGTTGCATATCATCTTGCATGGAAGTGTAGTAGGTATTGTGTAATTTTTGTAAGCCTATATAGATGATTTTTCCAATGCCAATACAGTAAAAAGCAAGGACGGCACAGCCTAACCATAAACCCCATTCTGCCACGTTTGGCCAGCGAAAAGGGGCGATGAGAAGAGCGTCAAGCCATGCGGGAAGTGAAAATAGTGTTTGCATAAATGAGGTTACTTTAAAAAAGCTCTTACCCAAGGAAAACTGGGCAAGAGCTTTTCTATGGGCTATATGTTTATTACCAAAGGCGCATGTCAAAGAAGCCACGTAAAACGTAATTAATACCCACCACAAAGGCGAGAACAATGAAGAGGCGCTTCAGCCATACATCCGGTAAGTATTTGGCAGTGATGGGGCCCACCCAGGAGCCTACCACAATACCCGCCAATTCCACGCCAATGAGAGGCCAATACACAGGGGTACCGCCAAACATAAAGGTGGAAATGGATACAATCATGCCCACGAGAACGGCAAAAGCTGAGGTGCCAGCGGCTAAATACATGGGTAATTGAGATATGCTGGTAAGGAAAGGAACCAATAAAAATCCACCACCCACACCGAGGAAAGAAGCCACGGAGGCGATGATAAATCCACCCACCACGGGGGTAAAGGTGCTGAAGGAAAATTCCACACCGCAGAAAGTGAACACCACGCGGGATGCGTTAATGCTGACCACTTTAACGCGGGTTTGCTCTCCGCTGGTGTCATGTGTTTTAGAGGCTTCTTCAAAGGCTTTGGCGGCGGCGGCGGCCTTTTGTTTTTTGGCCTTGGCAGCTGGTGTGGTTTCGTAGAAAAGGTAGCAGCCAAGTCCCAACACAAAGAGACCGAAGAAGCCTATATAGCTAGAAAAATCAACCTTTCCACGGGTAAGTATGGGGATGAGCGTGGCACCGGCTAAGGAACCTACACCAAGGGCGATGCCTAAGGGGAGCACCACGCGCCCTATGGACCAATATTTAAAGGAAGAAATCAAGGCAGAACAGCCCACTAACCATTGGTTAGATACGCGAATGGAGTCGGTGATGCCTTTGTTGAGAGACATATCTTTGCTGAATGAGCCTGCATAGTCGCCCAAGCCGAAGACGTTAATATGCCCCACAGAGGCCATAACACCACCAAAGGCACCCACGGTGGAAAAAATCCAGCCCACCCAAATGGCCCAAACAAAACCCAATATGGGACTGATACTGGGGGCACCGGGAATGCCTAAAAACCCCATTGGGGCTGCAGGGTCCACTTGTTTTGCTTCCACCGCCTGAGCAATGGCGGCGGCTAAAGGATCTGCTGCTTCTGCAGCGTGAACCCATGGTGTTTGGAAGCATATGAATGCCAGCAACAGTGTAGGTAAAAGTGCATATATTTTTTTCATAATATGTCCTTTGAGGCTAAAGGATAGAGGTTACTTATTTTTACAGTTTTTACAGATATCTGTATCGCCTTTTTTAAAGACGATGAGCGGACAGTTTTTACACACATCACCACCTGGGAAGTAGTCGCCAGGACGCGTGATGGAAGCAGAACCTTTGTTTTCTGCCATGCGTTGCATCATACGTTCCACGGTGGGGCCTATATGTGGTCCGGGAATAAATACGTTGACCTCTCCGCGCTCTGTTTTTCCCGCATTATAGCTTCCGGAGCAAGCGGGACAGCAATTGAACGTGGTATTTAGATAAGAATATACTGAGCCGCCGCAAGCGGAGGAGCTCATGGTAATCATGGTGGGGAGGGGGTGAATATTGGTGGCGGCAGAGTAATCCACGGCAAAGTGGTAAGACTGAATGTTGTCACAATAAAAGTGCACCACATGTGGATCCATGACAGCTTTTCCTAAAGGGCCAACGGCAATGGCTTTAAGGGAGTCCATGGGCATTTTGGGTTTAGAGCGCATGAAGCGTTCAGCTTGCTCTAGGTCTACGCAGTACTTTTTTTGGCTTTTGATTTCTGCTTCGTCAATTTCTTTCCAACCAAAACTCACACGAGAGTTGGAGCATGCGAGGGTTTCTTTGGTGCCAAGCACGGTGTGGCCTTGCATGCGAGCAGCCACTTCCCATTGACAGTAGGTGAGGGGTTTGACCGGGAGAACGTGAGCGGTACAGCTTTTAAATTTTTCCACTTCTTCATCGGTGAATAAAAAGGTCACTGCTATGGGATGATGGTACAAGCGCATGGAATCCATTAGTATTTTTTCCATTTCAGCATACGATAAAGACATACTACCTCCTAATACTTCCTTATGCCATGAGAAACATAAGTGTGAACAAAATGCAAAATGCTAAGCCACATCAGGAAAAGTAAGGCTGAAGGTGCGTGCGTGGCACCTTATTTGTGAAAAAAAGTAAGAACTAAATTTCACAAGTGGCTGTAGCATAGTACACTCTGAAATGTTCGTCAACACATGAAGAAAAATGTATGGACAGGTAAACATGTGAAGTGGAAAAAAAGACAATTTTGCATGTGTAATGGTATGAAAGCGTAAGGGATAGAGTGGAAGATAGAAAGGAAAGAAGGAATAGTAAAAACTGTTATGCTATAAAAGGGCCAAAGTTCTTATGGTAAGAAATGCTTTGGCCTCAGGAAGAGTGGGTCTGGGTAATCCCTTGAACAGCCCGTTTAAAATCAACTTTTGTAACAGGCTGTTATGGGGATTCCATATATTACTGATGCTTTTTACAAAATATTTCTCTTTGCCCCAAGCCATTGGTAGAGTGTGCCGTAGAGCAGGTCGGGATTAATGGGCTTGGTAAGATGGTCGTCCATACCAGAGGCTATGCTTTTTTCCTTATCGCCACTCATGGCGTGAGCAGACATGGCAATGACGGGTAATTTTGCAAATTCATCTTGTTCACGAATCTTTCGCGTGGTGGTAAGACCATCCATGACGGGCATTTGAATGTCCATAAGCACCAAGTCGTAGACATTACTTTTAAGCATATCAAGAGCTTCTTGACCGTGGTTGGCAATATCCACCGTATACCCGCCTTTTTGCAAAAGCTCTGTGGCAATGAATTGATTGATTTCGTTGTCTTCCACCAGCAAAATATGCCCAACGCCTTGGGGAATTTCTCCACTGGCTATGTGCTTTTCAAAGCCATCTATGAGTTCTTGTTTGGGGCTTATGGGGAATATGGCTGAGCAGAAGAAAGTGGAGCCCTTACCAAGGGTACTTTCTACCCAAATATCACCACCCATCATGAGGGCAATACTACGAGAAATGGCAAGACCAAGGCCTGTACCACCAAATTTACGCGTAACAGAGCTGTCGGCCTGTGAGAAGGCTGAAAACAGTTTTCCCATTTGCTCGTGACTAAGCCCTATGCCTGTGTCGCGCACGGCAAAGAGGCAATGTAATTCTTGCCCCACCTTTTGCGTTTGTTCTACACTTAAGGTGACCATGCCTTCTGAGGTGAATTTAATGGCATTACTTACTAAGTTGTATAGAATTTGCTTTAATCGCAAGGCATCACCAAGGAGCACTATCATGGGATGTGAGCCTTTTTCCACAAAGAACTTTAGCCCTTTTTTAGAGCTTAAAGGTTCGTAAAGTTCATAAATTTCGGTGCAAAGCTCACGCAAAGTGAAAGGAGCCATTTCCATTTCTAATTTTCTGGCTTCAATCTTTGAAAAATCAAGAATATCGTTAATGATACGCATGAGGTTGTTGGCAGAAAGTAAGGATTTTTGCACATAGTAAAGCTGATTATTTTTTAAATCAGTATGTTCCAAGAGGTGTAAAAGACCTAATATGCCATTCATGGGCGTGCGGATTTCATGGCTCATATTGGCCAAAAATTCGCTTTTGGCCTGTGCATTTTTTTCCGCTTGTTCTTTAGCATGCTGGAGACGTTCTTCCTTTTCTTGCACTTGTCCTAGCATGGCCTTAAATTCGCGTAAGTCTCGAAGGAATGCAATGACTCCTTGTTTTCCTTGGTAGGAGGTATTGCGAACGTTCACCTCCACAGGTATATGCTCGCCGGTTTTGGGGTGAACGCATATAAACTCCCTGCATTCATAGCCTGTTACAAAGCCATCTTCCAAGGACTGAGTAATGATGGTGGCAGAATGTTCGCCATCAGGTTGTAATTCCGGCACTGTTTCCATGAACTTTTCTAAATATTCTTCTTTGCTTTCATAGCCAAAAAGTGTGGCGCAAACTTGGTTGCAATAGATTAATTGACGAGCTTCATTCCAAAAATGCACTCCAATGGGCATGGCATCCAAAATAGCTTGATTGCGCTCTTCTGCTTCTTGTACTTTCTGTTGGCTTTCCCGCAATTGTCGTAAATCATAGATATACTCTGCAATGAATTCTGCACCATCATAGGTGAATTTGCGCAAAATAGTTTGTGTAGGAAAGGGCTTTCCTTCACTATCAAACCAAGTCCATTCAAGTGTCCTTTGTCCTTCTTCAAAAGCTTTTTCCAATTCTTCTGCAGCGTAGGCGATGGACTCTTTTCCATTGGCCTGTATCTCAGGGTAGTATTTGGTGGGAGTTTCGCGATAATCTTCAGCTTCTGTAATATTGAAAAGCTGTAAAAAGCTGGTATTGCAATCCACCAATTCAGAATTTTTATTCCATAAGCACATGGCCGTGGGCGAAGCATCCAATACGGTTTTTATATTGATATCTGTGGCGTATTTGGCTTCACTATGGGTAGTATTATGCATGAATCCCACAATGTACGTTTCATTTTCGTACCGAAGGGTGGTGAGTGTGTACTCCACAAGTTTTTCACCCATCCCTGGTGGAATGTGTAGCCAAAAAAAGCGTGTGTAGCTATTTTCAAGAGCTTTGGTGATGAAGCTCTTCTTTCCTTCGGCAGAAGTTTCTCCATTGGGTTGAATGGCAGGGTTAAATATGGAAAAATTTTGGCGAATTTCTTCCATGCTTTGAACGCTAAAGAAAGCTAAAAAAGAGTCAGAACAATAAAGCACGACACCTTCTTTGTTCCAACAACAAAGGGGACTTTTATGATGTTCAAAAGTTTTTTGAAGATAAAGCTGGATGTTTGGTATCTCAGAGGAGGGGAGGTCTTGCATAAAAAATCCTTTGTAACCGTGAAAAGAACACTTCATGAAAACTCTGCAATGTAAAAGATGGTAATGAAAAACGCTTTGCAGATAATAGCGAGTGAAATGTTTATTGATACTATTATATAATACCTAAAAGATGATTTGCAAACTTTTTCTGGCAAATATAAAAAATTTTCAGAATATTCTCGCCTTTTACTAGTAAAAAACTATGAAATGAGTAAAGAATAAAAAGCCCCAGCGTTTTTATGGCGCCAGGGCTTTGGAATTTAGAACAAGTAAACCTTAGTTCTTTTTTAAGTTGTCAACGATATTAGTAAGCTCTTGAGCTTGAGCGGAAAGGGCCGTCACTGCATGAGAAGCTTCTTCCATGGCACTGCGGGTATCATTGGCAGTGCTGTTAATAATTTCAATGGCGTTGGTCATTTCTTCCATGGTGGCAGATTGCTCTTCGCTGGCGGTGGCAATATTGCGTACTCCGCCGGCACTCATTTCTGCCATTTCAAGAATATCTTGCAAAGCAAGGCCGCTTTCATTGGCCAAGGTTGTGGCTTCTTCAATGCCGGCCACGGCAACATCTACCTGTTTCACATTTTCTTCGGTGCTATGCTGAATGGCAGCGATGGCTTTGGCCACATCTGAAGTTGAGGTGATGGTTTTTTCGGCCAATTTGCGCACCTCGTCGGCTACCACGGCAAAACCGCGTCCTGCCTCACCGGCTCTGGCTGCTTCGATGGCAGCATTGAGGGCAAGCAAGTTAGTTTGGTCTGCAATGTCGGAAATGACACCCATGACAGTATTAATGGACTGTGCGTGTTCTGCCAAGGCATTCATATTGGTGCGTAATGTGAGTGAATCTTCGCGCACATTGTTAATGGCAGTCATACACTTTTGTGTGATTTCGGCACCGGTGCGTGCTTTTTCTTGAGTGGTGTTGGCAATATCGGCACTGGTGACAGCATTTCTTGTTACATCAATGATGGTGCTGTTCATTTGCTCCATGCCAGTGGCTGTTTCGGCAATGCGGCCGGCTTGATCGTTTACGCTCATGGTAGAACTTTCAATCTGTGATGAGAGTTCTTCAGAAGCAGAAGCCATAATGTGTACAACACCTTCCAATTGCTTTGCGGCATCAAGCAGGCCTTCACGGCGCGCTTGTGTGGCTTGTTCTGCAGCTTCTTGAGCAGCTTTTTGGGCCACTTCAGCATCGGCAAGGGCTTTTTGTGCATTTGCTGTGGCAGCATCGGCTTTTTGCACGATATCTGCTAAATTATGAATCATGGTCTGTAAACCTTGAGACAAGGTGCCAATTTCATCACCGCGGCTTTTATAATTATCCAATTGCTGCTCTTGCTCTTTGGTAAGAATAAGATTTCCAGCTCCCACATAGGAGGCAATTTGAGAGCCGCATTGCAAAGGAGTGGCTATGCCGCGGGCTACCATGACGATGACTACAGTGGTGATAAGGGTGATTATGGTGGCAATAATACTAATATCTATGAGGAGTTCTGTGCTAACAGCTGTTATTTCTTCGTAAGGAGTATCAATGACCACATACCAGTCAAAATCAGGAACGTGGGCAAAGTGGCCCGAAGAGATTACACCTTCAAATTCAAAGCGCACATTGCCATTTTTCATGCGGCTAATGTCGCTGGTATGGGGGAGGCTTGCGTCGTTAGTACTTATGAAACGTTTTTCGTTATCCATAAGGATGGTAAAATTTTTATCATATACATAGGAGCGCATGGAGGGGGTTAAGGATAATGCGCCCGTGGTGGTGCTATGTAATTTTACAAGATCTATCAAAAAGACAATGGCACCTTCCACATCGCCATCAACCCGAATGGGGCTAGAAAGAAAAGCTGTGTAGTTTTTTGTGGTTTCAGATATCACAAAACCTATGGTATCCTTGCCCGTTTGTAGGGCTTCCATGATGGAGGGGCGTATATTGGCCTCAAAACCGATGAGAGAAGTATTAGGGTGTGCTGTGACTGTACCCTTAGTATTGGTAATGAGGACACCAGAAACGTCTTTATAGTCAGCGGTAAAGGTTTTGAGGTAGGCCACCATGTCTTTTTGGGCGGCGAGATACGCAGAAGAGTCTGGTAGACTTGATTGTAATTTGGCAAATTCCACAACGGAAGGTACTTCGCTGGTGGATGATGCAAGATTGGTCATAAAGCCCATAATATTATTCAATTCACTGGCTTGAACTTCGGCCAAGGCTTCCAATTGAATGTCCGTGGTTTTGGTAATTTCGCTTTTGGCGATATAGCCAGCCACAAAGGCAAGAATGGCTAAACCTAAGACGGACGGGCCTAGGATGTAGAGCAACATTTTTTTTAATAAGTTAAGCTGCATATGAACTCCTCTTTAAGTGTTTAATTCTTGTCTATATCAATCGGCAAAGTTTGAGAAAAAATTAGGGTAAGTTTTTTTTACTTTTAGTTCGCAAAAAATTTCTTAGAAAGTAATCATTTTATAAAAATTTGCAAATGGATTTGTGATGATAGGTGTGGGAAAAAATTGGAAAAAATGTAAAATAAGACGGTTTAGCGTTAATAGGTGCAAGATTTGATAGGAAAATGTGGTATATTATTCATAAAATTTTTTTGTAATAAAAAGCTGAAAAAATCTATTCATAGTATAAGTGGTAAAGTCTGCCAGTGGATAAATCAAAAGAATTTTGATATAGATAGTATATCTTAAATACATTTGAGGAAATTATGAAAAAATATACTTGGGCTTTAGGGCTGTGTCTTGCTTTGACAGGTTGTTTATCTTCGGGGCCTGAAAAACCCTTGGAAGAAATGGCGCAAGCTTTAGATGCGCGCGATGCCGATGCTTTTTTGGCGCAAATGGATATGAAGCGTTTTGCTAAAGCGGAAGTGGAAGGTATGACGCAGGGCAATAGCGCGCTTGAGGCCATTGATAATGTAGGAAAATTTTTAGGTTTAGGTGGTGTGGGTGATTTTTTAGGCACAGTGTTAAATACGCAAGATGCTGCCACAAAGTCCTTTAGCCGTGGTGTGAGTACGGGTGAACTTATTAATCAATGCACGCGTTCACAAAAACCCAATTGCCCTTGGGTGCCGGAATCTTTACGCACGGCCACAATAAAGGAACTTTCCGATGTGGCCGCTGTGGCGCAAATTACTACTCCTGCAGGTATGACTTCTTGGTTAGCTTTAGCTAAAGAAGGTGATGTGTGGAAAGTGGTGGGACAAGCTGTGCTTGAAAAGGAAGCAACGCAAGCTGCCAAGGGAATAGTAACCCAGCAAAATCCAAGTAAATCTTCTGCCACGCCTCCCAAGCAATCCTCTAGCGATTCTTCTGATCCTTATGCTCCTGCGCCACCACCACCAGCTGCTCCTTCTGCACCCAAGGAGTCAACCGAGCCTAAAAAAGAAGATCCTTATGCACCTGCACCACCGCCACCTGCCACAAGGCTATAGCCATGCAAAGTTTATTTTATAATAAAAACACATTGATACTGGCTTCTGCTTCGCCGCGTAGGCAGCTTTTTCTTGAAGAACTGGGCGTGGCTTTTTCTGTGGTGCAACCACATGGCATTGAGCCTTTACCGGAACAAGGGGAGGCACCATGTCAATATGCGCAGCGAGCCGCTTCAGTGAAGGCACAATTTGTGGCGCAAAGAAATGCTGGGTCTACCATTATTGCTGCAGACACGGTGGTGGCTTTGTATGACGAGCATGGCCGTGGTGAAATTTTTGGAAAACCACGTGATAAAAATCATGCTCTAACCATGCTTAAGGCTTTATCAGGACGCTCTCATCAAGTGATAAGTGCTGTGAGCCTTATTCTACCTTGGGGAGAGGAAGTGCTCTTTCATGAAAGCACTCATGTGCATTTCCATGATTGGCCCGAGGAAATACTTTCTAAATATGCTCAATGCGGTGAACCAGCGGACAAGGCCGGAGCTTACGCCATACAAGGGCAGGGGGCGTTTTTAGTGGAACGCATTGAAGGCTCGTGGAGTAATGTGGTGGGCTTACCAGTGACAGCCTTGGTACATAAACTTTTGGAACATAAGATTATTGCGCCCATGGCATAATCTTTTTACTGCTCCCTTATAATAAAGAACATATGGCCTTTTTCCACATGGAGAAGGGCCATTTTTATGGGAAAAATCTTATACAATGTAATTAGGAGAATATTTCGCTCATAGGTGATACACAATAATGCGCGTTCTACCTTCCCCAGAAAATAAAAAATTACCCAAAAAAATCTGTGAGTAATTGCGCACATTCTTGACTGCGCACACCGCCCATATGCCAAACTTTGTGATTAAGGAAAGGCAATTCAAGCCCCTCACAACAGGAGGATATGGCGCCGGATTTTCTGTCGGCGGCTCCGTAGACAAGTCCTTCTATGCGACTGTGCACAAGGGCACCTGTGCACATGAGGCAAGGCTCTAAAGTAACCACGAGAACAGTGTCGCCCAAGCGATAGTTTTGTAATGCTTGACCTGCGGCGCGAAGGGCGAGAATTTCTGCGTGTGCCGTGGGATCATGGAGACGTATGGGCTTATTGTGGGTTTGGGCTAATATTTGCCCATTTTTGTGCACCAAGACTGCCCCCACAGGCACTTCGTTGAGGAGGGCGGCTTGACGGGCTTGATCTAGGGCTAAACCCATGAGGTCGTGCCATGTGTGTCCGAGAGGAGGGGAGGGAATAACACCTGCCAGAGGCATATGTACAATACCGCTGGCAGATTTTTCATGATGCGACATTAGAGAATAACAAGCCTTTTGATGAGCTTTACCACTTCTTCAGGGGTGTCACACACTATAATATGTTCGTCAATTTCCTCGGCACTGATGTAACCGTGCTCCACCATGGATGTTTTGAGCCAGTCAAGAAGCCCGTTCCAATAGCTGGAATCATAGAGGATGATGGGGAAGGATTTTATGCGATCGGTTTGAGCCAGAACAAAGGCTTCGGAAAGTTCATCTATGGTTCCCATACCACCGGGCATGACCACATAACTCATGGCGTATTTAACAAACATGAGCTTGCGAATGAAGAAATAGCGAAATTCACACTTTATATCCACATAAGGGTTAAAACCTTGTTCGTGCGGCAATTCAATGCCAAGACCGATGGAGGGGCCTCCGCCTTGTTTTGCGCCTTTGTTGGCTGCTTCCATGATACCAGGGCCACCACCGCTGATGACACCATAGCCACTTTCCACAAGGAGCTGGGCTATTTTTTCTGCGGCTTGGTAGTGAGGATGACTGGGAGCTGTACGGGCAGAGCCAAATATGGAAATGCAGTGTTTATCGATGGTATTCAATTTATCAAAAGCCGTGGCAATTTCAGCAAGAATACGGATTACACGCCAAGATTCTGTACTACTGGTGAGCTCGTCGATGCTGGTCTGATGTTGCGGCATGCTATTTCCTTAGGAGGGCTAAAGGGTTTATCAGCCTGTTGTAAAAGTCGATTTTAGCAGGCTGTTTAAAAATAAAGAGGCGCGAAGAAGTAAAAAAGTCAAAATGCGCAATGTATTAGACATGCATAAAATCTTTGGCTTTTTTACGCTGGCGACGCGATTGCTGTTTTTCAACAGCCTGTTATGAAACATTACACACTTTCTTTAAACATAATAAAGAGCTAAAGTAAACAAAGAAAGAATGGATAAGGCTTTTTCTTTGTGAAGTTTTCCCCTAACCTTTTTAAGTGCTTGCTCTTTTGCGTAAGGAACGGCATACTGAGGCAATTGTTTAGGAATTGTAATTTCTTATTTTGGGGGAAGTATGAAAGTTCAATTTTTAGGAGCTGCGCAAACGGTTACAGGTTCTTGCTATATGATAGAAGCTTGTGGCGTGCGCTTTGCTGTGGATTGTGGCATGCATCAAGGGAATAAAGCCATAGAAGAGCGCAATAGAGAAACGGCCATGTATCGGGCCAGTGACATAGCTTTTATTCTCATGACACACGCTCATATTGATCACTCGGGCCTTTTACCACGCATGGTGAAAGAAGGCTTTAAAAATGCTGTCTATTGCACAGAGCCCACTAAGGATTTATTGGAAATAATGCTGCTTGATAGCGCGCATATCCAAGAAACAGAGGCCAGACAAAGGGCGGAAAAATATAAAAGGCGCGGTAAAGGTAGAGCCCCAGAGCCTTTGTATGTGACCAAAGATGTGGCGAAAACATTGCCGCTGTTTTCCACCGTGGAATACGGTGAAAGCTTTGAGCCGCATCCTGGCATTAAAGTCACATTCTATGATGCCGGTCATATCATTGGTTCTTCCTTTTTGTATGTGGAAGTGACAGAAAATGATGAAACCACCACGGCCATTTTTTCGGGAGACCTGGGGCGCGCGCATGCACTTATTGTACGAGATCCCGAAAAGCCCCCCAAGGCAGATTATGTTTTTTTAGAGTCCACCTATGGCGATAGAGAACATAATATGTCTATAAATGCCACCGATGAGTTGGCCGCCGCCATTGCATATAGCTATGAGAAGGGAGAAAAGGTTATTATTCCTGCCTTTGCGGTGGAACGCACGCAAGAGCTGTTATATTGCTTGCATCAATTGGCCTCCGATGGCAGATTACCTGCGGACATGCCCATTTATGTGGATAGCCCCATGGCCATTAGAGCCACGGAAGTTTTTCAAAAACATGCAGATCTTTTTGATGAAGAAGCAAAGGCATTGTTGGCTGAGGGGGAAGATCCCTTTGCCTTGCCACAATTGGAGTACAGCATGGATGTGGAGCATTCACGCATGCTGAACGAAATGTCAGGATCGGCAATTATTATTTCTGCCAGTGGCATGTGCAATGCGGGACGTATTCGTCACCATTTGCGTCACAATTTATGGAAACCTGGCGCAAGTATAGTGTTCGTTGGCTATCAAGGTGTGGGAACTCCTGGGCGAAAAATTGTGGAAAAAGCCACAACCATTTCTCTTTTTGGCGATGATGTGCCCATAAGTGCCAATATTGTTACCATTGGTGGATTTTCTGCCCATGCTGGACAGGGGCAGCTGGTGCAATGGGTGGGAGATGCTTTAAAAGAGGGCAGTCAAATTATTCTTGTGCATGGTGAAGAAAATGCTCAGCATACTTTAGCCATGATTTTGCAAAAAGAATATAAGGTGAATGTGGCCATTCCGGATTACTTAGATGAAATTATTCTGGATGGAAGCGGCGTGCCTGTGGCGGCAAAAACATTGTCCGTGGAGCAAGTTACGCCCATTGATTGGATTGATTTGCAACAGTCGCTTATGGCTAATATGGCGGATCTTATTAAGAAGATTAATTCCATGCAAGATAGACCGTGGGTGGAGCAAGTGGAATTGCTTGACCAGATTAAAAGTCTCAATTATGAAATCGAAAAAAGTACAACAAGGTTATAATGCGTATAATATCAGGATCCTTTAGAGGACGAGTTTTAAAAACTGTGGAAGGGCCGGGCTATAGACCTGCCATGTCTCGCGTGCGTGAAGCACTTTTCTCCATGTTGGAATCGCGTGGTGTGGTGTGGTCTGACTGTGCGGCTTTGGACTTATTTGCCGGAAGTGGCTCTTTGGCTTTTGAATGCCTCAGCCGAGGTGCCAAAGAAGCTGTGCTTGTGGAAAATTCTGCGCAGGCGGTGAAATGCTTACAGCAAAATGCGCAAAATTTAGGTTTAACCGATAGCACTTGCCGCATCCGCCATGAAGATGTGTTGAAAGTGTTGGGTAAACGTAGCCCGCAAAAATTTGATGTGGTTTTCATTGACCCACCGTATGGGAAAAACCTCCTTCCACCGACACTTAATGCGCTTTTGCGTCAAAGGTGGGTGCATGAAGACAGTATCATAACGGCGGAAGTGGAATCTTCTGTAAAGTTTGATAGTGAAAATGCTCATCCGCAATTGGAAGTGCTAACCGAGCGTAATTTTGGACAAACACGAGTGATTTTATGGCAAATCTCAACAAACGAGTAGCAATATACCCCGGCACTTTTGATCCCATTACTAATGGGCATGTGAGCTTAATCAAGCGCGGTCATGAGGTTTTTGATGAAATCATAGTGGCTGTGGCCGATAATACCCCCAAAGCGCCTTTGTTTACCTTAGAAGAAAGGGTAGAGATGGCGCGTGAAGCTTTGCGCGGTGAAGAAGGGGTGGTGGTGGAGCCTTTTTCCGGCCTCTTGGTGGATTATGTGGCCAAACGCGGCGCGCATATTATTTTGCGCGGTTTGCGAGCAACGTCAGACTTTGAGTATGAGTTCCAAATTGCGCTCATGAATCGTAAGCTTGCCCGTGAAATTCAAACGGTATTTTTAATGACCGACTATCAATGGCTTTACATTAGCTCCACCATTATCAAGGCAGCAGCAAGTCACGGCGGTGATGTGAATGGTCTTGTGCCAGATAATGTACTACGCTGTCTTAGAGAAAAATATGAGGCAGGTGAAGTGCGCCAGGGCACCCCTTGTCTTTCTCCCTCGGTGGGAGGCTTTAGGATCTCGTGATGACGCTTCCATTTGTGGTTTGCCTTGCAGGACCCACCGGTGCCGGAAAAACTGCGGCGGCTTTACACTTGGCCGATGCCTTACAAGGTGAGGTGGTCAATGTGGATTCTCGGCAAGTGTATGCAGATTTTCCCATTATTACCGCTCAACCTTCGGCTGAAGAACAAGGTCGCTGTCCACATCATTTGTACGGCTTTTTACCCACGGAAGATAAACTTTCTGCCGGGCGTTTTGCCGATATGGTTGTGGGCGTGGTGCAAGAGATTACGGCGCGCGGCAAGATGCCTATTTTAGTGGGTGGCACAGGATTGTATTTCAAAACGCTTTTGGAAGGCATGGCTGATATTCCTGCCGTGGATGAAGCCATTTCACAGCAATTTGTGCAAAAATGTCACAAGCTGGGGTCTGTAGCCTTACATAAAGAACTTTCCTTGCTTGATCCAGCCTATGCGGCGCGAATTCATCCCAATGATAAGCAAAGAGTTGTACGCGCCCTTGAAGTACATGCAGCAACGGAGAAGACCTTTAGCTGGTGGCATGAAAATGCCCCGCGTGTGCCGCGTGTGCGCGGAGTGTATCTAGCCACGGAAACCACCCTTGATGCCTTGCGCCCGCGCTTGGACGCACGTATAGAGCTTATGCTTAAAACAGGGGCTTTGGAAGAAGCCAAGCGTGCTTTGGAAGTGTGTAGCCATGCTAAAGCTCCCGGCTGGTCAGGCATTGGCTGTGCAGAGTTACATGCGTATTATTGTCAAAATCTTTCCCTTAAACATGCTGTGGAGTTGTGGCGCAAAAATACTCGTGCCTATGCCAAAAGACAGCTCACATGGTTTCGAGCAGTACCTGAAATCCAGTGGTTTGATGTACAGTGCACAGAGGCCATGCTAGAAGCAGTACAGCGTTCTCTTTCTACGTAACTTCCCCACAGTATTTCTTTTTAGAAATTGTCTTTCACGCTTGCTTATGTGAAAAAAATCACGTAAGGTGGGGTGAAGTGATTTATTTCACAATTAAAAAAGCGAAATATTTTAAATGTATCTTGACCAGACATATGATGTGAAGTAGTATATGGGCACTAGTATCAGTGCCCTAGTGCAATAGACTTTATGGATGGGGTCATGGTGTATGCATAGTCTAGGATGTGCACACCACAGGCTGCAGTAGGGTAAGAAAATCTTATTCAACAAGGACAAGTGCATGAGGAATGGTAAATCACTGCTACGATGTTTTCGTAAAATGGTAGTGCTTGCTGTGGCTGTGCCAGGAATGCTTGCTGTGACTTTTGTAGCACATGCGGCGCCTGACCTTGAGGAGACCGACAGCGGCGCTCCGTCAGCCATGGTTATGTTTCCGGTGACCGACAAACCAAGTCCTTTTGGGGCAGGAATGCGACCCGTCGTATTCAATCACTACGTGCATGAAAATGCCGTCGAAAATTGTGAAACTTGTCACCACACCGGTGACACCGTGGCATGTTCGTCATGTCACACTGTGGAAGGAAGTGAAGAGGGGAACTTCATTACACTTGAGCGTGCCATGCATGCGCCAAATATTGCCAAACGTAGTGGCGATACCACAACTCCAGCCAGCTGCGTCAGCTGTCATACCCAAAATCTAGAGCGTCGTGAATGCGCCGGTTGTCATACCATTATGCCAACGCCGCCGCGCACAGAAGCTTATTGCGCTTCTTGCCACGATGTGACGGGCAAAATGACACAAGAACAGTTTATGCAAGGTGTACAAGGTGAGCTTGATTCTGAAGAAAATCTTGCTTTAGCTGCGGAAACAGTCCATGCGCGTGAACAGAACAAAGCCGAGGCTTTGAATGGTCACAAAATACCGCAAAAGGTTGTCATTGACGATCTTTCCGATGAGTATGAAGGCAATATATTCAATCACAAGCGTCACTACACTTCGCTGTTAAAGCGCGTGGGTGAAGATAAGCTTGCTGCGGCATTCCATAGTAATCCATTGGCTCTTTGCGGTGCATGTCACCACAACAGCCCGCCTTCCATGACGCCGCCCAAGTGTGTGACTTGTCACTCACCAAAGATTGATCCAAGCACACCTGAGCGTCCTGCGCTTAAGGCTGCCTACCATTTACAATGCATGTCTTGCCACGATGCCATGAAAGTGGCTCGCCCGCAAAACACATCGTGCACCACGTGCCACAAGGTGCGCAAGTAGCGCAAGGAGGAACACTGAATGAATCGCAGAAAATTCCTTACCTTTTTGGGAAGTGCGGGTGTAGCCTCTGCCCTTGGCACAGCGAAAGTGGCTGATGCCGCCGGCGCTGTCATGTACCCTTACTTCAAGGATAGCTTTGGCGTTTTGCACGATACCACACGTTGTATCGGGTGCCGCCAATGTGAAAAAGCATGTCAGAAGGTGAATAACCTTCCCATGCCGCAACAACCCTTTAGTGACTTAAGTGTTACCCATACCACACGTCGCACATCTGCCGCCGCTTGGACGGTGGTGAATCGCTACCAAGTGGAAGGCAAAGACATCTTCCGCAAGCATCAATGTTTGCACTGTAATGACCCTGCATGCGCTTCGGCTTGCTTTGCCCAGTGCTTTAAAAAAGAACCCGACGGCTCTGTGAGCTATGAAGGCTCTCAATGTGTAGGTTGTCGCTATTGCATGGTGGCTTGTCCCTTCTATGTGCCGGGCTTCCAGTACGAAGAAGCTTTTGACCCCTTGGTGCAAAAATGTACTTTCTGTCAGCCACGCCTCAAAGAAGGCTTGTTGCCAGGTTGTGTGGAAGGATGCCCCATGGACGCGCTTACTTTTGGTAAACGTTCTGACTTAATTAAAATTGCTCGTAATCGCATGGAAAAAAATCCCGGTAAATACGTGGATTATATTTATGGCGAAGCCGATGCAGGTGGTACAGCATGGATGACTTTGTCTGGTGTGGCTCCCGATAAACTTGGGCAAAATACCGAACTTGGCAACCGTCCCATGGGTGAGTACACCGCCGGAGCTCTTGGTTCTGTGCCCATGATCATAGGCTTTTGGCCTGTGCTCTTTGCCGGTGCCTATGGCGTCACTAAGCTGAAAGAAGCGAAAGAAAGAGCCGCCACCAAGGAAGCCAAGGCCAAGATAGATGCGCAGCTTAAGGCCGCCATGGAAAAAATTGAAGCCGAACAAGGCGCAGATGTGGCCGCCAAAGTAAAGCAAGCTTTAGCAGAGTCGCAATCTTGTTGTGGCAATGCATGTAAGCAAGGCCAAGAACACAAGCCAGGGGAGGGCGCATAGTATGCATCATACAGACCATGCAGATCATCATATAGTCATCCCTACCAAGGATAAACTGTTTAATATGAGCCCATTTTTGCGGCCCACCTTCGGGAATATTTTAACAGCCATCATCCTTGTTGTGGGGCTTATTGTAACCTTTGTTCGCTTTACCCAAGGCATTGGCGCCGTTACCAACCTTGATGACAACTATCCTTGGGGTATTTGGATTGGTTTTGACCTCATGTGCGGTGTGGCTTTGGCTGCTGGTGGCTATTTTACCACCGTGGCTTGTTACATCTTAGGTCTTAAGCATTATCACTCTGCTGTACGTCCAGCGGTGACCACAGCCTTTTTGGGCTATTCCTTCGTGGTTGTGGCCTTGCTTTATGACTTGGGTCATCCCTTGCGTTTGCCATACATGTTCTTCTTCCCTGGTACCACCTCGGTATTGTTTGAAGTGGGTCTTTGTGTGTCGACCTATGTGACCGTACTTATGATAGAATTTTCCGTAGCTCCCATGGAATGGCTGGCTGGAAAATTCCCCTTCTTGCTCAAGTGGCGCAAGATTGTATTGCGTGCCACCATCATCTTAACCATTTTTGGTGTGTGTTTATCCACCTTACACCAATCTTCTTTGGCGGCGCTTTTCCTCATTGCGCCGGGTAAGCTACACCCCTTGTGGTATTCACCCTTCATGCCCATGTTCTTCTTTGTTTCTTCCATGGTGGCCGGTGCTTCCATGGTGATATTTGAAGGCATGTTGGCCCATAAAGGCGTGCATGATTACATGGATGGTACACACTTAAAAGAAGCTGACGAAGTGACTTTGGGCTTTGCGCGCGCTGCATCGCTTATTCTCTTTGGCTACTTCATGCTTAAGTTCATTGATATGGCCGTGCAAGATAATTTCAAATATCTGCTCAGTGGCTATGGCTTCTGGTGGATGGTTGAAATGCTGTTCTTCGTACTTATGCCAGCACTTATCTATGCCAAGGGCGCCCGTGATAAGAGCCTTTTGCTTTGCCGCATTGGCTCTGTGAATGCTGTGCTTGGTATTGTTGTGAACCGCTTCAACGTAAGTCTTGTGGCCTTTAACTATCAATTGCCATCTTCGGAAAAGTATTTCCCAAGTCTTGGCGAAATTTGTGTTTCCGTGTTTGTGGTAACACTTATCGTGACGGCGTATCGTTTCATCGTGTACCATACACCTGTGCTTTATGAACACCCTGACTTTAAAGGTGACCACTAGGAGGTAACTATGGCAGCTGGAACTTTTGCAAGCTTTTATGACTACTTCTTATATACCAAAACATGGGCCTATGGGCTTATGTTTGTCACCTTACCGGCCTTTGTGGCGTATTGGTGCCTGGTGCTGTATCCTTGCAAAAAGGGTGAGGAGTGCGAGTGCGATAAGCATGACCATTAAGAAGTAAAAAAGCCTTTTACATGGGGAGTCCTTAGGGATTCCCCTTTTTTTGGATGTGGTGCATGTATTTGAAGGCAATACGCTGCAATATATTATTTTTGTATGAATATAATCATTGGAAATGTAAGTGAAATTATGATGAACTAAAGAAAAACTTTAAGAAGAATCTTTACAAAAATGATACCTTATACTATAGGGTTTCACAAAGATTTTGACTGTCTATCAAAAAATGGAGGAAAATACCATGGTAGAACTTTTTTTGAAGTTTTTAAGCGAAATGAACACCTTTTTATACGGTTCATTTCTCATTTTGGGGCTTATTGCCACAGGCTTGTACTTTTCATTTCGCACAGGTTTTGTGCAAGTAAGAATGCTTCCCGAAGCATTTAAAATTTTACGAGAAAAGAAATTGGATGAGAAAAGCCTTTCTTCTTTTCAGGCCCTCATGATTGCCACAGCTTCGCGTGTGGGTACAGGGAATATTGCCGGTGTAACCACAGCCGTGGTTGCCGGTGGCCCCGGTGCCATTGTGTGGATGTGGATTATGTGTGTCATTGGCGGTGCGTCGGCTTTTATCGAAAGTACCTTGGCGCAGGTGTATAAAAAGCAAGACGGAAGCCACTTTAAGGGCGGCCCTGCATACTATATAGAAACGGCCCTCAATGCCCGCTGGCTGGGTATTATTTTTGCCATTTTGCTTATTTTATGCTTTGCCTTTGGCTTCAATGGCTTGCAGGCTTTTAATATTGCCTCTGCCTTTGAGTATTATATTCCAAATTTTGGCGAAACCCATGTACCCACTGTCATAGGTGGCTTGTTGGCAGTATGTGCTGCGTATATGTTCTTTGGCGGCACAGAAATCATAGGACGCGCTTCTTCCGTGCTGGTGCCCATCATGGCAGCAGTATATATTCTCATTGGTCTTGTGGTACTTGTTACCAATATTGAGCGCGTGCCGGATGTGCTTTCCCAAGCTTTTGCGGCGGCCTTTGATTTTCAAGCCATATTTGGTGGCTTTGCAGGATCTGCTGTGGTCATAGGTATTAAGCGTGGTCTTTTCTCCAACGAAGCCGGTATGGGCTCTGCTCCCAATGCTGCCGCCGCCGCCGATGTTTCTCATCCTGTGAAGCAGGGTCTTGTGCAGGTGCTTTCTGTGTTTATCGATACTCTTATCCTATGCACCACCACCGGCATTATTGTGCTTTTGGCGGGTAATTATGAACAGGGCGGTGCCTTGACCGGTATTCCTTTGGTACAAAAATCTGTGGCGGCGGTCTTTGGTGAATTTGGTATTCATATGACCACCTTTGCCATCTTCCTTTTTGCTTTCACATCGCTCATAGGGAATTTCTTTTACGCACAAGCCAACGTTAAATTCATCACTGCCAGTCCTGCGGCCATGGTGGCTTTTAAAGTGTTAGCTGTGCTCATGATTTTTGTGGGTGCGCAAGTTTCCATGAGTACCGCTTGGGATCTTGCGGACGTGCTCATGGGGCTCATGGCCACGGTGAACATCGTTGCCATGTTACTATTAGGGCGTATTGCTTTGCTCACGTTGAAAGATTACGAAAAGCAAAAGAAAGCTGGTAAGGATCCACAGTTTAAAGCTGCAGATATTGGTTTAACCAATACAGATATGTGGAAATAAGGTTTTATATAAAATAGTCGACACTGAAAAAGCACTTAAACGTTAATAAAAATAGAATTTATAGCGCAAAAAGCTTAATAAATTTTGCCAGAAATAAACGTATGGAATACGTTTTCTGGAAAAATTTAGACATATGAAATGCTTTTTTCAGCTGTCGGCTACACAAGACGTGCCTCTGGCATGGCTTGCCGCCACGTAAAATAAGCCGTCACTTGCTTACGGCGTCCCCGAAAGGGGTATTTGGAGTGAGCGTGCCTTTCTTAAAAACGAGTGGAAACACGTTTTTAAGCATCGACTAAAATAGCACTAAAATAATGAGCTTCTTACCAGTGTAGGTAAGAGGCTCATTTGTTTTGGAAGCTTATGAATACGCGGCGGTTAAAAGTGGCTGCTATGTATTTGTCAACTTAGAGCTTCTTTCTTAAAGCAATAGGCCATGTAATATTTCATATATTTGGTATAATCTATTTGAAGGTTGGTTTGGGTAGGTATGAAACAGAGGGATAATTTTTAGTGAAATTGCAATACAAAAAATAGACAGCATAATGCAAGGTAATGTTTTTCTATTTATTTGCAAAAAAGAACTACACCTCAAAGTTCTTGTGCTATATATGCATAAAAACGAAGAAATGAAAAAAACATGTATCCATCTTCCCCAATCCATTGCGACAATGTACAACGGAGCTGAAATACAAAATGAAAGGAGTAAATAAATGGCGTTTGTTTTTTTTGTGACTAAATATGAATAGAAAAACAAAGCAATAAAGAGAAAAGATATGGAAAGAGTGTAATTAGAAACGTGAATCATTTTAAGCTTGAAAATATGTTTATAATCCAAGCTTCCTATGGAACCATACGTAATCCACTCAGAAGGTAAATTGTATTGTGCAAGTTGACTCCAAATAGCATTAACATGAGAACTATCGCCTTTAAAGATAAAAAGCATAATAAAGCAACATGTAACAAGCATGTAAAGCGGAACATAAAGCTTTAATACGTTCAATTTGGACATTTTATCGCGCAAGATTTCATAGAGAACGAAAAATTGTAAGAAAAAAAACTGCGCTTCATGCATAAGAAGCATGAAATTGCATGATAAAAATAAGTAAATAAATTTATATCTAAGGCTAATTTGTTTACTTAAATCCATAGCTATATAGATGAAAAAGAAGGAGAGAAAAAGAAGCTCTTTTTTTCCCGTTCCATCCACATCTGTAATATAAAAAGAAAAGCCCCAAGGTAAGAAAAAATAGAGGGCTTCCATGAAGTTTATTTTCTTTATGTGTATTATATAAAGAATTGAGCTTGCAAGTGTGCAATAAATAATAGTTTTTATTAGGGCGATGGCATGAACGATATTCATTGAAAATGTGTTTGCCAGGGCAAGGGCTATCTCACCAGAGAGCCCACGGCGTACAAATCCACCTGCATATGTTATGGCCCAATCAGCAGAGCCCCAACTATTATATAGTACAGATGTGTGATTCATGTAAACAGTGTATGCAAGAAGGCCACAAAGGCACGTCATAAAGAAATACATTTCTCTATTTGCAAGTAATTTTTCTTTATGAAATGCACTCAAATCTATATAACTCAAAACACTATCTCCGCTATGTTTAACTATATGTCATGGAATGTCGTTTTTACGATACTTTTATAAAGAAAGTTTTTTAAAGACGCTTTCAGGAATTATCTTGATGCAGAGCATAATCCAGCGCCAAAACCATCTAGTGTAAATAACATTCTTTTTCTTTTCTAAAGCCATATAAATATCATGCGCCACCTGTTCTGGCTTTGCCGTTAATATACCAGGCAATTGCATATTTTCGGTCATGCGTGTGGCCACAAAACCAGGATTCACTGTGACTACCTGTACATTGCTTTTTTGTAGCCTGTTGCGTAATCCTGACAAATATGCCGTAAAACCAGCTTTTGCGGCGCCATACGTATAGTTTGAGGCTCTACCTCGCTCTCCAGCCACAGAACTTATGCCTATGATGGCACCATGACCACGCTGTTCAAAGGTTTGAGCAGCCATACTTAATAGCGGTATAAGGCCGGTAAAGTTTGTGGTGAGGATGCTTTGTGCAAGTTGCATATCTGTGCGTGCCTTTTCTTGATCTCCAAGCTGTCCCACAGCGCACAATATGGCATCTGGAGAATTGTCAAATTGACCCCACAATTTTTCAGCTCCAAGGGCATCTGCAGCATCAAATTCATGGTAAGAGCATGGGCGTCCATAACGCACAGAAAAATCCTGAGCCATGGCTTGTAAAGCGTTTGCGTCTCTTCCTGCCAAGGCAACGTGCCAACCTTGTTCTAAGAAGTGTAAACCTGTGGCGCGAGCAATGTCAGAAGTGGCTCCAACAATAAGTATGTTTTTCATAAAATTACCTTGTAAATGTTTTATGTAATGAAGATAAAGAAAACCGATTTTTTTTATTTTGTAGTAAAAAGAGCTGTAAAGATCTTTTTTGGGGAGCGTTGTGAAACAAGGCCAATACCCCCACAATAACAGAAGGAACCAAGTGGAAAAATCTTACAAAAATTGCCACAAGAGCAGCCTGCTGTATTTCCACATGCATTGTTTGAAGCACAACAACAAGAGTGGCTTCCATGACGCCAATTCCACCTGGAATTAATAAAAAAGCACTGCTAAAAAATACGCATATGGTAATAACCCCAATCTCTTGCCAGTTTAAGCCAAGTTGCACCAGCCAGTTACAAATGAGCGCAATATGTATATAGTTTAATACCCAAATGCCTACAGTCCATAAAGAAAGTGTAGCCAATATCTTATACGATGTCATATACGTAAAAGAGGCTTGTATGGTTTCTAGTATTTCATGCCATGGTGGGCGACATAAAAAGGGGAATCTGCTTTGTATATGCTGTCCATATCTCATGAATATGTAACAACTAATCCATATACAACAGAGGATTAAAATCCCCGCTAAAGCCAGCATGGGTTGAATATACTGTAAAACAAAACCTAAACTTAAAAGCATTAGCATGGAAACATCAAGGAGGCGTTCCATGAAGCACCTACTCAGTAACATGCTATAAGAAAAAGGTTTATACCCCCTAAGCCAGAATATTTTTACTACTTCACCCATGCGTGCTGGGATTATAGCATTTGTTCCCACGCATAATGCCGACGCTATAAAGCCTTCATGCCGCGTTATTTGCCGCGAAAATAGGCTTGAAAGACGGCAGCCCAAAAGAATCCAAGGTGTAAAACGTTGTAAAAATATGACACATACAACACCAAGACTTACAGAGTCCCAATGAGGCAAAACCTCGCTCCAGTGTATGCTTTCCCACAACCACCAACAGCATAAAAGTGCTAAAAAGAACTGTACAAATAAGAGCGTATTTCTCATATTACAGCAAATGTAATCGTTGCGCCTGTGTGGATTTGAAAAGCACTTTTGGGTCCCATTTATGTTTTATTTCAAGAAACTCATCTAATTTTTCACCATATCCACGGCGTAAAGTTGTGGCACTCATACGCGCATCTTTTGTGAGGTAATGTCTGCCACCATAATCTAAAACCATGGCGTCAAGCTCATTTAAAAGAGGGAATAAAGTTTTGGTGATGGGAAAATCTAGTGCCAATGTATAGCCTTCACTTGGAAAGGAAATATTGCCTTGAGGGTTTTGCTGTTTACCAAAAAGCTTAAGAACGGCAAGAAATGAACCTTGACCACTATGAGCAATTTTTTGCAATATTTTTTGTAGAGCTTCAGCTGCGCTTTCTTTTGGAACAACAAATTGATATTGTGTGAACCCGCGTTTTCCGTAAATGCGATTCCACATATCAATGCTATCAAGAGGGTAGAAAAAAGTGTTATATGATACAACGCTTTGTGCATGCCCCTGAGGTGCTTTACCGTAATAAAGTGCATTGAAAGCTCGCACAGAAAAAGAGTTCAATGCCATGGAAGGAAAATCGAAAGGCACTGAAAGAGGAGCTTTTTTAGGAAGGGCAGTGGCATTGAGGGCATGCTTTCCCGTAAGAGCTTTTCTATGTAAAAAATCACCATACATAAGCACTGAGCGACCTAAATGCTTTCCTTTCTGTAGACAATCTATCCATGCCACTGAATATGGGCTGTGTTTATATTCTTCAAAGGCTTGCATTATTTCAAAAAGATTTTTAGCCTTCACTGTGTGTTGCTCTATCCAAACACTAGGAATGCGAACCAATTGCAAAGCGACACGTAACACAATACCTGTAAGGCCTTGCCCACCGCAGGTGGCATGAAACAGATCCGTATGTTCCTCGCAAGAGCAACGCACAATGCCTTTTTCAGCAGTTAACACATCCATCCAGAGAACATGTTGGCCGAAAGTTCCAGTGACATGATGATTTTTTCCATGGACATCAGAAGCTATGGCTCCGCCCAATGTGACAAACTTTGTCCCCGGTGTCACAGGTAAAAACCATCCCCGGGGTGCAAAGCAATCCACAATTTCTGCTAATGAAACGCCTGCTTCAGCCACTAAAACACCACTACTATCATCAAAAGAAAGCATATGCTGTAAGCGTAAGCAAGATAAAACAAGTGTATCATTGCAGGCACTGTCACCATAACAACGCCCAAGGCCGCGAGCTAAAACGCTATTACTTGCCAAAGCTTCTTGGCATAAAGCTTCTATTGTAGCCGGAGAAAGCATTGTTGTTTCTATTTTAGGGTAGTTACCCCAATTACTAAGTTGCATGTTTTTTTCCACCAAATGTTATATATTTATGTCCATAGTAGCTTGTTATCACAGGGGCACTAACGCCTAAAAAGTGTGCTACATCATGCGGATACCATGTCATTCCCATATACGGAAAAATATAATCAGCAAATAAAAGGCTTACGGTTAATGTTAAGAATAATGTGATCATATTTATAAGTACAAAACCTATGTATTCTCGTGCAGATCCATAGTCATTGCCTCGAGAAAACACGACAAATTTAAAAAGAAGAAAAGCCACTATCATTCCCACAAAATGTGCTAGCACAATGGCTAAAGAATAAGGCATTATCATGAAAAAAAAGTAACGCGAAATAAGATTTGTCATGGCGGCTGTACCACCAGAAAGAACAAAAATTATAAATTCTTTATATTTGAAAAATATATTTTTCATATAATACCATTAAGCATAAATTAAATATGTCATGTGTAGAAGCCAAAATAAAATACAAGATTGAATACCTCTATCTTGAAGAACAATACGGGTTGGCGAGGAACAATCTTCATTGACAAAAGCGAGCTGTAGATAGCGTAAATTGCCAAGTACAACCCAAAATGATGTTATATAAACATAAGAACTATTATATTGTGCAATAATTTGTGGGCTCAACGTATAAGAAATGTAGCATACAGAATTAATTGTACTCAAAAAAGTCATGGCTGTAAGAACGAATGTTTTTGAATAATTTTGTAATGATTTACGAACAGTGCCGGTTATTGTACCTTTTTCTGTGATACAAAGGTCATCCCATCGTTTGCCAAGACCTAAAAACATGCATAATAAAAATACCATTAAAACAAGCCAATGACTTGCAGGCGTATGAGAGGCAAAGCCACCACTCATGGTGCGCAATACAAAACCGATGGCTATGCAAGCCACATCCAGTAGTGAGCAATGTTTGCCATAAAAAACATAGAAGGTATTTAAAGCTAAATATGCAATGATGATGGCAAAGCAAAGCTTTGAAATGCCCCATGATACACTAAAAGCTATGCAAAAAAGAATAAAAGCAACTATAAGGGCGGTGGTTAGAGAAATTTTTCCACTGGCAAAGGGGCGATTCCTTTTAGTAGGGTGATTTCTATCTTCGTGTACGTCTAAAATATCATTGATTATATAGACAATGCTTGATGCAGCGCAAAAGGCTAGAAACATCAAAAGTGATGGTATAAGAGCTTGTGTGTCTGTAAAACTGCCACTGAAAAAGAGTGGCAATAACACAAAGAAATTTTTTACATATTGCTCAACACGTAACAATCGGAAGAATATAAATATGGACATGGTCAATTATTTCTAAATGGTTTGAAATGTGTAGTTGTGGCCAAATCAAACATAGCTAAATCCCCTTTACTGTCCCCATAGGCAGTAATGGAGGAATACGACGTGAGGTCAACAATCTCTTCTAAAATACGTCGTGCTTTTTCTTTACCATTGCAGTTTTCACCTAAAAATTTTCCTTTAAAAATTCCTTGCTCATAAGCTATTCTTGTTGCGATATGCATAATCCCAAAATGCTGTGCAAAAGGGGCAATCCACTCTTCAGGAGAAGCGGAAACTATATAAATATGCGCCCCATCTTCTTTGTATTTTTCAATGGATTCAAGAGCATTTTTTCTGAAAAAGCGTTTTTTATGCGCCAGCAGATACGCTATGAAATCTTTGCCCAGACTTTCTAGTTCTTTTTTACTTTTTCCGGAAAAGAGGGTTTTTAGCATGCTTTCTTTTCCTTTTTGTGCCGAATAGAGTGTACATTTATACATTATGTAACTACCTAAAAGAAAAGGTAATGATGTCCAAAACTTTCTCTTGCCGGCGAAACATAAAAAGAGAAACAATGAATCATGGCGTGTGAGAGTTCCGTCAAAATCAAAGAGAACAAGCTTCTGAGGCATAAAGCGTACCTAAACGTAAAGTTTGCTGTTAAAGTAATATGTTATAGACAAATTTTCTTGAAAATGCCAAGTGTTCCATGAGATGAAACTCTAATCTTTCATACACGGCAATTTTTTTTTTGGCAATAGACGCGTTAGCAATATTCTTAGTGAAAAACTAGTGTTTAAGAGTTAGAAGGGGTAAATTCAAGCTAGCATGGGGCATGAATAGTTATGCGAATTCTTTCAAGCAATGAACCCTTAAAAGTATATAATAAACGGAATATTATTTAAAATGTTCAAAATATATCGGTAAATTACTAGCTAAAAATAGCTTTTAATATGGAAAACAGGTTGGGAAGTATTTACAATTATAAGCAAAGATGAAGTAGTCTCGGCTTAACCGTACAATTGCCCTTGCAAAAAAATGTGTTGTGGTAGGACACCTATGCAGACTTTTCTTGAGGGAAAAAATTTTGGAAAGAAATGGTCGGACAACTCAACTAACCTGACAAAAGACACCGTCAAATGAGAGCTTATTGTACGACCAAGTCTGAACCATTACAATATAACAGTCCCTATAACAACGGAGCTTTGATAGCCAAGTACACGCTCAAAAGTCAAGATAGCCACTGCCATACTTAAAGGCCCTAAAAGAATAGCTATGGCTTGTTTTTGCTTTGCTTGTTTCATCATTGGTTATAAATGTTTGTAATTTTGCCAGTATGTTACAGTGTAGTTCTGAGTCGAAAGTAATAATTAGAAGCCAAGATTCATATGTATGTTATATTGTCTATAACTAAAGCAATTGAATTTTGCTACAAAATAAACCTTATTTTCAGCATATTCAAACCTTTCTCACTTACGCCATGCTCTGCAAAATATTCTTGCCAATTGTCAGTAACTTTACGCATTTCTGTAATTACCTCCCCAGCTGGTATACACTCAAGCCAAAAGGCGCAATATCACTTAATAAATTCTCAATAGTAGCTTCACGTTCAAGTTTGCCGTAGCGTAGTGCTAATTTCAGCGGCTTTATATTTGCGGCACTTGGTACAATGCCATAAGCCGGGGTTAAGGCAAGACGGTTTTGCTCTACAAAGAAGGCATGGTTGCGTGGATGATCATCTCGATTGGAGCATAGGGCATTAAACACCGTACGGCGGAATATTTCTTCTTGGCAAAAAGCTCCATAGCGACGAGCGGTGACAGCCATATCTTGATAACTACCCCAATCACCATCTTCTGCTAGGCGGTTAATTGTAAAGCCAGAAATAACATGCTTAGCTTGTTCATTTTGACGGTCAAAGCGTTTTAAAAGGAGTATGTCACCTTGAGGGTATGAGTGCAGTTCTACTTTTGGTATGCTAATTCCACAACGTTGCGCCAGTAGCATGGTGGCGTACTCAATGCGCGGTTCATTCCAAGGTCGTTGTGTTTGGGAAACTTAGCAATCCATATACTATCTTTATGCGATATAAGAGCTTTAGGACATGCACCGCCAAGGCTCAAGCTTGAAGCCGAGGCACGGAGAAAGACATCTTCTGGCAAGGATTTTTGCAAAGCCGCCACCAAACCCTCATCGTGAAGGCATCTACTTCACGCACAATGGCAAGCACATTTGGATATGCTATCCTAATTGGCGCAAATGTTCTCCTACAATGGGAGGTAAGTTTTGTGTATGTTCTCTTGTGTTCATGCCATATATATGAGTCATTACTATCTGATTATGCAATATATGTTTTGCATTTTATTTTCGTTATGAGTAAAGCAAAGGGTAGGGGTATTTGCTCTTCACCTTACGAGCGTACTCCTCAGTAAGAAAAGTAAGAAACGGTGTAGGCTCTTGCACCTTTTTTTCTATGAGAGCCTTGGTTAAGCTTTTTTGGTCTTGTTCTGCCAGTTGTAAAGGTGATTGTTCGGTAATAATTTTGCACGGCGTGATATTTTTTGTTTTTTGCTGCATGATTTTCTCTTTAAAATAAGATGTGGCTGTACTCGTATGCGGTACGGCACAGGGTGGAGAATTGTTAAATCGAAACCTACATATATGATACATTCTCTTAATTGTTTGTGCACCTTGACGCTTACATTTACGAGAGAGTATATATTCTTATGGCAGGAGGCTACCTATGAATGATAAAGCAACCATCATTCCCGCTGTAATAGGACGGCTTAATAAATTGCAATACGGGCAATGTCTTGATATGCGCACTTTTAAGCGCGACCGTTCTGTGGCCATTATTCGAACAAGTGATGACAGCTTTACTGTGGTAGAGCGCGGCTTCCATGAGGAAACATGGGAGGCTTTGATGGTAGAGCAAATAAAAAAGCTTATGAAAACTTTGCTTAAGCGAGAATTTCCACGCAGCAATAAAATCCGCTTATACACATTGGATTCTTTTGAAGAGGCTGATGTAAGCCGCCATAATTACAAGTCTTAATATAGTAATAAAGAGCGAGTGCTTTTAGAAAATATGTAAAAGAGTTTTTTTTAAAGGCTTCTATTATCTGTTACTAACCCGCAAACATTTCGGGAAGTTCTTTGCGTAGTCCCCATGTGCGTGTGCTGATGTAGCTTGGCAAGATGTTTTCCACGGCTTCAAGATTGTCGTGGATGATGGTTTCATACTCGTCTTGCTGTTCTACTAGGAGAAGGTCTTCAGCATCAAGAATTTGTTCTTCGATGCCGTTCCATATTTCATAGCGGCTTTGGGCAAGGGTGTTGCTATTGAGCCCAAGGTTATCAATGGTGCTTTGTGCCAAAGCGGTGGGGATGTTGTGCTCTTTGCATTTCTTTTTATCTGGAACTATGCGTAGGTGATTATCTACTTTTTTAAAGGCAAAGATAGAATCTTCGGGCAGTTCATAAGGGGAGAGAATAAGGCCGTGAGGATTCATATCCCCCTTTAAATGACCGCAATGATCATCATCCCCAGCGCCGCCGCGGCAGCTCATGCTTAGGTTAGAGAAATTCAATGTCCAATCTTCTGTGCTGGTTGTACGGGATTTTGGTACAAAATGTTCGATTTCTTTCTTATCTTCTTTAAGCGAGCATTCACAAAAAGAACACAGTCCATGCTGGTTATCATAAAGCGCTTGTTGTATTTTATTACGTAACTTCTTTTTCTTACGTTTAAAGGCTTCCCATCGTTTTCCTTCACTGGAATAGGATGTGGCGGGAGGGTATTTTAGAGTGAAATTGGAAACGACAGTATCAAAATTTTCCGGCTTCTGCGGTCGTGAGAGTTTACGCATGGCGCTCTCTCCGATTTTTGAGACGGCGAGCCCTTTCTATTTGTGCGTCGGCACGGGCAAGGATAGGGTCATCGTGTAAAATATTTTCCAGCTCCTTGCGCAGTTCCATTGCCTCAGGGCTGTCATATTTGTCTTCAGCAATATAGGTGAAATATGTATCTATATTTGCTTCCAGAGGGTAGTCTTCTTCGCCCACGCCCATGAAAAGGCTAGAAAGGCGCGTTTGTACCCCAAAGACATCGAACAAAATACGCGAGCTTTCCGCGCCGAAAGTTCCGTGGCTGGGCTTGAGTACTTTGTTGTCGTGTAAAATGCGGATATGCTCAGGCTTTACGGCAGAAAGCACTTGCGGGCTGTGTGTGGTGACAATGAATTGCGCGTTGGGGAAGGTGCGCATGAGGTCTGTGAGCACGCGTTGCTGCCATGAGGGGTGTAGATACAAATCCACTTCATCAATGAGTATGATGGCAGGGGAGTCGAGGACAGATTTGCCTTCCGTGTATAATTCCTTGCCATTGGCCACAGCCATTCTATAGGCAATATCCAGAACCAAGGAGAGTATGACGCGATAGCCGGAGCTGAGCTGTTCAAACATAACCGTTTGTCCATCCTCATCACGCGTGACGGCAAAATTGGGTGGCGAGTTGATAAAGCGGAAATTTGAATAGCCGGGGAGCATCTTAGCGATGGCTTCGCGGATGGCAGTGATGATGGAGAAATCTTCTCCTTGAATGCCGTCACGCTGAGCGCGAGCTTCGCGGGCATCTTCGGCATCAAGCCACGTCATAAGCTCATCAAAAGCGAGCTTGGGCTCAAAACAGGTATCGTATATGGAGAACCTGTCTGAAGGCAGAGCTCTATCGCCAGAAGAAGTACCGTTCTGGATAAGGCGGTAGGAATTATAGGAAGCAATAACGGGGAGGATGTTGTCTTCTGCAAAGTACTTTTTTAAAAAGGCGGTGTTGCGTTCGCTATCATATCCATAAAGACGTATTTTGTCTTTTGTCGCGACAGTAGGTAGCTTCCAAAAAAAATCTTCTGCGTCAGAAGTTAGAGTTACTGCCATGGATAGTGGCTTGTTGGTTGTAAAATTCCTATCCACTTTAGGAGACAAAACATATTTTCTAGCATTTTCAGTTTGAACAAAAGAGAGAATGCCGGCTATGTTTGCAAAAACACCCGAGAGCACCGCAGTCTTACCACTGCCATTGGCACCCACAAGCACCGTGAGCTGCTTATGAAAATCTATGGTAATATTTTCAAAGCAACGATAATTTTCTAAATGTACAGACTGTAGCTTCATGGTGCGTCACCTTATGGAATATGTTACTGTAACTGGTTAAAAGTATTCATAACAAGAAAAAAACTACGGGGCAAAGTAATTTTTAAAAATGTGGTAGCCCGGTGGTAGCCCAAAGAAAAAGCACCTATAACTTTTTGTTATAAGTGCTTGAAATTCTGGAGCCAACTGGGAGAATTGAACTCCCGACCTACTGATTACGAATCAGATTTTTAACAAAATAAACTTCCCAAATAAAAATATTTTTTCTTTTATTTTAAAATAGTTATATTCTTTTTGCTTCATCTGCTTTCAGTTGGCATCAGATGCCTTTTGCAAAAAAGTGGTGGAAAAGTGGTGGAAAATTTTTTATGCTCGCTTTGGCTATTCAGCGAGAGCGAGAAAGTTTTTAGCCAATTTTAGGAGCCGCCATGTCATATAAATGGGTACCATCTGCCAAGTTTAAAGGCGTTCGTTATCACCAGCATGA
>CAYJHD010000015.1:0-41688 GCA_964370015.1 uncultured Desulfovibrionaceae bacterium | reverse complement strand
GCCGTGGGCAATACTGGCAAGGCTAGCCATGGAGCAGGGGCAAATAATCATACCCACATGTTGCCATGAGCCAGAGGCAGGTCCAGCGCCCATATCCTCGGGAGCATAGTTCGCATGAGCTAACCGAGTGAAGTTATTTATAGAGGCATTACCTTCACTTTGCATGACGCGCTGTGCACCTTGTGAGATGATAAGGTGCACTTCAATATTGGGTAAATCATGCAAATGCTGTAGTAACGTATGGGCCAAGGGCATGCCGCTGGCACCGCTTATGCCAATGAGTATACGCGATATGTGTGAAGTCATTATTGTAAACGAGTGCTCACCGACGGTGTAATTTTTACAGGATCGGTATTTTCCTTGAGCAAAGGCGGTACGTCGGGAGTGATGGGCACTGTGGCCGTGCTCATGGCAATGACTTCTGTACCGCGGGTATGTACTAAGCGCATGCTATAGCGTACTTGTTCCGGGCTTATGACGTAGGTGCCTGTGAGTATGGCAACGCTAGAAGCTGTTGTTTTGAGTAATTCCTCTCTATCACGAGTAAGAATTACCTCTCCATGTCTTTCTTGAATGCGAATGTCAGTGCCTTTGCGAATTTCGTGCACTCTATATCCGGCATCCACAAACCAGCGGGCCATCTCTTCAGAAATTTGGCGAGAAAGAGCATTGGTCAAATCAAAATTATTAATATTCACCGGAACAGTGGTAACTATGGTGATGGACTGGCGTAATTGCCTTTGTCGCATGGCAATTTGCTCTTTGGTAAGTTTCACATTGGCAACGTGTACGTTGGAGCGCGCGAGTATTTGTTCATCCATTTGGGCAGCCATGGTATTGGCAGCACGTGGGCCATAGGCTGGGCTTACTTCATGGTAGATATTGGCACAGCTCACAGAAAACATCATTAAAGATATGAGAAGAGGGAGGATAAATGTACGCATAATATTACCGTAATGTTCTGATTTGAAGTTCAACCACTTGTAAGTCGCGCTGAATAGAGTCGCGTGTGGCGGTGGTGGTGGTGGCGGCAAGGGCCAAGAGATAATGCTGTCGCGCCAATTCGTAGCGTCTTAGCTTTTTATATTTTCGCGCTAAATTTAAGTTATGTATGGTTTCTTTGCTTTCTTCGGCAAAGGCAAGACCTTGGTTCGATGAAGAAATGGTAAATCCCAATGGGGATGTACATAGTAAACATAAGGGTAAGAGCCACAAAGAGCGACGTAGAAGTTTTTTATGTATAAAGGTAGACATATGTTCTCCTAATAAAGCCCAGGTTGGCGTGGTTGTGGTTCAGGGGCCACTTGCTGTTCAATTTTTATGGTACCAGATGACAAACCAAGACTAGGTGCAGGTAAAGGGGCAACTGGAGTAGGTTGGCCGGCAACATGTGTGGTTTTACCTGCATACGGTTTCATTTTATGCCTAGTAAGTCTAGTGATGACAGGTGTTTTTACTAGAACTAATTGACCTGTACGTAAAACCATACCATCCATGGCACGCACAAGGCGCGCATTGACAAAAACAGCATCTTTGTCAACGTAGTAAGTACCTATGATGAGGGCTGCCCATTTTTCATTTGTATTGACAACTCCTTTACGTAAAAGGGCAAAGTCACCTTGAGCAAGTTGAATATCAATGTCGCCGCTGAGTCTGTATTCACGCACAGGGAATGCACGTTGGTTAAATTCGTAAATGAGGGATTCGCCCATGAGATTTCCAAAGGCAGAAGTTTGACCTTTATGATTAAGGTCCACAAAAGACGTGGGCATGGCAATGAGCCCTGTGAGAACGCTATTATCCATGGTGGCCAGCATTTGGTCAGCCAGTTCGCGCACTTTCAATTTTAACTCTTGTGCATCTATGTACTGACTATCAAGAGCAGATTTTGCACAACCAGCCACAAAGAGTGTGGAGAACATAAGAGCTACGAGTAAAAGGCGTACAATATTAGGCATATACTAATCCTTGCTGTGTGAATAATAAAAGCATCTCATAAGTACTATCGTAAGGTTACACAAAAACTTAAGTGCTTTAAGAATTTTTTCAGGCAATTTATGTAAAAAGCATAGCACTTTTACCCAAGAAAAAAAAGGATAAAATGTGGCTTATACACAAGGAGAGTGCTTGGCTATTGGGACAAAGTAGGCTAAAGTGTTGCCGCTAAAAGGGTGGGTAATCCAAATGTTACAAAGAAAAAAAACACGAGCTCTTAAGCTTGGTTCTTGCAATATAGGTAATGATTCTCCCATATTGGTGCAAAGTATGCTGAATACGGACACCAGGGATGTGGAAAAAAGCCTAGAGCAAATTCATGCTTTGGTGGATGTGGGCTGTGAGGCCGTGCGCCTTGCTGTGCCCGATATGGGGGCTGCTAAGGCTCTTGGACAAATGGTGCCCAAAGTTTCAGTACCGCTCATAGCAGATATCCATTTTGATCATCGTCTTGCCATTGCTTCTTTGGAGGTAGGCGTGCAAGGTTTGCGCATTAACCCCGGAAATATCGGCGGTTCTGCGCAGGTGGATAGCGTGGTGGCGGCGGCTAAAAGCCATGGTGCCATCATACGCATTGGGGTAAATGGCGGTTCGCTGGAAAAAGAATTATTGCAAAAATACGGCGGTGCCACACCTGAAGCCATGGTAGAAAGTGCCTTGTCACATGTGCGCATTTTAGAGAAGAAAGATTTTTATGATATGAAAATATCGTTAAAGTCTTCTTCGGTGCTGGATACCATCGCCGCTTATAAGCTTTTATCGACACGCTGTGATTATCCTCTTCATGTGGGGATAACTGAAGCCGGAGGGCTTTTACGCGGCGCGGTAAAATCCGCTGTGGGGCTTGGTATTTTATTTTGGGAAGGCATTGGCGATACATTGCGTGTGTCACTCACGGCAGATCCCGTACAAGAAGTCATTGCGGCATATGAAATTTTACGTTCCTTAGGGCTACGTCAGCGCGGTCCGGAAATTATTTCTTGTCCCACTTGTGGGCGTACAGAAATAGACCTTATGTCGCTGGCCGCTGCTGTGGAAGAGCGTTTAAAAACAGAAACGCTTCCGCTGAAAGTGGCCGTCATGGGTTGCGTGGTCAACGGGCCTGGTGAAGCGCGTCATGCTGATATTGGTTTAGCCGGCGGGCGCGATAAAGGCAGTATTTTTCGCAAAGGCGAAGTCATACGCACTGTGAAGGGGCAAGAAGAACTTCTTGCAGCTTTTATGGAAGAATTAGATAAACTTATTACACAGAAAAAAGAGCAGGATTAATATGCGTTGGAGCACAAGCTATATTCCCACTTTGAAAGAAGCTCCGGCTGATGCCGAAGTTATCAGCCATCAACTTCTTGTACGCGCCGGTATGGTGCGTAAGGTGACATCTGGCATCTATATTTACCTTCCTTTGGGCTTGCGTGTTTTGGAAAAAGCCAAAAATATCGTGCGGGCAGAAATGAATAAGGCCGGCGCACAAGAACTGCTTTTGCCTGCGGCTCAACCTGCGGATTTATGGCAAGAAACGGGGCGTTGGGATTTTTACGGTAAGGAATTACTTCGCTTTAAAGATCGTCACGAGCGCGATTACTGTCTTGGGCCTACCCATGAAGAAATCATCACTGATTTAGTGCGCGGTGAAGTACGTTCCTATCGTCAATTACCCATGAATCTATACCAAATTCAAACGAAATTTCGCGATGAAATTCGTCCACGCTTTGGTCTTTTGCGCGGACGTGAATTTGTCATGAAGGATGCATATTCTTTTGATGCCACCGATGAAGGTGCAGACATCAGCTATAAGAATATGTATGAAGCGTATCAAAATACGTTTTCACGCATGGCTTTAAAATTTCGCGCTGTGGAAGCTGACACAGGTTCCATCGGCGGTAATTTTTCTCATGAATTTATGGTATTAGCAGACACAGGTGAAGATACCATTGCCGCTTGCACAGCTTGCGAATATGCATCCAACGTGGAACGCGCCGCCGTCATCTGGAAAGGTGAGCCATGCACCGACGCATGTGCAACCTACGAAGAAGTTTCTACGCCCGATGCCCATACTGTGGAAGAAGTTTGCGCTTTCATGAAGATTAATCCTACCACGCTCATTAAGACTTTGCTCTTCAGCGTGGATGGACAAGTGGTGGCAGTGCTCGTGCGCGGCGATCATAGCGTCAATGATATCAAGCTGAAGAACTTCCTTGATGCCACCGTGGTGGAAATGGCCAGTCCCGAGCAAGTGGAAGCCATCACCAAAGCCAAGGTGGGATTTGCAGGTCCCGTGGGACTTGATGCCAGCGTAAAAATTTATGCTGATGCCGCTTTGCAAGGGGCCACTGATTGGGTGTGCGGTGCCAATAAGAGCGATACACACTTACAACATGTGAGCCTTACCCGTGACTGCATCATTGAAGCCTATACCGATTTACGTGAAATCTTAGCCACAGACCCTTGTCCCAAGTGCGGCGGTGCTTTAGAACTACCCAAGGGGATTGAAGTGGGGCATATCTTTAAGCTTGGCACCAAGTATAGTGAAGCCATGAAGGCCACCTTCCTTGACAATAATGGTAAGGAACAAGTGATGATCATGGGCTGCTATGGCATAGGCGTGTCGCGCGTTGTGGCAGCTTGTATTGAGCAAAACCACGATGAAAACGGCATCGTCTTTCCTCCGCCATTGGCTCCTTTCGATGTGCATTTGCTTAATCTTGATAGCAAGAGCGATGACGTATGTGCGGCCATGAATACTGTTAAAGTTTCGCTTGAAGGTTTAGGTCTTGAAGTGCTTTTGGACGATAGAGAAGAACGCCCTGGTGTAAAGTTTAAGGATGCAGATTTATTGGGTATGCCCATGCAAATTTGCCTTGGTGGTAAAAGCCTTGCGCGCGGCGTGCTTGAAGCGAAAGACCGTCGTACCGGTGAAAAGACAGAACTTTCTGTGGAAAACTTTACCGCTGACTTTGCCGCATGGCAAGCTAACGTTTTGGCAGGTTGGGGACTCTAAGTCTTGAGCACCATTTTCACCGTTCGAGAGATTACAGCTTCCATCAAAGGTAGCTTGGAAAAAAACTTTCCTTTTGTTTGGGTAAAGGGTGAGGTTAGTAACCTTGCCCGCCCAAGCTCAGGACATGTATATTTTTCTCTTAAGGACAGTGATGCTTTATTGCATTGCGTTTGGTTTAAACATGCCCAGCGCCGAGAAGAAAAGTTTGACCCACTGACGGGTGAAGTTTTTGAAGATGGGCCAAGACCTTCCTTGGCTCATACTTTAGAGAATGGACAAGAGATTTTATGTGCCGGAAGTCTTTCGGTGTATGCGCCGCGCGGTTCATATCAACTGACCGTGTCCCTTGTACAAGAGGGGGGGCGCGGTGCTTTATATGCGGCTTTTGAAGTTTTAAAAGCAAAGCTCATGGCACAAGGGTATTTCAACGCAGAGCGCAAAAAATCTTTGCCCTACAATCCGCAAAAAGTAGCTGTGATTACCTCTGCCAAGGGGGCTGCCATATATGACTTTTTATGTGTTGCTCAAGGGGCGGGCACTGGTAGTATTGTGCGTATTTATCCTGTGCCGGTACAAGGAGATATGGCGGCACCTGCCATAGCTAAAGCTTTTGCTCAAGTAAATACTGAGGGATGGGCAGATGTGATTGTGCTCATTCGCGGCGGTGGTTCTTTGGAAGATTTATGGGCCTTTAATGAAGAAGTCGTTGCCGACGCCATTTATGCATCTTCCTTGCCTGTGCTTGCAGGTATTGGGCACGAAGTTGACGTATCCATTGCCGATATGACAGCTGATGTGCGAGCGGCCACGCCCACCCACGCGGCGCAACTCCTGTGGCCCAGCCGAGAAGAATTATTACAAATGGTGGATGGGTGCGAATGGGCTTTGCAAGAAGCCATGCAAAAAAAATTACAATGGCATGAGCAAAAACTTAGCCATGGCGAGCAGGCTTTGAAGTGGCTTTCACCTGTACAGGCGTGGCAAAGAAAAGAAGAATTTTTACAACAAAGTACGCAGCGTTTACGCCATTGCATGTGGCAAATGCTGGAGCACACGGAAAGGCAGTTGGAGCAGAAAGCTCACGCTTTACCCCAAGGTGTACGTCATTTAGAGCAGTCTTCAATATATTTAGAAAAGGCTATTATGCGTCTGAAACACGCCAACGAGCGTATGTTTACTCAGAATGAGCAGGCGTTTAGCCAGATAGAACATGCTTTGCCTCGGCTTATGCAACAGCGAGAAGATTCGTGCACACATGCCGTACAGTCTTTAACAGTACAGCTGGAGGCCATGAATCCCTTGGCACCGCTAAAGCGAGGCTATGCTTTATTACAGCAAGAAGATGGCACTTTGGTGCGCAGTGTGCAGCATATTAGCCAAGGGCAAAAAGTGCATATGCAAGTGGCCGATGGTCGCATTGCAGCAGTGGTGCAAGATACGGAAAGTTTTCCTCTAAAGTAAATGAATCATATAGGATAGTTATGAAAGCAAAATCTCTTCCCAAAACCTTTGAAGCCCGTATGGAGCGTTTGCAAGCCATCATACAAATTATGGAAAAAGGCGAAGCTCCTTTGGAAGAAAGCGTGGCTTTATATAAAGAAGGTATGGAGCTAAGCACTGCGTGTCGCACTCAGCTGGAAAAAGCACGCCATGATATTCGTCTTTGCACCGAAAAAGGTGAGGAAATTTTTGATATGCACAGCGCAGGAGAAGAAAATGAATAATATGCCTATTATGGAAGCTTCCAATGTAAAGCAAAGCTTAAAAAATACGGGCGCCGTGGTGGAACAGTGGTTAAGCACCTGTCTTAAGGCCGGCGGCATACAAAATTGCCAAGGACATGCTACGCCTCCCTTTTTGCCTACGTCACTGCGCGAAGCCATGGAATATAGCCTCATGGCAGGGGGCAAGCGTTTGCGTCCTGTGCTTTGTTTAACCACAGCTAAATTATGCGGCTTGGAAGAAAGCAAAGTGTTACCTTTTGCTTGCGCCATTGAGCTCATTCATACCTACTCCCTCATTCATGATGATTTACCCGCCATGGATGATGATGATTTGCGTCGCGGTAAGCCTTCCAGCCACAAGCAATTTGGCGAAGCCATGGCCATTTTGGCTGGAGATGCTTTACTCACCGATGCCTTTGTATTCATGACGTCTGTTTCATCATGTTGTTCCACAGGATCCATCGCCGCAGAAAATACTTTACGCGCCTTGGCGTATTTAGGTCGCGCAGCCGGATCTCATGGTATGGTGGGAGGACAAGTGCTCGACATGAACTATACCGGCGAGCAAGATATTTCGTTGGAAAAATTACGCACCATGCATGCCATGAAAACAGGTGCGCTCATACAAGCTTCATGTGTGTGCGGTGCCTTACTGGCTGGGGCAAAGCTAGAAGTGGTTAAAGCTTTGGAAGTGTATGGCGCAGCCCTCGGTACAGCCTTTCAAATAGCCGATGATATTTTAGATGTTACAGCTGATACGGCCACATTGGGTAAACCTGCAGGTTCTGATTCTGAGCAAGGGAAAAATACCTATCCTTCCTTGGTGGGATTGGAGCAAAGCCGTGCTTTGGCAGAAGAGCAAAAAAATATTGCTTTGCAAAGCCTTGCACAGGATAGCATTTTTGCAGGTGAAGAAGGTGCTTTCTTGGCTGGCCTTGCTTCGTATGTGGTGGCACGTTCCTCATAATTACGTGAACTGTAAATAGTTTTTCGCACATAACTCTGGAAAAAGAAGAATTTTTATGGAAGATAGACAAAGCTCAGGCATGGCTTCACAAAAGCACTTACAAGATATAACCAATCCTTCCATGTTGCAAAACATGGACATGCAAGCTCTTGAAGAATTGGGCGCAGAGGTTCGCGAGCGTATCATCGATGTGGTGGCGAAAAATGGTGGACATCTTGCCCCGTCTTTAGGGGTTGTGGAGCTTACTTTGGCTCTTTTACATACCTTTGATGCACAAAAAGATAAAGTTATCTGGGACGTTGGGCATCAAAGCTATGCATGGAAACTCCTTACAGGGCGAGCTGATAAATTCCACACTATACGTACGAAAGGGGGCCTTTCCGGCTTTCCTAAAATAAGTGAAAGCCCTTATGATCATTTTGGCGTGGGGCATGCTTCCACATCCATTTCTGCCGGTCTTGGCATGGCCATGGCTCGCGACCTTGCCGGAGACGACTATCGTATTGTGACCATCATTGGTGATGGTTCTCTCACCGGCGGACAAGCTCTCGAAGGGCTTAACCTAGCAGGGCATATGGGGAGACGTTTTATTGTTATTTTAAATGATAATGAAATGTCTATTTCTCCCAATGTGGGTGCTTTATCACGCTTTTTAAGCCGTAATCTCTCCCGTCGTTGGGTACGTCAGATGCGTAAGGATGTTTTATCCTTCTTACGTTCAGTGCCGCGTGTGGGCCCAGATCTTGCCACCTATGCTTTGCGTGGAGAGTGGTCTTTTAAATCTTTTTTCACCCCAGGCATGCTCTTTGAAGCTTTTCGTTTTAACTATATTGGCCCTGTGGACGGACATGATCTACCGGCTTTGAAGCGTCATTTGGAAATGGCTTCGGCCATTGAAGATGGGCCCGTGCTTTTGCATGTGCTGACGCATAAAGGGAAAGGCTATACTCCTGCTGAAGAAGATCCCACGCATTTCCACGGTGTTGGTAGTTTTGATGTGGCCACAGGTGCTTTACCAGCAAAGAGTGCTAAAGCCACGTTTACCGATGCCTTCAGTGCTTGTTTGTTGGATTTGGGTGAAAGAAATCAAGATATTGTGGCCATTACTGCCGCCATGCCCGAAGGTACTGGCACAGAAGCTTTTGCGCGTACCTTTCCTGAGAGATTTGTGGATGTGGGAATCTGTGAACAACACGCTGTCACCTTTGCCGCTGGCTTAGCCATTCAAGGTAAGCGCCCTGTGGTGGCATTGTACTCCACATTTTTACAACGTGCTTATGATCAAGTGGTGCACGATGTTTGTCTACAAAAACTGCCTGTTATCTTTTGCATTGATAGAGCCGGTGTGGTGGGAGAAGATGGCCCCACGCATCATGGTGTTTTTGATATGGCCTTTTTGCGGCATATACCGCATATAAAACTCATGGCACCGCGCGATGAGCGCATCCTTTGTCATGCTCTTTATACAGCTACGCAAAGTGATGGTCCTGTGGCATTGCGCTATCCGCGCGGAGCTGGTTTTGATCAACCCTTGCCCAAAGATGGTGCATACGAGCTTTTACCTCAAGAAAAGGGTGAACTTGTGCAGGATGGGCAAGATGCTTTAGTTATAGCTGTGGGCCCTTGTGTGCACTTTGCCAAGGAGGCAGCGCAGCATGTGGCAAAAAGCACAGGTAAGACCGTGGCTGTTTATGATCCCATTTGGATTAAGCCTTTACCTCAAGAAGAAATATTGGCCTTGGTGGCGCAATATACGCATATTTTAATTGCGGAAGAGGGATGTCTTGCCGGAGGATTTTCTTCAGCAATTATGGAGTTACTTGTGGATGCTCAGGCCATGGATTCCAAAAATATTCAGCGTTTAGGCGTAAAAGATGTTTTTGTGGAGCATGCTAAACAACAAGAACTTCGTGACGAGCTTGGCTTTACAGCGGCGCATATGGCGGAAAAGCTTAAAGCTATGCTTCATGTTTAATGTGAGGGGAGGCGTGAAATTTTACGCTTCCCTTTTTTACAAGGGCATGGACACCACCAGAAAGTTGAAATGTCGTATTACCACGACCTTGTATAAGAGCGGCATCCAAATCAAGTAAAGTTCGAGCCCGGGCTTGGGTGGAGCAAAGGCTATGTTTTTGCAAGTGTTGTAAGGCAAAGTGATAGAGGCGTAAGCGTGTGGCTTTATCGGCGTTTTGCAATGCGGCTGAAGGTAGAGTGACGGTATTTTCTTGATAGCAGATATTATGTTTTTTAAAAATATCTTCTAAAATGCGTTGCCAGTGTTCTTTATCGTACTGGGCAAATTGCCAAAGTTCTTGAATTTTCTGCGGAAAGACAGGATTTTCAGCCTGCAATAAAGGTAGTATATTGTGGCGCACTCTATTGCGCAAATATACGGTATCGGCATTGGAAGCATCTTCTGCCCAGCCTAAACCTGCTTCTTGTAAAAGAGTACGCAATGCTTCAGGTTTTTGCATAAGCAAGGGGCGTAAAATGTGTCTTTCTTGATCATAGGCCGCCATGCCGCCAAGGGCAGGCCAACCCACGCCGCGAATGAGGCGCATGAGCACGTCTTCTTGCACGTCACCAAGATGATGACCAAGGCATATCCATGCGGCTTGACTGGACGTAGCATGTTTAGCATACAGCTCATAGCGCAATTGGCGCGCCATCTCTTCTATGCCCTTTTTTTCTCGTTGTGCTTCTTTAGCGACATCTATTTTTTCAATGATACAGGGAATTTGCCAAGCAGTACATAAGGCATGTACGGTGAGAGCTTCGCATGTACTTTCAGTGCGCAATCCATGATGTATATGCAAGACACTGAAAGTGTGGTCATAAACTGGGCGTAGCCAATGTAGAACGCATACTAAAGCCAAGGAATCTGCTCCACCGGAGACGGCCAAAAGAACATGCTTTCCTTTGAGGGATATGGCAAGTTCTTCATCTAAAAAGTGACGTACTTGACGCACAAGCTTTTTGGTGGGCAAAGCTTGCTTTTCATAGGCGGGTGGGCTTAGCGGAAAGGTAAAGGCTAAGTCATAGGTTTGCATATTAAATAGTTATGTTAAGCTTCACAAAAAGATCTTCCACATAATGCATCATATGCATTTGTAATTCTGGTGAAGCATAGGCAACACATTGGCAATGAAGAGCATTTTTTGCGCGCACAAGAAATTCCAATTGAACGCTTTGGTGCTTTATCTCAAAAGCCATGACATAGGGGCCGCATTCTTTAACATGCTCATTTTGTAAAGTGGTGTGCATGGCCACGGGAATGGGGAGCCAAAAAAGTCCTGGCATGGAGCCTTGCAATTGCATATCAGTAAGCAGTTGAGCTATGTTTTCAAGCTGATCATCTTGAAGGCCTTCTACAAGGTAAGAGCGCATACTATCCTCATTTTTTTCTTATGATATTTGTTTATTGGAATGGCCATTTTCATCGCCATCCAAATCAAAAATGCGACGCACCATATGTATGCGTGGGGCAGGTCCGTCTTCACTCATGGTACCACGTTTCAAAAAAGAGAGTGGCGCATGATTGAGCTTGCGAATGAGCGCGGCTGTCATGTCTTCCAAGGCGCTTTTGGTGGCTTCATCGGTGGCGCCTAATCTTTTAAGAGTACGTTGCAATTCATCGGCGGCTAAACGTTCACTACGCTGAATAATATCCACAATGGTGGGTTGTACATCAAGACTTTGTATCCAGCGGCAAAAGAGTACGACCTCTTCATCCACAATATTCACGGCCTTACGGGCTTCATCGCGGCGACCAGCTAAGTTTTCTTCCACCACTTCTTTAAGGTCGTCGATGTCGTATAAGTAGACATTTTCTAAGTTGTTTACGTCGGGGTCAATGTCACGCGGGACGGCAATGTCTATGAAAAACATAGGTTTATATTTACGCAATTTAAGGATTTTTTGTAAATCTTTGGCGCGTAAAATGGCTTCAGAAGAACCGGTGGAGGTAATGATGATATCCATGTCCACAAGGTGTTCGACCAAGTTTTCAAAAGGCACCACAGAGCCATTAAATTGCTTGGCCAACTCCTGCCCGCGCTCCAAGGTGCGGTTAGCCACAGAGATATGTTCCACGCCACTTTGCAAAAGGTGCGTGGCGGCAAGCTCTGCCATTTCCCCTGCACCAATAAGCAGGGCTTTTTGCTCTTGCATATGGCCAAAAATGCGCTTGGCCAACTCCACTGCGGCGTAGGAAATGGAAACGGCACTGGAGGCGATGGCAGTTTCGGTGCGTACGCGTTTTGCCACGCTAAACGATTTATGTAAAAGGCGGTTCACTATGGTTCCTGCGCTTTTACTCTCCACCGATTTACGGTAGGCATCTTTCAACTGGCCTAAGATTTGTGGTTCACCAAGTACCATGGAGTCAAGACTGGCACCCACGGTAAAGACATGACGAATGGCTTGCTCATTGTGATGAATATACACATAAGGGCGTAAATCTTGAGAAGTTTGTCCGCAAGCCTCGGCCCAATTATTGAGCACTTGTTCGATGATGGCCGGCTCGCAGGAACCATCATGTTGTCTACAGCGATGTTCTTTTTCACAAACAAGAATTTCCACACGGTTACACGTAGAAAGTATAAGGGCCTCGCCAATGGTGCTATCGCAAGGCACAGCCCAAGTTTCTTGAGAGGTGTGAGTGGAAAGCGCATAACGCTCACGTATTTCCACAGGGGCGGTTTTATGGTTTAAACCAATGAGATAAATATTCCTGTTCATACTATAACTACTGCATAAAAGAGTGATGGGTATTCATGAAAGTATTAACCACAAGGATGGAAAAAGCACTTAAGGCAAAAAGCCAAAAGGCCAAAAGGGCAGGCTTACGTCCGCCGCGTCCTTGCACCGTGCGCATATAAAAAAGCCAAGCAAAAAGGCCCCAAATAATAAAGGACACAATTTCTTTAGGGTCGCCGCTCACAGCTTTACCCCATGTGCTTCCGGCCCAAATAATTCCTGTAATAATGCCAATGGTAAAAAGTGGAAATCCTGCCACTGCACTTAAAAAATTCACTTTATCTAAAATGGCAAGAGCCGGAAAGTCTCTGCGAAAGCCTGTTAGTGGTTCTTTTGCCTTAATACGCCTTTCAATATGTACAAACATGATGCCGGCGGCAAAGGCCAAAGTCATAAGGGCTAAGCTTAGGTAAAGTGAGCCAATGTGCAAAGCATAAAAGGTGGCACTTAATTCTTGTGGTAGAGCCACTTGCGCTTGCAATAGACGCAAGGAAAGCAAAAATAACATAAGTGCTAAAGGCGTTACAAAAAGAAGCGGTGTAGAGTGCTTTGTTTTCCACTGTCCAAAAAAGCTGCATAAAAGCATGAACCATGCAAGTATTTGTAAATACATACCCCAGCTTAAGCCGCCTGGCGTGAGGGAATGGCTTCCGCGGGCCATGTCATAGGTTTGCACGATGAAACCACCATAGGCTATAAGGCAAGCTATAATACGTAAGCTACGCTGACGTAATAAAAGTCCCAAGATACCGCATAAAGTGGCAACGCCATAACAAAGTGTAATGAGTAAGATGCTTTGTTCAAATGATATCATGTAATAGCTCCGCAATGTGTGAATGCAGGTCTGGGGGAAGTAATTCCTCTAGGAGCGCTTGGCATTGCTCTCTATTTTTTTGTGCCAAATGGTGGCGTAGTGGAGAGTGTACCAATGCACGGAAAAGTGCTGTATTGTGCCTTGTATCTTGTCCTAAAGCAAGCACAAGAGGTCGTAAATTTCCTAAAAATTGTGTCATGGGAGCGTGCGGCGTAAGCCATTGTTCCAATTCTTGCCGCAAAACCCGTGCCCAGGCAGGGCTGGCACCTTGCGTGCTTAGGGCCGCCATTAGGCTAGGCTCCTCACAGTGGGTAGAAGTTCTAGCTTGTGCTAATGCTGGTACAATGCAATTACCTTTGCGCGGAGCATCAATACAATTGCATAGTATTTGACGCTGTAGGCAGAGCGTTGCAATGTGCGCATTGAGTTCTTTTTGTCCTGTGCAAGCAAAGACAAGACTTTTTCCTTGCAAATCTTCTTCATGGAAAGGACGTTCTTCCAGATGTAATTGCGTAAAGTGCGCATATTCTTGCCAAGTTTTTCCAAAGGGATGAATATCAAGCACAAGTACTTGCCCTGCACCTGCTTCTAAAAGCCCTTTAGCCTTACGAAGACCCACTTCGCCGCCGCCCACGATGAGGCAGTGGCAATGCGATATATCAAGAAAAAGTGGATAATACATGACGAGTTATGCTTATTGTTCCTTTTATGTGTATTTCCTAGTTTACGGCTAGCCTGTATACACTATTCCTGCCCCGCTGTGAAGTGATGATTTTGTGTAAAAAAGTTTTGTCGCTTGATGTTGCGTGATTTTTTGCGTATTTAATTTGAGGGGAGTAGTATGAAACACATTTTACTTATTCAATTGGCGCGCTTTGGTGACCTTGTACAAACAGGACGTTTGATACAAAGTGTGCAAGCTTTCGGACAGGTGCACATTTGTCTTGATACTTCTTTGGAAGCCTTGGCAGCCTGCTTATTTCCCAAAGCTATTTTGCACCCCATACCTGCACATGGAAGCGGCTTACAAAATGATGCCACTGCGCATATGCATACTCTTCATGCTGCTTTTACACACTTGCAAAACTGTCATTTTGACGCAGTATATAATCTTAATTATAGTCCGTTAAATAGCAGTTTAGTGCGTCTTTTTGCACCGGAAATAGTGCATGGTTATGCGGTGGAGCAAGGGCAAGTGATGCGAAGTGTTTGGAGCAAAAAAGCTTTTCGCTGGACACAAAATAGAACTATAAGCCCCATGAATTTAGTGGACTTTTGGGCTTATTTTACACCACAACCTTGCGCTCCCACCATGGTGAATCCTAAGGCTCAAGGGCATGGGCGCGGTGTGGGCGTAGTATTAGCAGGCAGAGAATCTAGGCGCTCTTTGCCTGCACATGTTTTAGCTCCAGTGGTGCGTACTTTTTTTGAAGCCATGGGCGGGCCGCAACTGTATTTACTCGGCAGTGCCGCAGAAATGCCGATTGCGCGTCAGCTTCGCAAACTTTTACCGACTAGTGTGCAAGATAAGCTTCATGATTACTGCGGTAAAACCTCATGGATTGATCTTGTGGATGCCGTGCAGGGCTTGGATGCTCTCATAAGCCCAGATACGGGAACCATGCATCTTGCAGCGCGCTTGGGCGTGCCGGTGCACGCTTTTTTCCTTTCTTCGGCCTGGTGCCATGAAACGGGGCCTTATGGCCAAGGGCATACGGTGTGGCAATCGGTGTATCAATGCGCCCCTTGTCTTGAGTCTGCTCCTTGCCCCACAGCAACGGCGTGTTTGCAAGATTATACACATCCTCATTTTTACAGGGCCCTCACGGCACATATTCAAGGAAGAGAGCTTGGGCCAGGGAAAGAGCTTCCGCCAAGTCTGACGTGTCAAACGTCTTACTTGGATGCTTTAGGCTCAGCTTTCATAACGCATTTGGGTGTGGACTCACACGCAGAACGTCGCCATGCTTTACGGGCTGTGCTGGCAGAGTACTGCCTATGCCCCCTTGAAAAAGGTCATATGGTGGATAAAAATATGGCACAATATTTTTATGAAGAAGCAGATTGGATGCTTCGAGAGCGCAAAAGCTTTTCTACGCTTTTGGCAGGGGAGATAAAATAAATGTCAGCTCAAGCTTTACGCATTTTAGTGGTATTACCTTTTTATGGTGGTTCTTTACCCATTGGAAATTATTGTGTTCAAGCATTACGTCATTTGGGGCACAGCGTAGAAGTTTTTGAAGCTCCGCTTTTTTATACGGCTTTTACAGCCATGAAAAGTTTGCGCATTACCACCGATCGTTTGGATCAATTGGAAGGAGCTTTTTTACAAAATATTTCCCAAGCCATTTTGGCACAAGTGGAAAGTTTTGAACCGGACATGGTGTTGGCTTTGGCACAAGCTCCCATGAGTCGTCAGCTTTTGCGCCGTTTGGAGAAGATGCAGATTCCCACAGCCATGTGGTTTGTGGAAGATCATACGGTTTTTTCTTACTGGCGAGCCTTTGCACCTTTATATTCTGTTTTTGCCGTTATCCAAAAAGATCCTTTCCTACAAGCTTTGGAAGAAGTTGGGCAAAAAAATGCTCTCTATTTACCCATGGCGGCTTTACCTTCTTTTCATGCGCCGCAGGCATTGTCTTTGGGGGAGCAAAAAACTTTTGGGGCCGATGTGGCTTTTCTAGGTGCCGGCTATCCCAATAGAAGGCTGGCCTTTAAGCCTTTAACAAAGTATCCCAATTTTAAAATTTGGGGCACGGAGTGGGACGGGGCAAGTCAGCTCATGCGCCATGTACAACAAGGTGGGGCTAGGGTTAGTGCTGAAGATTCGGTAAAAATCTATAATGCCACCAAGGTAAATCTTAATTTGCACTCCAGTGTGCAAACTTCCACGGTCATAACCGAAGGCGACTTTGTGAACCCCCGTACTTTTGAATTGGCAAGTATTGGCGCTTTTCAATTGGTGGATAAGAGAAGTCTCATGGCAGAGCTTTTTCCAGAAGAGATGTTGGCTACGTTTGAAAGCTTGGACGAAATGTACGCCAAGGTGGAGTACTACCTGCAAAATGAAGAAGAACGCCATGCTATGGCGCAAAAAGCGCAAGTTCATGTACATACTGAGCACAGTTATGAAAAGCGAATGCAGTGTTTGCTTGAATATGTGGAAAAAACATGTGGGCCGTGGAAGCCACGCAATTACACAGCAGGCTTTGCTGATGTGCCTGAGCATTTACGTGATGACTTGGCACAGCTTTTTGATACATTACAATTACCGGCACAAGCGCAGTTTGAAGATGTTATGGTACGTATTCGTCAGCGTAGTGGGAACTTGAGTCCCCTTGAGACAACCTTACTTTTTCTTGATGAGTGGCGTAAGCAATACACAAAATAAGTGGGATTTTTAGTTTTTTTTGGGGGGAAGGAAAACTGTTTTCCTTCCCCATTTTTTTATCTTAAATGCTTAAATATATGGGGGCAATGCTCATCATGCCAAAGATGAATGCCAACAACAAAGTGGCTTTATGGCGCAAGGGGAATTCACTGCGCATGACTATGGTCCATAAAATGCCGGGGATAAGCCAAAGTAATAAGAAAGCCACCGATTGAATGAAAGCAGGACTAGAGAGGTAATTCTCTTCTTGCATAAGATTCATCCATTGCACTGCAGTGGTGACCATCAAAAGCAACCAGTACACGAGCCAGCCATTGCGAGCCCATGAAGCGCACCAAGGTAACATCTGAGCGTAGTAATCACGGCCAAAATCATCCTTGGTTCGGCGTAACAAAAGCCATAAACAAGCTAAACCACCGGCCATGGCAAAGGCAAGAGGGAGCACATAAGGGGCTGCGTCCCAGTAGGTCATGTCAAAGCTTGGAATAAAAAATGCTTTAAGGCTTTCGCTGTGTGGTATACCTGCAGTGAGGGCGGTGTCAGCACTTAAAATACTAATACTGCCTAGAGCTGCCATGGCATACCAACAAGAAGCCACAATGGCTAAACATTGAATGGCAACTCGATGCGTTTTCCACTGTGTCCACAAAGCATAAAATAGGGTGAGGCTAAGGCTAGCACCCACGAGTAAGGCACCCACAGAAAGGTGGGCTTGTAGATAGACTTGTGCGGCGATGGTTTGCCATATGACATAGAGGTCAAGATTTTGAAGGTCAGCCGGAATAAGGGGGGCTATTGTGGGACTCAAGCGTAACCATAAAGGCCAGAAGCTTGCGCATGTGGTAAGCCAACCTAAAATAAGTGCTAATAAAGTTACTTGCTTAGCGCACTTAGCATAGGAAGATCTTTGGCGTATGAGTGAGAGCGTTTGCCCACTAATGGCCATAAAAGGTAAGGCTATTGCAGCTAAAAAAGATAAAGAACACAAGAGGATAAATGACATTCTTGCTATATTTTGCCAATCAATACTAGTAAAATCCATGAAAATAATTCTCCTTATGGTGTGGCACATTTGTGCCTTAATTTGGCTTTAAGCGCAAGATGTCTTGAAAAGTATTACAATATAAGGCATACTGTGAACATATGATATTTGGAGGGAATGTGATGAAAGGGAACAAGAGCGTGAACAAATATGCGAGCACATATGGTGTAAAAAGCATAACAGCCTTAAGTTCTTTACTTATTATTGGAGCTTTGTGCGGTGGTTGTGCTTCTAAGCAAGACGACGAAGCACTGTTAAAAACTCAAAATAATGTGGAAGAAATAGATCACCGCATTGCCGCCATTGAAGGGCGCGTGCAAGATTTAGGGCAAGAAGTTCAAGCTTCTCAAAGTCGAGTGTATGATGTTTACTATCGTAGCGGTAAAAAAACAGGCATGGTGGCTCGTCCCATAAATCAAGACGGTACTCCTGCGCCGGCCGGTTCTACTTCTCCCGTTCCCCCTGTGGCTTACGCCAGTCCCATGAGTAACACACCTGCTCCCGTGTTGCCTAAAGCTACCACAGCTAAGCCTGTGCCTAAGCCCATGTCCACAGTGGCTCCAGCCCCCATTCCTTCAAAGCCTGCCATAACTCCTGAAGTGTTGGCTCAAGGTGCCGTCCCTGGGCAAAAGGTAAGTCCTAAGGCTCCGTTAGGTTCGCTAGACCCTAGCTCTAAAATGGCCATGAAACAAAGCGGTGAAACTCCTGCCAGTGCTAGCCCGGCAGTACAAGAGCTTTCTTTACCGCCAGAAACGGCCATGTATGTTCCTTCTGCTTCAGGTCAAGCTCAGCCCCCCGTTGTCCTCCCTGTTGCCACGGCCCCAGTGCCAGCTCAGCCCATACAGCCAGTTCAACAGGCTCAATCTGTGCAACCGGTACAGCCCATGCAAGCTGTAGCGCCTGTGGTGGCTCCAGCTCCTATACAACCAGTGCCAAAACCAGCTCCAAGACCAGCTAAAGCTTTGAGTCCCGAAAAGGCTGCGTACAAGGCGGCTCTTGATCTTGTGCGTGGTGGACAAGCCACCGCAGGGCGTGCGCAATTTGAAGCCTTTTTACAGCGTTATCCACAAAGTTCTTTGGCAGCCAATGCCTATTATTGGATAGGTGAAAGCTATTATTCACAAGCAAATTATCCCAATGCATTGTATGCTTTTAAGCAAGTGACAACGCAGTATCCAAAGCATCATAAAACCTCTGATGCTTTATTAAAAGCCGGCCTGACCTATCAAAAAATGGGTGACACTGCCAATGCTCAAATGCAATACAGAGCACTGCTTGCAGATTTTCCCAATTCCAGTGCCGCAAAGATTGTACGCAACAGAAAGTTGTAATGGCAAAAACTCCATGGCAAATGCTAAGCCCAGCTGAGCGTGCTCAGTTTTGGGCTACTTTGGCCTTAAAACATACGCAGGGCATAGGGCCGCGCACCATGGTGCGTTTGCTAACATGCTTTGGCTCTGCGTATGCTGCCTTTGAAAATAAAAAATCTTGGAATGAAGCCGGCGTAAGCCGGGAGAAAGCGCATTTACTTGATGCTGGCTTGTGGCGCACTTCTGCTTTGCAGGAGTGGCATAGAGCACAGATGAGTGATGCGCATATTCTTTTGTGGCATCATGATGCTTATCCTGCTTCTTTACGTACGCTCATAGATGCCCCTGCACTTTTGTATTATGCAGGGGATATTTCTTTACTCTCCATGCCTTGTTTTGCCATTGTGGGCTCGCGTAAATGCAGTGCAGAAGGGGTGCGCGTGGCTGGAAATATGGCGCGTGAACTGTCACAAGCGGGAATAAGTATTGTTTCTGGTGTGGCAGAGGGTATAGACAGGGTGGCTCATGCGGCGGCTCTTGCTCATGTGGGAAAGAGTGTAGGAGTGCTTGGCACCGGCATTGATATTGTATATCCACAAAATAATGCGGATATTTTTGCACAGCTTCGCCAAGACGGTTTGCTTTTATCGGAATTTGCTCCGCACACACGGCCTTTAGCAACAAATTTCCCCATACGAAATCGTATTGTCAGCGGCCTTTGTCTTGGTGTTTTGGTGGTGGAAGGCATGCTTAGTAGTGGTAGCCTTATTACAGCGCGCCTTGCTCTTGAACAAAATCGTGAAGTATATGCCATTCCAGGGCCCACCACAGCTTCTTTGTCTAAGGGGTGCCAAGAGCTTATTCGCCAAGGTGCAAAGCCCGTATTTACCAGTGAAGATATTTTGCAAGACTTAGCCTTGTCTTTGCAAGGTTTTGTTCCCTTGCAGGGTGAAGCTCTCATGGAGAAAATAAAGTCCAAAAAACTTCATGTAGAACTTGAAGAAAAAAAATGTAAAATTGCGTATCAAACAGAACCCGAGGCTAATTTTGCATCAGATGACGAGTTTTCGGTGGAAGAACGTGATACGGCGCGCGAAATACTTCTCTACTTACACGCAAATGGCGAAGTTCATGTGGATACTTTATGCACTGTAAGTCAAAGACCCATTTCTCAAATTTCAACCTTACTTATTGAGATGGAATTGATGGGTTTGGTCAAAAAAATGCCGGGGGCGCGCTACGTTGCTTTAAAAGCTTTTTGTTAGCAAAATATTTTGTTATTTTCATATGTTTGGTTGAAGTGCGCTTTAGTGAACAAATACTTATGGTACTTTAGGGTAGGAAATTTTTTTTTTATGTGAATGTCCACTAGATGTTTAGTATTTTGTGTGATAGTTATATAATATTAGATGACACATCTTGAGAAAGATGTTTTTTTTAGATTACTTATTAAAAGAAAGCCCATAGTATGCAAGATATTCCCATAGAACAAGTGAAACCTAATATGATATTGGGTTGCAGAGTACGCAATGCCGGCGGAGAAATTATTGCCGAAGCAGGTAGTGCTGTGACCGAAAAATTGCTTTCTCAATGCAATGCCTTAGGTATTTATACATTGCAAATTCTTGGCAACCCTGTGCCGGGGGCTCCCAAAAGTTACAATGCTCTTGAACGCTTAGAACGAATTCCCCATCTGTTTAGAAATCAACAACAAAGCATCTTCATGCGCACCATTGAAGCCTTTTTAAAAAAGCACTTTCATGAGCGTGTGTAATTGAGAAAGGTATAGTTTATTATGAGTAATGTGGACTTAAGTACCAGTTATAAAGGGCAAGTGCTTGCTGCTAAAAGCATTCCAACTTTGCCCATAGCCTTACAAAAAATTTCCGCCCTTATGGATGGAAATAGGACAAACCTCGCCAAAGTAGCTGAACTTATTACACAAGATCAAAGTTTGAGTGCTAAAGTTTTAAAACTTGTAAACTCGCCCGTGTACGGATTTCCAAGACGTATTGTTTCCATTCATAATGCCCTTATTTTACTTGGTGTTAATGCTGTACATGGTCTTTTGATATCTACTGTGGTTTTTGAAATTGTTTCTAAACAAATGCGTGGTTTGTGGGATCACTCTCTTTCTTGCTCTACGGCTTGTAAAGTGATGGCACGTCACTTTAAAATTAAAGAAGAAGAAGAGTTTATACTTTCCGGCTTGTTACATGACTTTGGTAAAGTTATTATAAGTATCCAACTTCCCGATGCTTTGCGTGATATACAATCCTTGGTGGCCAATGAAGATATAAGCTTTATGGAAGCAGAAAAGCTAATTCTTGGTTTCGACCATACTCGTGTAAATTCTTGGGTGGCCCAGCATTGGAATTTACCCATGGGTATTACTTCGGCCATGACTTTTCATCACGATCCCATGAAGGCTGCCAACCATAAGACATTAGCTTCTGTAGTACACTTGGGTGACTTTTTCACCAGGGTTTTTGAAATGGGTGATTCCGGAGACAGTAATGTTTCAGAAATCAATCCCATGGTGTTGAAGCATTTAACTCTTGACCAAAACGACTTGCGCGAACTTGTTGATAAAATCGGCATAGAATTTCAAAAACAAAGTGACTTCCCCGTATTTGGTAGGTAATATTATGGAATCTTTTGATTTTAAAGCCATTACAGGCTCTAAGCCTAGTATTTTTTTATTGTCCATAGACTCTGAGCTTTGTGAGGCGTTACAAGGTCTTTGGCCCAATGAGAATATTCAATGGGAAGTTTTTAGCAGTGGTAAAGCTTTGCTTGAAAGACTTTTTAGTGAGCCTCCTCATATCCTTATTTGCGGTGAGTATAGTAATGATTTAAGCGGCGCAGAAATTGTACAATTGGTGAAAGCTGAAAATGTGTACCGCCAAGTATGTACCGTGCTTGTGATGGGCTTTGAGTCGTTCAATGCAGAAGTGCGTCAAAAACTTTCTGATGTGGATGATTTTATCATTTTACCTTCCACCCCAGAAGAAATGCGTACTCGTTTAGAGCTTGCTTTACAGCGTTCTTCATGCACCCTTGATGCCAACCCCTTAACGCGTCTTCCTGGTAACGCTTCCATTATGCAAATGGTGGAAAAGCATATCATGGATAGAACAAATTTTGCCGCTGCTTATTTAGATATCGATAATTTTAAAGCGTTTAATGATAAATACGGCTTTTCGCGCGGTGATGAAGCTTTGCTGGTTGCGGCGCGCTTGCTTGTGGCTACCATTATGAATTCCACGGCTGAGTATAAATTTTTGGGGCACATCGGCGGCGATGACTTTTTCTTCATTTTGCCGGCTGAAATCATGGAAGAAACTTGTCAGTCCCTTGTGGCTGCTTATGACGAGATTATTCCCAATTTTTATGATGCAGAAGATAGAGCCAATCAAGGTATTATTTCTCGGGATAGAGCAGGGAATTTGCAACGCTTTCCCTTCATGAGTATTTCCATTAGCATCACTGTAAACACCAATGCCAGATTTACTCACTATGGTGAAGTGTCTCAAGCAGTGGGCCAAATCAAAAAGCTTTGTAAAGCTAAAGATGGCTCTGTGTACATGTTTGATAGGCGTGTTGATTAGACTTTATGTCCTGTGTACAGGCTTTTCTTGCTTGGTTAGAATTTCAAAAAGGATATTCTGCGGCGACACTTTCAGCGTATGCAGGTGATTTAGCGCAATGTGAAGCATTTTTACAAAGTCAAGATGTAAGTCTTGAAGATGCTAAAAAAATTGATAAAAATCATTTGCGAAAATATATAGCTTCATTGCATAAGCAAGCATTATCTAAAAGCTCCATGGCGCGCAAGTTGGCGTCCATGCGAGCTTTTTTTGCATATTTACAACGAGTGCATATTTTAGAAGTGAGTCCCATGGCGGGTATTCGCAATCCTAAACAAGAGCAAAAACATCCTAAAGTACTTAACGTAGACCAGACTTTTGCTTTGCTTTCTCCCTCTCAAGCTCAAAAGAGTACTATTGTAAGTCAAGCAGATGAAGCTTTGCAAGCCAGAGATAGAGCTTTAGCAGAAATTTTATATGGTTCTGGGTTGCGCATTTCTGAAGCTTTGGATTTAGACGTAACTCACTTAGATGTACGTTTAGGATTTTTACGTGTACTTGGTAAAGGCAGAAAAGAGCGTCTTTGTCCACTTACCCCAGTGGCCAAGGAGGCTTTGGAACGATGGATGCAATTGCGGGCTCATGTGGCACCCATACGCGAAATGGCACTTTTTGTGGGTGCGAGAGGTGCGCGATTGCAACGCAGGCAAGCCACACGTATTATAGAAGAGTTATGCAAAAAAGCTGGCTTGGATGTGACGGTGTCACCGCACTCATTACGTCATGGTTTCGCTACTCATTTATTGGAAGCCGGAGCAGATTTACGTACAGTGCAAGAACTTTTGGGGCATAGTCGCTTAAGCACCACGCAGCGTTATACCAATCTTACTTTGGAGCATCTTATGCAAGTGTATGACGGGGCTCACCCTGGGGCCAATAAAAATACATAAGTTGTTACATTTTTGAAAAAATAGGGAAACAGATACGCCATCTGCCTCCCTGTTTTTTTTGATATATTTTTTTGGTGAGAGAATTTATTTCATTTTTCCGATGGATTGTAGCATGCGTACTGTATAGGCTGTGGGTAGATAGGGTGCAATGATTTCTTGCGTCTTGTCCACTCCACTGGCATGTACCACGTTACCAAGGCCAGCTGTGGCACAATACAAGCCCACATTTTGGTATAAAGAACCAGTGTGCATATTACCGTAGTAGTCGGTTTTTGCATCGCCTTCTGCTGCAATGATAAGAGTCATGGCGCCTTTGGAAGATCCGGCAAGATCTGTTTCAATGAGTTTATGTATGGCATTGCTTTCTGCGTCGTAAATCCAGATAAAACCCTTCATGAAAACATACAAAGCCACATTTTGCTTATTATGCGCGGTGGGAATGGTACGTTTACCATCTTTTCTGTTGGTGCCAAAGGCAGCCCATAAAATATTGGATATATCTTGCTGACTGAGAGCCTCATTGCTCAAGCTACGTGTACTTTTTCTCTCTGACAAAGCTTGCATAAGAGAAACGCTTCCTTTGGTATCAGGAGCAGGTAAGTTAATGCTGCGTTCATCGCTTTCTTCATTGGCAAAGCTTTGCACGGGTAAAGAAAAAGCAGTAAAAGCCATACATAAGCAGCACATGGTGAGAATTTTTTTGGTAAAGATCATAAATACTCCTTGTATTATTTAACGATTATGCATTATTGCGGCAAACGAACTTTGCTTACCACAGGTATACACCAGCTTTTACCAAAGGCTTTTGTGCTTATGGTAAGGGCTGGAGGGCATTGACGTCTTTTAAATTCAGCTTTGGTAATGCTGTTAAACACTCTTTGATCCAAAGCTGGGTTTTCCTGACTTTCTTGGCTAGTTGTAAGATCTGTATGTAAAATACGTTTCATACTACCATCAAGAGCATCGTAAGGAGGCAATGAGTCGCTGTCCAATTGGTTGGGGCGCAGTTCTGCTGTGGGCGGGCGATTAATGATGCCTTGTGGTATGGCTTTTTGTGGATGGGTAGTATTATACCAACGAGCTACTTCGTACAGGTGACTTTTGGAAATATCACCGATGACGCTAAGACCACCTACGGCATCACCATAAAGTGTGCAATATCCCATGGCTCCTTCAGATTTATTACCCGTATTGAGCACCATGCTCTGAGTGGCGTTGGCAATACCCATGAGCAACGTGCCGCGAATACGAGCTTGAATATTTTCGTAGGTGACATCATTTTCAGCTTTTTTGTGGTTTTCTAGGGATGGGGTTAGAGCTTGTTCAAAACCTTGCATAAGAGGCTCTATGGCAATGGTATCCATGGGAATACCCAAATTTTTAGCAAGCTGCTTTGCATAGTCGAGGGATTCTTGAGAGGTATACGGTGAAGGCATACATACCCCGCGAACATGCTTCTTACCTAAGGCTTCCACCGCAATGGCTGCAACCATGGCACTGTCTAAACCGCCGGAAAGACCTATGACAACATTTTCCATGCCACTTTTTTGTACATAATCTCTGGTGCCAAGAACTAAAGCATGCCAGCACTCTTCTTCAGCCACAGGGCAGGCCATGATGGAAAGTTCATTTTCCACGGCAGTATCTACCATGACAAGATCTTCCTCAAAGGCATATCCACGAGCTAAAAGCGTTCCGGTGGGACCAAAGGCTAAGCTTTGTCCACCGTAAATGGTGGTATCATTACCGCCCACGGTGTTGGCCGAAAACACATGGATATGATGGCGTGCAGCCACATGAGAAAGAATATGTTCACGCTTTTCTTGTCCATGCATGACATAGGCGTTGCAAGCCATATGCACAATACCATCAACGCCGCCAGCAATGAGCTCTGTAAGCGGGTTTTGCGCATTATTATGTTGGGTTTTCCAAAAAGCATGATTTTGTGGGTCATCTTCGCAAAGAACCACACCAAGACGCCAGCCAGCCAAGGTTATGACACCACAAGAAGCCCCGCTTTCAAAGTATTGATGCCCATGATCTGTACTATTTGGGCATAAAATTTTGCTTGAAACCACCGAGATGGTGCCGTTATGCAAGAGAATGGCGGCATTGGTTAAGTCTTTGCCATGGGCGGTAATCATGGGCGCTCCCACCAAAACAGCAGGCCCGCCTTTAAGTTTTTTAGCCATGTCTTGTAAAGCGGTTCGACAACCTTCCACAAAGCCGGGAGAAAAGAGGAGGTGTTGCGGAGCCAAGCCACATAAAGACAATTCTGGCGTAATGCATAAACCAGCACCGGAAGCAGTGGCGTTTTTTACGGAGCGAAGTATTTTTTCTGTATTACCCACTATGTCGCCGGTAATGGTATTGCATTGCAAAAGAGCTACTTTCATATTTCCTTCCTAAATATAGGTATGTAGTGGGCCGCCGGGTGCTCCCATGGCTTCCACACGTTGCACAACGGTTGGGTCTTCTTCTAAAGGGGGAGCCTGATAGGCTTTAAGTCTGGCATCAATGATGAGCGGAGCTTCGCAAGACCAATGCTTACAGTGAGTTGCGGCTCGAGCACCGTAAATATCTGTGGCTGGGTCTGAACGAGTGAACACCGTCCATAAAAAATTATTCCACGTATGAGCTGTAAATTCACTGTCATCCACCACCACAACCAAGGGAAACTCTTCTTTACGGGGAAGATGCTCCAAAGCCTCAGCGAGTGCTGTTATTTGCATATCTTCAGTACCGCGCAATGCAGCTTCTCGTGTGTCTTTAGGGCCTTGTATTATAATAATGCCTTTGGAGAAAAGACGTATATTGCCAAAATCTTGGGGTAGGGGAATGGAAGAGGGTAATTCTGTACCAAGGGTGCGGCATGGTTTACCAGCCACAGCCCAAATTAACTTGGAACCGGCATTGAGTCCTGAGCCAGAATAGTCCAAAGTATCTATGGTTGTTTTGGTAATAAAGTGTAAATCTCGGTCAAAATGTGTTCTTTCCAGCACATGAGAAAAGTATTTTTCCACATTGTGCGTTGTTAAGGCGGGGTCATCTTCTTTGGCTGTGATAAAGCAATATTTTGCCAAAGCGGTTTGAGTATTACCAAGCACGTTGCACGCACATGTAAGCAACTCTTGAGGGCGACGTGTTTCGGCAAAAGGAGTGTAGCGTTCACTACCTATGACCAATAAAAGGGGATGAACCCCAGCTGCGTCCACGGCATGTACTTCATGCACTCCGGCAAAGACCTGTGGTACCAAAGGGCCGGTGAGGTCGTGAATGAATTGCCCAAAAAGCGTATCTTCTTGTGGAGGACGTCCCACGGAAGTGAAGGGCCAAATGGCATCTTTCCTGTGATGTACCGAAGAAATTTTGAGTACTGGGAAAGGGTGTCGCAAGCTATAATAGCCAAGATGGTCGCCAAAGGGACCTTCAGTTTTGCAGTGGGGAAGAATATGGCCACTGATGCAAAAATCTGCATGGGCCCATAAAGGAAGATTACAGCCATCGTTGACAGCATCAGCATGGACCATGGCTATGCGTCGACCGCCCAGAGCACCAGCAAAAAAGAGTTCGGAAAGATTTTCCGGTAAGGGCATCACTGCCGAAAGCGTCATGGCCGGAGGACCGCCCACAAAAATACGTACTGGTAAAGGAGTGCCTTGTTCCAAGGCTTTCATATGATGGGCGCCTATGCCGCGATGGATTTGATAATGCAGGCCCACTTCTTCATTGGGAATATAGTCATTACCTCCCAATTGAACTCTATACATGCCAAGGTTTGAGCCCATAAAGCCTGGCTTTTCAGGGTTTTCACTATATACCAAGGGCAAAGTAATGAAGGGGCCTCCATCTTGTGGCCATGAAATGAGCTGGGGTACATCGGTGACTTTTGCTTGGCATTGGAGCACGGGGCCTTGCTTCACTTTTTTGGGAAGAGCATGAAAAAGCATGCGAGGTAAACCAAGGGCCTTCCATGGTTTTTTCAAGGCTTGCGTGGGGTCGGCTTTAACTTTAAATAAAAATTCTAAAGTGGGAAGTGTATGCCTAAAGATAAAATGCATGCGCTCTTTAGTGGCAAAAAGGTTGGCCAGCATGGGAAAAGCGCAACCTTTCACGTTGGTGAAAAGTAGTGCGGGAGCTTTTTGCTCAAAAGCACGGCGTTGAATAAGGGCGATTTCTTGATTGGCATCCACGGGTGCGTCAATGCGCACCAAGTGTCCATGCTTTTCAAGGTCTTCTACGCATTGTCGCAGGGAACTGTACATGAGGGTTGGTCCTTACTTTGTTCAGAGCTAAAAATATGAGGGGCAATGGGTAGAAGAGGTCGTTTATGTGCCAAGTATTGCTTAAAATCTTCTATGATGGCGCCATGGTCAAAGGCCAAGGGCGGGAGAGCGTCTAAAGAGTAAAAAGCAGCGTTTTTAGCGTCATCTCCAGCGCACAGAGCGTGTACATCGCGAGCTTTTCCCACAAAAACCATACCTAGGGTGTGGAAGCGAGGGTCACGTTTAGGGTCAGAATATACACCTAAAAGACCTAACAGTTCCACATCTAAAGAAGTTTCTTCGCGCATTTCGCGTACTGCAGCGTGTTCAACTCTTTCTCCCATATCCACAAAACCTCCCGGCAGAGCAAATCCGTGGGGCTCATTGACGCGCTCTATGAGTACAATGCCCAATTGTGCGTCGTAAATAATCACATCTGTGGTGGGAAAAGGGTTTCTATAAGTGAGCACAGTGGCATCGCATTGAGGGCAAGTAAGTTTTTTTTCCATGTCTTGTTTATACCTTTGTCTTTTGCGCTTGGCAAGAAAATGCTGTAGCATGAAAGCTTGACTGTAATGAATGTAAGATGCATTCATTATTATTTAAATTGTATTATACAAAAGTGTAATATATATTTTTTCCCCAGGGGAAAAGTTGTATTTGACTGTATCTTGCAAGCCTTCTTGTCTTGCGCTATGTAATGCTCATGATAATGCGTACACTTTCCCCTCGAGGTCGTCTTGCTCCAAGTCCCACCGGTTTTTTGCACTTAGGTAATGCATGGTCCTTTTTGTGGGCTTGGCTTTGGGCTAAGTCTGTGCCTGGAGGAACCATTATTTTACGCATGGAAGATATTGACCCACAGCGTTCTCGTAGTCATTACGCCACCGCCATTGAAGAAGATTTGCGCTGGCTTGGGCTTGTGTGGGATGGCCCTGTAGTCTATCAAAGTGCACGTCATGAACACTATGCGCATGCCATGCAGTCTTTGCGCCAACAGGAGTTACTTTACCCTTGTTATTGTACTCGTAAAGAGTTGCGTTCCCTTGCTGGAGCACCTCATGTGGATGATAGCGGTGCGCCGTATCCAGGCTTATGCGCGCAGTTAAGTGCTGAGCAAAGAATGTTCAAAGAACAAGCAGGGCGTAAAGCAGCATGGCGTTTGCGTTGTGCATCTCATGGGCTAAAAAAGTCTGAAGACATGCTTTCTTTTAATGATGTCCTTCATGGCGAGCAGCGTTTCACATGGCAAGATGTGGGGGGAGATTTTGCCCTATGTCGCTCGGACGGTGTGGTGGCTTATCAATTGGCCGTGGTGGTGGATGATGCGGCTCAAGGGGTAACACAAGTACTGCGTGGTTCGGATATTTTGGTTTCAACGCCTCGGCAATTGTACTTACAAAAACTTTTTGGATTTTCAACTCCATCGTACGCACATGTGCCACTTTTGCTTGATGTGGAAGGGGAGCGTTTGGCTAAAAGGCACGGCTCTTTGGCTTTACAAGCTTTACGGCAAGCAGGTGTAAGTGCAGAGCGCATACTGGGGCTCTTGGCGCACATGGCAGGATATGAGCGAGGGCAAGAGCTACGCCCCATTTATCTGGAAGAATTGAGAGAGAATTTCTCCTTCTCTCGATTTGCATATCTGCAAAATCCTCAAGATCGTATACTTAAAGCTGAGTACGAACGGTTTCTCCATGGGAAGTAAAGAGACTTGGGTATGGGAATGGTTGCATGCTTTTTCTTGTCAGTGCGCGTTTTTTTATGTAATGTAATCAAGTTTACTGTTCACTTATAACCAAGAATGAGGAAAGCTATGACAGATAAAGCATCTATTCTCACACAAGATATGCTTGACGCTTTATTACCTGCAGAACGTAGCGATGCGTTTTTTGAGGCTCTTTATGGCGAGGCAGAAGAAGGTGCCTACAATATCAAGCTCGTTTTACGCGAAGTTACCGAGAGCACTGTAAAGCTTGCTTTTGAATTACATCAGCGCCCTGAAAAGTGCTTGGTGTGTAGCTTAACCTATGGTTTACCTCAAGTTTTTCAAAGGCATCCACTTATCAATACCAACGGTATGGCACAAGAAATAGTAAAGGCTTTGGGCTGGGATGCAGGTCAAGCGACTTGGGAATTGGGTCGCACGGAAGAGCATGGCGCGGCCTTACATAGTATTCCTTTTACCATAACAAAATAGTTTTTTTGACAATTATCTTAGATAGTGTCGTCAAATCGCGAATTTTTAAGTTTTATCAAGGAAGATGCACGAGATTTGAGGGAGTGTATAGAGACATACATGACCGAAAAAGCTCGTGAAACCTGACGCAGAAAAAACTAAAAAGGCGCATTTGACGACACTATTTAGCACTGCGTTGGGAATTTCTTAGCGCAGTGTTTTTTTATGGCATAATGATAATGTCTGCCCACTGCCCTTGTACAGCGTGGAGTAAATCTTCTGGCGTGAGGCGTAATTGTAAACCGCGCTGACCTGCATTAATATAGATAAATTCTTCTAAAATGGCATGTTCATCCAAAATGACAGGGTAATTTTTTTTGGCTGCCAAAGGAGAGCACCCTCCACGCACATAACCCGTAAGAGGGAGAACTTCTTTAAGGGGGACAAGATCAACGCTTTTGGTATGAAGAGCTTTGGCGGTTTTTTTAAGGTGCAACGTTGCATCAGCCATGATGCATACCATAAAGACAGTACCTTTGTCGGTACGGGCCACCAAGGTTTTATATACAGCGCTGGGAGGCACATGCAAATCCCTTGCGACGCTCGTGGCAGAGAGGTCTTTTTCATCCACTGCCACGGCGTGCAAAGTATATGCTATGCCCAAGGAGTCTAAAAGGCGTGCTGCATTGGTCTTGTTCATAGCCATGAAACTATGTAATAATGTATTTAAATTGAAATTTTAGCGCCAAGTAAGGCGACAAAGGCGGCAATCCACTCTGGATGTGCAGGCCATGCTGGTGCTGTAACGAGGTTAGCGTCTACCACCACATTATTGAAGGTCGCATTGATGGGAACCCATGTGCCGCCGGCCATCTCCACATCGCATTGTAAGGATGGGTACGCAGTGCTTTTTTTGCCTTTAAGGGCACCAGTGGGAACGAGTAATTGCGGACCGTGGCAAATGGCTGCCATGGGCTTTTTATCCGCCTCAAACTCGCGGATAATGTCAAGAACTTGCGTGTTCATACGCAAATATTCTGGGGCGCGGCCGCCGGGGATAACAAGCCCCACATAGTCTTTGGTATTTATCTTGGTAAAATCATAGTTGATGGTAAAATTGTGGCCTACTTTTTCGGTGAAGGTTTGGAAGCCTTCAAAGTCATGGATGGCTGTTTTTATACTATCACCAGCCTTCTTGTCGGGGCATACGGCATGTACTTCATAACCAAGCATTTGAAGCATTTGAAATGGTACCATAATTTCATAATCTTCTACAAAGTCTCCACCCAATAGTAAAATTTTCTTGCTCATGATTTTTCCTAAGTTTTACTGGTTTATCCATAAGATAATTCTTGCCAAGAAGGTTTCGCAACCGTATAATAGTGTACCTATTTGGAAGTTTTTTGCAAAGGATATTTTATGCCCATCTTTGATTTTACTTGTGAAAATTGTGAAAAAGATTTTGAAGACATAGTGATACAATCAGAAATGCCCACTTGCCCTCATTGTGGAACTGATAAGGTTCATAAAAAAGTGTCAGCACCAAGCCCGCAAAAGTCTAGAGCTTTTCCCTTTAAAATAGGGCCTGTGCATCCCACCATAAAAATGTCTGGTGGACGCTCGGCTTGCCCCAATGCAGGTTCTTGTGGCAGCAGTGGTGGAAGCGGCGGCTTTTCTTGAGCAACATAATAAAAAGCCCGTGAGGCTTTTATGTTATGTTCCGTTTTAATTTAGATAGTATGTTGAGGTATAAAAGGGAACTTATGGGTTCCCTTACCTTCTTATAATATGGGAGAGCATATGTTGCGCAGTATGACAGGCTTTGGACGTTGCCTCATGGAAGATGAGGAATTTGTTCAGCAGTGGGAAGTTCGCAGTGTCAATGGTAAGCATTTAGATATACGCTGGCATCTTCCTTCAGCCTTGCGCAGTTTGCAAGCTCGTCTTGAAAAACACACACGTCAATTTGCTTTGCGCGGACGTGTAGATATTAGTCTTGTGATGCAATATGGGCCACATGCGCAAAAAAATGTGCATTTTGACGCTGCGCAGGCTTCAGCCATGCTTAATGCTTTGCATGACCTTGCAGGGCAAAGGCAGGAGGCATTTACGCCAGACTATAATCTCTTTTTATCCATGCCCACCCTATGGGGCGGTGCTGAAGATGCACATGAAGATGGTATGGCAGATCGCTTGGTGGAAGGCCTTGGCTTGGCTTTGGAAGACTGGAATGAGTCTCGCCAGGTGGAGGGTGCTGCTTTGGCTTTAGATTTACAAGCGCGTCTTTTGCGCATGGAAGCATGGGCCGACATTATTGAAGAGCGTATTCCCAGTATTAAAGAAGAGCGTATGCACACCGTGCGAGAGCGTGTTTCTGAAATATTGGCTAACCACGATACGGAATTGGAAGAAGGACGTTTTTTACAAGAAATTACGCTACTTGGTGACAAGCTTGATGTGAGTGAAGAAGTGACGCGTTTACGTACGCATTTTACACGTTTTGCAGAACTATTGCAGATGGGTAAAGATGTGGGTCGTAAGCTTGATTTCACACTGCAAGAATGCTTTCGCGAAATTAATACCTGTGGGAATAAAATACCCGATGTGCAATTGTCGCGCCTTGTGGTGGATATAAAAAATGAATTGGAAAAGTGTCGCGAGCAAGCACAAAATATTGAATAGAGTGTGTGAATGCAAGCGCAACGATTGATAAATTTAGGGTTTAATAATTTTGTGGTGGCTTCGCGAGTGGTGTCCATTGTGAATCCTTCTTCTTCACCCATGAAGCGATTAAGAGAGGATGCTAAAGCAGCTGGGCGTTTACTTGATGCCACTCAAGGAAGAAAAACTCGCTCTATTCTCATAACAGATTCAAATCATGTGATACTTTCTGCCATTCAGCCTGAAACCATCAGTCAAAGGTTTTGGCAAGAAGGAGAGCTTCCCTCAGAAGCTCAGTTTAAGTTATAGGAGTTTTAAGGTATGTCTACAGTTCGTACAGGTACAGTGCTTGTTATTTGTGCCCCTTCAGGTGCAGGAAAAACAACACTTATTAAACGTTTACGTGATGAGTTTCCAAATTTTGGATATTCCATTTCTTATACTACGCGTATGCCTCGTGAAGGGGAAGTAAATGGCAAGGACTATCAATTTGTAAGCGTCAACGAATTTAAAGAGAAAAAAGATTCAGAATTTTTTGCAGAGTGGGCGAAGGTGCATGGAAATTCCTACGGCACCCCCTTACAAGAAACCAGAGATATATTAAACTCTGGTAAAGATCTTATTTTCGATGTGGATGTACAAGGTGCTGCACAATTGCGTTTAACTTTGCCTTCTGCCGTGTATGTTTTTATATTACCACCTTCCGTGGCAGAGCTTAAACGACGCCTTACTGCACGTGGAAGTAATACGCCTGAGCAAATAAATCAACGTGTGACCAATGCTCTTTATGAAATGCATGAAGCGCACTTGTTTGATTATTTAATTGTTAATGATGATCTTGAAAAAGCCTACGATCAATTACGCTCCATTTTTGTGGCGGCAACGTTGCTTCCCAGTCATAATGCAGACCTTTTAGCTAAACTTTTTCAAGAGCATGAAGGAACGGAACATGAGTAAAGCAGAGCTTATTGTTGCTTTAGATACACAAGATCCTGAATATGCTTTGAGTTTGGCGCAAAGCTTAAAGGGGACAGTTCCCTGGCTTAAAGTGGGGCTTGAGCTTTTTGTTCAAGGTGGACCTGAGATTGTTTCTAAATTTAAGGCATTACAGTTTAAAGTTTTTTTAGATTTAAAAATGTATGACATCCCCAATACTGTTTATGGGGGGGTGCTGTCTGCTTGTAAAATGGGTGTGGATTTATTGACCATCCATACACAAGGTGGCGAGCGTATGGCGCGTGCTGCCATGCAAGCTGTGCATGATTATGCAAAAGACAATGGCGAGCAAGGTGGCAGACCTTTAGTCTTTGGAGTAACAGTGCTCACCAGTATGGAGCAGGGAGAACTTCCTTTATCTCAAGAAAAAATAGGGGATTTGGTTCTTGATTTGGCGCAACAAGCACAAATTTGGGGGCTTGATGGTGTTGTGTGCTCTGGGCATGAAGCACAAAGCATAGGGCAGTGTTGCGGAGAAGAATTTCTACGTTTAACCCCAGGCATTCGTCCGGGTAGTGGGCAAGCTGATGATCAACGTCGCGTTATGACCCCTGCTCAAGCCATGGAAGCCGGAGCGCGTTTTCTTGTGGTTGGTAGGCCCATTACTAAGGCTGAAAATCCTCAGCAAGCTGCACAAGATATTTTGCAGCAAATGGCGAGAATATCTGTGTAACAATTCAAAGGTGGAAAAATTATGAGTATGCGTCGCAGAGATCCTAATTACGTGAAGGGTGTTTTTTCCACTCAGGAAATAAAGAAAATTGGTACTGGCACCACAACCAGGCGTACTGTTCAAAAAAGTTACTGGTTTATTGAGACGCTAGAAAATGGTGTTTTAGAGTGCCAACCGTTAAATGGTAATTTGGTGCCTGCAGGGCAGTCTCGTGAAATTACACGTGAAGAGCTTGTAACCAAATTTTCTCCAGAGCCAGAATTTTATATGAGCTCTGTTTTCCCCAAAATGAAAGAATTGCAGGAGTCCATAGACAATGGCGATGAGCATAGGAAAAAGGGAGAAAATTTTTCGGCAGAGAATGAATATAATGTTGCATTGTCCATTGATGAAGATAGCGTGCGCGCAAATTTTGGCATTGGTTTGACCTATCTTGAACGAGGAGAGGGAGATAAAGCTAAAAATATTTTTGAGCGACTTTTGAAATTGGAAGGCACGTTTCAGGCAAGACACAAACATTTATTTAATGAATTTGGTATTTCTTTACGAAAAAGTACCATGTTACTTGAAGCTTTAGAGTATTATAATAAAGCTTTAGAGCTTAGCACTGGTGATGAAAATTTATATTTCAATGTGGCACGCACATATCTTGAACTTAAAGATTACGAAAATTGTATGAAATATTTGCTTAAAATGCTTGATGTGGCACCTACCAATGAAACAGGTTTGAAATTTTTAGATTGGATGCAGAGAAAAAACCTTGTGCCGGTGACATATATATCATTAGCATCAAAATATGGTCAAAACACTTAGGAATGATGTGAAAAGAGTGAAAAATTGGATTTTGAGACATGGCTTAGACCATTCTGAGGAATCTTCGGTCAGCAGTGCCCCCTTATGCCATGCCACAGCGTCGGTTTTTTCGACGCCTTCATCCATGACAGCACAAGATATGGGAAAAGCAAACGCTTTAGGTATTTCTCCGCTTTTATTACATATTTTGCAACTACGCGGTGTGAATCTTGAGCAAGATATACAAGATTTTCTTTCTCCGCATTTGCGCTTACTAGCACCATTGGAACTATGGCCAGGGCTCACAGAAGCCGCTGAGCACATGGTGACAGCTTTACTCTCCGGCAAAAAATTGGCCGTTTGGGGCGATTATGACGTGGATGGCATCACGTCCACAGCCCTTGTGATGGATGTTTTGGCAGCGCATGGCTTCGAAGTCGTGGCCCATATTCCTGAAAGGCAAACTGAAGGCTATGGTCTGAATATTCCCTATATAGACACCTTAGCTGAACAAGGCGTTCAAGCCATTGTTACGGTAGATTGCGGTATCTCAGATAAGGAAGCCATTAGTCATGCCAAGAGCTTAGGGCTTACTGTCATCGTCTCCGACCACCACCTTCCCCCCGAAATACTTCCTCCAGCCGATGCCATTTGCAATCCGCGTATGGCATCTTGTCCTTGCCCTGATTTGGCAGGTGTTGGAGTGGCTTTTTTTCTTATGTGTGCTGTGAATAAGGCTCTACAAGAACATAGCGGCATTAAATATGATATGCGAAATGTGCTTGATCTTGTGGCTTTAGGAACGTTAGCTGATGTGGTGAGTTTACAGGGACAAAATAGAATTTTAGTGAAAAATGGTTTATTAACCATTGCCACTGCCTTACGTCCGGGTCTTGGTGCGTTAAAAAGCGTATGTAAGTTTGATCCGGCAGCCAAGCTTGGTTCTGGGCAAATTGTGTTTTCTTTGGCACCGCGTATTAATGCTGCAGGGCGCATGGGACATGCCACCATAGCTCTTGAGCTATTGCGTAGTAAAGATATGGAAAGTGCTTTGCCTTTAGCTCAAAAACTCGATGCGCTTAATACTGAAAGACGTAAAGATGAAGAGCGAATTCATCAAGAAGCGCGCGAACAAGCCATGGCGCAAAAAGACAAGGCAGCTTTGGTGCTTTATGGTGATGATTGGCATCAAGGTATTATAGGTATTGTGGCTTCGCGCATTGTGGAAGAATTTTACAAGCCCACATTAATTCTTTGTGATGGGTTAACCAGTGTTAAAGGCTCTGGGCGATCCATTAAAGATTTTCACTTACATGAAGGCTTAGGTAAGGTTTCTGATCTTTTATTGGGATACGGAGGGCATAAACTTGCTGCCGGGCTCAGTCTTGCTAAGGAAAACTTGCCTGAGTTACGAGAACGTTTTACGGCTGTTGTTCAAGAGGCACTTGGTTCCCTTACTCCCACACCCAGCTTAACAGTGGATGCTGTGGTGGATTTTTCTTGCGCCAGCAATGCTATTTTTATTCGTGAGCTTGAATTGTTGCAACCTTTTGGCATGGGGAATTCTGAGCCTGTATTTGTTTCTCCAGCTTTGCTTGTAAAAAAAATGCGTCATGTGGGAAGTCAAAAGGAACATGTATTTTTAGAAGTACTTGATGAAAGTACAGGTATTACCTTGCACGCTAAGGCATGGCGTAAAGGACAAGAGTTCACAAAATCTTTGACAAAATCTCATATTTATTTGGCGTATACGCCCATTATAAATACCTATAATGGTATTTCTTCTGTGGAAGTACGTATTAAAGATTGGAAAGAAAAGTAACTTTGGCTTAACAAGTGAAGAAAAGGATATGACCATGCTTTTTCATAAAAACCCAGCTCCTAAGTGTGTGGGGAGTAACGCTGTCTTAGATCAAGATTTAGCGCATTTTTCCTTGGAAAAAGCTCAAGAAGTGCGTAACTATCACGCTTCTTTTGCTGAATATGCTCCCACTGCATTACAATCATTGCCACAATTGGCTTCTCATTTAGGATTAAAAAATTTCTTCTTGAAGGATGAATCCACACGCTTTGGTTTGAAAGCCTTTAAAGTGCTTGGAGCTTCCCATGCCATGGGACGTTATTTAGCCAAAGTATTGGGTGAAGATTTTTCGTCCGTTGATGCCAACTATTTACGAACTTCTGAAGTGCGTCAGAGATTAGGGGAGCTTGTATTTACTTCCACAACGGATGGAAATCACGGGCGTGGTGTGGCATGGACAGCAGAGCAATTGCAGCAGGAAGCTCGCATATTTATGCCACATGGCTCTGCCCCTGGAAGAGTGAAAAATATTAGAGAGCACGGTGCTTCTTGTACCGTGACTGATTGGAATTATGATGACACGGTGGCCCACACCTATGCTGAGGCTTTGGAAAAAGGGCATATACTTGTGCAAGATACCGCCTGGGAAGGATATGAAGAAATTCCTTTGTGGATAAAACAAGGATATTTGACCTTGGGCTTGGAAGTCCTGGAACAATTACAAGAACTTGATATATTGCCAACACATCTTTTTTTACAAGCGGGTGTGGGGTCTTTTCCTGCGGCCATGGTGGCTTTTTTCCATGCTGTTTTGCGAGAAAAAGCCCCAAAGTGTATAATCATGGAGCCGCATACTGCCAATTGTATTTATACTTCAGCCGTGGCAGGCGATGGTAAAGCCCACACTGTAACGGGGGATTTACATTCCCTCATGGCAGGATTGGCTTGTGGCAAACCATGTATACAATCATGGCCTATTTTGCGTGATTATAGCGTGGGATATTTTTCTAGTGCTGATTATATTGCGGCCAACGGTATGCGTATTCTTGCGGCACCTTTACAGGGAGATACACCCATTGTGGCAGGTGAGTCTGGCGCGTCCACCACAGGACTTGTGCATTGGCTCATGACGCAAGATGGTGCTGAAGAGATGCGCCAAAGCCTTGGGTTAGACTCACAGTCAAGTGTGGTATGCATTAGCACTGAAGGTGATACCGTGCCTGAAATTTATCGCGCTGCGGTATGGCATGGGGCCTATGCCGATGAAAGTAAAAGCAAATAGACATATAGTAAAAGTTTGAAGTAGGGGGTACTATGCCAAATTGTTCGCGATGTGGCGCAGAGACGGCTCATGAGGGGCAAGTTTGTTCAGCTTGTGAAAGCAAGCAAGAACATCTTCCTGCCACTCAGGCAAATCAAAGAGCGCATACACAAACGGTGGAAGCAGAAATTATTGATGATGCGGATACGCATGGATATGCTTCCGGGCAAAGTGCATATGGTTCTGGACAAGAGGGACCTGGTGGTCCTCATTGGCGTGTGCATGGTAGAGGCTTTGGGCGCGGATGGCAGCAAAATGGCGCATTTGGGCAAGCTTCGCGTGAACTTTCCTGCTTACCTGCTTTGATAACACTTGCTTTAGGTGTGAGCCTTGGCATACAGTGGGGATTCCTTGCTAGTCTTGGATTTTTCTTTTTTTATATATTAGGTTCAGCTTTAGCTCTGGGAGTTTCTGTGCGGCGAACCCTTATGGGAAAACCTGTACTTGTGTGGTTTAATCGACTCTTGGTGTGGATTTTTGCCTATGTGGTTGCTTATAACTTAGCCATATAGCATGTTAATATGAATTTTAGGAGTAGAGTAAAATGTCTAAAGTGGAATTGAGCCAGCGCTCAAAGTGTGTCAATACCTTTTTAATTATGGAAATTCTTGACCGTGCGCAATGTATGCAACGTCGTGGTATTGATGTGATTCACCTGGAAGCGGGTGAGCCTGATTTTGATACGCCACAATGTATTGTGGATGCTGGGAAAGCTGCTTTGGATGCGAAAATGACTCACTATACCGCTTCACAAGGTATGGTAGAATTGCGTGAAGCTGTGGCGGAGCATTATACAACGCGTTATAATGTTACAATAAGCAACGATCAAGTACTTATTTTTCCAGGTACATCCATAGGACTAAAGCTCCTTTTTGATGCTTTGCTTGATCCGGAAGACGAAGTTATCCTCGCTAATCCTGCCTATGCTGTATATTCAACCTTTGTACGCCAAACCGGTGCTAAGGTTTGTGAAGTGCTTACGCAAGAAGAAGAAGGTTTTCAATATCGTCCAGAAGATGTAAAAAAAGCCGTTAATGAAAACACCAAAGCCATTATCATCAACTCTCCTGCCAATCCCACGGGTATTGTTATGGAAAAAGAACGTATGCAAGCCCTTGCTGCCATTGCAGATACGGGCCCGCTCATCGTTTCTGATGAAATTTATCATGGCATGGCTTATGAAGGTGCCGAGCATAGTATTTTAGAATTTACACAAAATGCTGTGGTGGTGGGAGGTTTTTCCAAAGCCTATGCCATGACAGGATGGCGTGTGGGCTATCTTATTGTGCCTCCGCACTTTGTGCAGCCACTCATTGCGTATATGCAAAGGTTTTTACTTTCTACCAATACAGTGACACAAGTGGCCGCCACACATGCTTTAAAAGAGGCTGCCGAAGATGTTGTGCGCATGCGCAATGTGTATAATGAGCGCCGTTTATATGCCATCGAAGCTTTGCGTGGTCTTGGTTTTTCCATTCCTGTAGAGCCTAAAGGGGCGTTTTATCTATTATTTAATGCGCGTCATTTGGCGAAAAAATTTGGCGGATGCTCCGTAAAGCTGGCTTTTGATATTTTAGAAAAAGCCCATGTGGGTATTACTCCTGGAGTGGAGTTTGGTTCACAGTCGGAAGGATTTTTACGAATTTCTTATGCCACCTCCATGGAAAATCTACAAGAAGGCGTGCGCCGACTTAGCGCCTACATTGAAAAATATCATAGCGAATAGCATAAGGAGTATACATGTCTGCTGAATTTCCACCTTGTCCGCAATGCCAGTGCGACTATACCTATCATGATGGTGCTGTTTTCGTTTGTCCTGAATGTTCGCATGAATGGACAGAAAATGATGCCGCTCAAACAGGTTCAGAGGGGGCTTTAAAAGTTGTGGACGCCCATGGTACGCCATTGCAAGATGGTGATTCTGTGGTTGTGATTAAAGATTTGAAGGTAAAAGGAGCTTCTCAGCCTGTAAAGCAAGGCACTTTGGTGAAGAATATTCAACTGGTTGATGAAGCAGGGCATAATATATCTTGTAAAATTACGGGATTTGGTGCCATGAACTTGAAATCAGAATTTGTGAAAAAAGCTTAAGGCAACGACAAAAAGCTTTTCTTTAGGGAAAGGCTTTTTTTTGTGGAAAATGTAAAGTATCGCTTTACGTTTAAGATGCTTTTGCTTTGAATGATACTAATGGTAGATGTATAGGGAGCGATTATGAAATATAAACTTTCCTTAGCAAGTGTAGTCTTAGCTTTGTGTGTGCATATAAATTATGCTATGGCCGCGGCAGCAACACAAATTCCTTTAAGTATGCATAACTATACTTCGGGTGATGTTTCTTTAGCTGTACGCTATTATGATACAGAAGAAGCCACTTGGCTCACCTTTGGTTGGCTTACTATTCCTGCTTATACAAGTGTACGTAAAGAGCTCTCTACGGCCATCTCTCATATTTATTTTTATGCTGTTAATGCCAATGGGAAGGTATATGAGGGAGCGGAACATAGAAGCCAGGATAAAAAATTTCTGGTCTCAGATGCTTCTTTTGTCACGAGAGATGGGGAAAAGCCTTTAGAAGGCGATATTTCCGTGCGTTATTTTAGATATAAAAAAGCGCAGAAGGGAAGCTTTGAATTTAAGTTTTAGTAAGATCGGCCTTACATAACTAAGGCCGATCTAGTCCTTCCTTAAGCAGATATTATATTAAAAATCTACTTTTTCACCATAATAAGCGCATTTGAAAAGCTTGGCCATGGTGGCGGCATCAATGCTTCTGGGGTTGGTACCTGTGCAAGGATCGCCTACGGTGGCTACGGCAATGTCGTCTAGCTGTGCCAAGAAGGATTTTTCATCCACACCAAACTCTTTTAGAGTTTTTGGCATATTCATTTTTTCTTTCATTTCAATGATTTTTGCAATAAGTGCGTCCACTAGTTCTTCAGTGGTGGAACCGTCAAGGCCAAGGTATTTGGCTATGCGTGCATAGCGTTCGCCTGCTTCTTGTGCATTATATTTAATGGCAAAAGGAAGGTAGATGGCGTTGGCGCAACCATGAGGAATATCGAATATTCTGCCAGTTTTATGTGCCATGGAGTGCACAATGCCCAAGATGGCATTGGAGAAAGACATACCAGCCATACACTGAGCAATATGCATTTCTTGTCTGGCTTCTTCTTGGCCATTGTAAGAATCAACAACATTATTCACAATCATTTCTATGGAGCTAACAGCTAAAGAATCGGTAATGGGGTTGGCCATAACAGAAACATAGGCTTCTAAAGAGTGGGTGATGGCATCCATACCGGTATTGGCAACCAAAAGAGGGGAAAGACTTTTCACTAAATTGGTGTCCACAATGGCCACGTCTGGAGTGATGTTAAAGTCCGCAATGGGGTACTTTGTGCCGGTTTTTTCATCGGTAATGATGGAAAATGCGGTTACTTCTGTGCCAGTGCCGCTGG
>CAYJHD010000014.1:0-42644 GCA_964370015.1 uncultured Desulfovibrionaceae bacterium | reverse complement strand
TCGGAAAAAGTTTTTCCCTCTCCCCCACACCCCCTCTCCCTTTCCAAAAGCCTCTTATTGTAAAAATGATTGTATTTTTTGGATGTACTCGAGAATATGTGGGTTGAGTTCAGCGTGTGGCAGTGTAGCTTGTAAAGCAGTAAGAATACATGCGCTGATAGTGGCTCGCTAAGATATGAAGGGGGCTTCTTTTGTGCAGAATGGATATGGATGGTGGCTGATGTTGGGGTGTGGAGATGTGGGAAATATAAGGGGAAGAAAAGAAAGTATATCTTTTCTTCCCCATGGAGAGCTGTTTAACCAAAAGCAAATTTAGCCACAAATATAGCGGCTAAGATGTAGGATAAAATGCTTAAGTCTTTTGTTTTACCTATACTCATGCTGATGAGTACATGTGAAATAACGCCCCACATGATGCCCGTGGCAATGCTATAGGTCAATGGCATCATAATTAAGGTTAAAAAGGCGGGAATGGCCTTTTGATAGTCGTTAAAATCAATGCCTGTCACAGGGGAGAGCATGAAGAGGCCCACCAATACCAACGCTGCCGCCGTGGCTTGAGCAGGAATAAGCAGGAAGACAGGCGCAATCAGAAGGGAGAGTAAGAAGAAGCACGCTGTGGTGACAGCGGTGAGTCCAGTGGTGCCGCCTTCAGCCACCCCGCTGGCACTTTCAACATAGGAGGTCACCGTGGAAGTACCAAGAATAGCACCAAGAGTAGTACCCACAGCGTCGGCCATGAGGGCACTTTTGGCACGCGGAATATTACCGTTGGCATCAAGAATATCAGCCTTGGTGGCAAGACCCAAAAGCGTGCCCAATGTATCAAAAAGGTCAACAAATAAGAAGGTAAAAAGCACCAATGCCATGTCTAAGGTGAAGACATGTTCCCATTGGAATTTCATGAAAGTGGGCTCAACGCTAGGCACAGAAAAGAGTAAAGATGTATCGAAAGCAGCTAAATTGGTAACGCCAAGGGGGATGCCCAAAATAGTTCCGGATAAAATACCAACAAGAAGGGCACCGCGCACTTTATAGCATAAGAGTATGCCGGTGATGATGATACTCACCACACCCACCATGACGCCTGGCTGTGTTAAAGAGCCTAATGCCACCAAAGTTGCGTCGTTATTCACCACAATGCCAGCAGACTTTAAGCCAATGAAGGCGATGAAAAGGCCAATGCCGCCAGAAATGGCTTTTTTCATGGCCTCGGGGATACAGTTGATGATGGCTTCGCGTAAGTTGGTAATGGTGAGGAAAATAAAGATAAGACCCTCTAAAAATACGGCCGTGAGGGCAAATTGCCACGAGTAACCCATGCCGAGCACCACAGTAAAAGCAAAAAAGGCGTTAAGTCCCATGCCTGGTGCTAAAGCCACGGGTAAATTTGCTGCAAGACCCATGATCAGCGTGGCAATGGCTGCACTGAGGGCCGTAGCCACAAAGACGGCGGGGCCGTCCATACCAGCTTGGCTTAAAATACTAGGATTTACAGCTAAAATATAAGCCATGGTCATGAACGTGGTCATGCCGGCTAATATTTCCGTGCGTACTGTGGTTCCGCGCTCTTTCAGCGCAAACATTTTTTCTAACATAGTCCTACCTCATATTTCCTATAAAACTTGTGCGCTAGCCATACAGTTTATGCGAAAAAAAGTATAGTAAAAAAATGGCGTTTCTGCGTTTTTATGCTTACATATTAGCCTTGTATAAGCTTTAAGAAGAAAATAATACTTATGGCATACATGAAAAAAGAAAGCTGGCGCCCTTTACCCACGCTTACATGCAAAATCACATGAGCAATGACACCGCACATAATCCCGTAGGCAATGCTGTAGGTTAAAGGCATAAGAATTATGGTGAGGTATGAGGGAATGGCCTCCAAAGGATCGGTAAGGTTAACCTCTGTAATGGCGCTTATCATGAAAACACCCACAAGAATGAGAATGCCCGCCGTGGCTTCTTGTGGAATAAGCAGAAAAATGGGTGCCAAGGGCAAGGCCAGTAAGAAAAGTGCGCATACGGTTAAGGCCATGAGCCCAGTTCTGCCGCCATCGGCCACGCCACTTAAACTTTCCACATACGTGGTTAAGGGCGAAGTGCCAAAAATAGCGCCCATGGTGGTGGCAATGGAGTCTGCCCAAAAAGCTTGTTTGGCTTTGGGGAGGCGCCCTTCAGCGTCGAGGAGATTGGCTTGTTTCGCCACGCCGAGTAGCGTGGCCATGGTGTCAAAAAGATTACCAAACAAAAAGATGATGACCACCATAAACATGTCAAAAGTCAAAATACTATGCCATTCAAATTGCCCAAAGGTGGGTGCCATGCTGGGTATATGAAACAGCATTTGACCATCAAAGCTCTCCAAGGGCGTCACGCCAAGGGGAATACCCAAAAGAGTACCGCCCACTATGCCGCAGAGCAAAGCACCTCGCACTTTGAGAGATAAGAGAATGGCCGTAAAAAGCAGGGTGAAAATTCCCACCCAAAGACGAGGGGACTGCATGGGGCCTAGGGTCAAGGATGTATTGGCATCTCCCACCACAATGCCTGCCATTTGTAAACCTATGAAAGCAATGAAAAGCCCCACGCCGGCAGTCATGGCTTGCTTCATGGAGTGGGGAATACAGTCAAGCAGAGCTTCGCGCAAATTACATAAGGTAAGAAAGCTAAAGGCCAATCCCATTAAAAACACGGCAGTTAAGGCAAATTGCCAAGAATGCCCCATGGTCAGCACCACAGTATAGGCAAAAAAAGCATTTTGCCCCATGCTTGGTGCTAAAACTATGGGTAAATTGGCAAGGACGCCCATGAGTCCAGAGGCTAAGGCGGCGCTTAAGGCTGTGGCCATGAAAACGGAAGATTTATCCATGCCAGATTCACTTAAAATACTGGGGTTTACAGCTAGTATATAAGCGATGGTCATGAAGGTAGTGAGACCGGCAAGCAATTCTGTACGCAAGGAAGAGCCTCGCGCTTTAAGGGAAAAAATTCTTTCTAGCATACATTAGGGGGGTAGAGTTGGTGCCCATGTTGGCGAAGGTGCGTTGTGTTCCGTGGAAATCTTTTTAAAGGCATAAGAGTATTTGCAAAAAAATACAAGTCGCTATACAGTGGGAAAGTTAACAAAAAATTCAAACAAGAATAAATTGGCAGAGAAATACTATTGCCAAAGTTCATAGAGGTATTATATCTCATAAATTGTTTTGGAAAAAAGTAATTATTGGTTGATAATAAAAAAATACACATAACAACGCAGTAAAATACCATCACGGAGGAATTGTGAATCAATTTACTCGCAACCTTACGCTTTGGGCCATCATTGCCCTGGCTATGGTTATGCTTTTCAACATGTTTCAACAGCCGCAGAGTGCGAACCAACAAGTGTCGTACACAGAATTTTTGCAGCAAGTGGACAGCGGTGACATCACTCAAGTGACCATTCAAGGAAAAACTTTGATTGGACACAATATCAATGGAAAAAATATCCAGACCTACGCACCCGCCGACGGTGACTTAGTGAACCGTCTCATGGAAAAAAAGGTGGCCATTAAAGCCGAACCTTTAGACGATCAGCCTTGGTATATGACCTTGCTTATTTCTTGGTTCCCCATGCTTCTTCTCATAGGTGTGTGGATTTTCTTCATGCGTCAAATGCAAGGCGGCGGCGGTAAGGCCATGAGCTTTGGCAAGTCCCGTGCGCGTATGCTCACCGAAGAGCAAGGGCGTGTAACCTTTGCCGATGTGGCAGGCGTGGACGAAGCCAAAGAAGAATTGGCTGAAGTGGTGGAATTTTTATCCAACCCCAAAAAATTCACACGCCTTGGTGGACGTATTCCTAAGGGCGTTTTATTGGTGGGCCCTCCTGGAACAGGTAAAACTCTTCTTGCCCGCGCCGTGGCAGGAGAAGCTGGCGTGCCGTTTTTCTCCATTTCCGGTTCGGACTTTGTGGAAATGTTTGTGGGTGTGGGTGCTTCTCGCGTGCGTGACCTTTTTACGCAAGGTAAAAAGAATGCTCCCTGTCTTATTTTTATTGACGAAATCGACGCCGTGGGTCGCCAGCGTGGTGCTGGTCTTGGCGGCGGACATGATGAACGCGAACAAACCTTGAACCAACTCCTTGTGGAGATGGATGGTTTTGAATCCAACGAAGGCGTTATTCTCATAGCTGCCACCAACCGTCCCGACGTGTTGGATCCAGCTTTGTTGCGTCCCGGTCGTTTTGACCGTCAGGTCATAGTGCCTACACCGGACTTGAAGGGGCGTCGTCGTATTTTAGAAGTGCACACACGTCGCACTCCCATCAGTGGTGATGTGGATTTAGATACTTTGGCTCGCGGTACTCCCGGTTTTTCCGGTGCTGATTTGGAAAACCTTGTGAACGAAGCAGCTTTGCAAGCGGCAAAGGCCAATGATGAAGAGCTCACCATGGCGCATTTTGAATGGGCCAAGGATAAAGTGCTCATGGGCCGTGAACGCCGTAGCCTCATCCTTTCCGATGAAGAAAAACGTATTACTGCTTACCACGAAGCCGGTCACGCCTTGGCGGCACGTATGCTGCCAAAGACAGACCCTGTGCATAAGGTGACCATCATACCGCGTGGGCGCGCCCTTGGCGTCACCATGCAGTTGCCGGAAGAAGATAGACATGGGTACTCCCGCGGCTATTTGCTCAATAACTTGGTGGTACTTTTGGGTGGCCGCGTGGCGGAAGAAATCGTTTTTGATGACATAACCACCGGTGCCAGCAATGATATTGAGCGTGTAACGCGCATGGCTCGTAAAATGGTGTGTGAATGGGGCATGAGCGAAGCTCTAGGGCCTTTAGCCATTGGTGAAACGGGCGAAGAAGTCTTTATTGGGCGCGAATGGGTGCAAAATAAAAACTTCAGCGAAGATACAGCACGCTTGGTGGACTCGGAAGTGAAGCGCATTGTGAGCGAAGCTCGTACTCGTTGCCATGACTTATTACGCGAGCATGAAAATCACTTACATGCCATTGCTGATGCTTTGTTAGAACGCGAAACCATCAGTGGTGCTGATATCGATATGCTTTTGGAAGGTAAAACCTTACCTCCGGTGGATTTGAGTCATACAGATAAGAAGCACGCTCCTAAAAAAGAGGATGCAGACTTCACCTTTGATGCAGATGAAGCCGTGAACGAGCAAGAAAAAGCTTCGGAAAGTGCAACGCCAGTTGCTGACCCTGCGCCAGAAAGTGCAGAGAAGGAAGAGGCGAGTAAAGAAGAAGTAAGTAAAGAAGAAGGTGCTTCTGTCAAAGAAGAAAATACACCAGAAAATACGAAAAAAGATTAATGATAAAAAATATATCATGGACTTTGCGCGGGGGAAGGGTTTTACAGCCCTCCCCCTTTGCGCTTTTTGGCATAGTGAATCTTACGCCGGATTCTTTTTCCGATGGTGGTAAGTATCAAGCACCTGAACAAGCCTTGGCCCATGCCCGACTTTTGTGGCAAGAAGGTGCGCAGATTTTAGACCTTGGTGCAGAATCTTCGCGTCCTGGTGCAGAACCTTTGGATGGCGGTGAAGAAGGAGCAAGGCTCATGCCTGTGTTGCAAGCTCTTTTGCATGCTGAGGCGGATTTTTGGACAAAGTCACCCGTACAAGGGGGGTCGGAGCAAGTAATGGTGGGACAAGATGCCACGGAGCAAGATTCTCCAAAGCATGAGCCCGCGGAGCAGGCGCCTTTGCAGCAAGCTCCCTTACTTTCGGTGGATACCTACCACGCCAGCACAGCTGCTGCGGTTTTACAAGCCGGAGTGCCCATTATTAACGATATTTCCGCGGCACTTTTTGAGCCGGAGCTTTTGGATGTGGTGGCGCAATATAAGCCTGGTTATGTGCTTATGCACAGCTCAGGGCGGCCCTATTCCATGCAAAAGCATATTCCAGACGGCCCCATAATGCCGTATTTGCAAGATTTTTTTGAAAAACAATTGCATCGCTTCACCAAGGCAGGTTTGCCGGAAGAGCATATTCTTTTGGATCCCGGCATAGGTTTTGGTAAAAGTGTCGAGCAAAATTGGGAAATTTTGCGTTCTTTACACCAATTGGAACATTTTGGCAGGCCCATTTTGGCAGCCCTTTCCATGAAGTCTTTCTTACACAAACAATTGGGCATGGCAGAGCAAGATATGCATGCCAGAGCCGAGGCAACACATATAACGACGGCTTTACTTGGCGCACAAGGCATAGTTTATCATAGGGTGCATCATGTGGCGAGGAGCCGCCGTGCCTTGAGCATTGCCTCTGGCCTTGCTCCATGCTAGGTCAATATACAGCTTGAATGAGGAATTGAGATGCTTGAATTATGGAATATGCTTGAATTACCCCCCGGAGTAAATTGGCGCGACGGGCTTGATATTGGCATCATCACCGTGCTTATTTATAATGCTCTGTGTATTATTAAGGGCACGCGTGGTTTGGCTTCTTTGCTTGGCTTAGTTATTTTATTGGTGCTGTATGCCATTTCCATCGAGGTAGAGCTGTATTCCTTACGCTGGATGCTGGAGCATATTGTGGGCTCTTTGTTCTTGGTGGTGGTTATTTTATTTCAAAAAGATATACGCCAAGGCCTTGGAGAAATGGGCGCACGGTACTTTTGGAAGCGTAGCACCTTACACCACACAGCCATAGAAGAAATCATTCAAGCCTGTACAGAAATGGCGCGTTTGCGTATAGGTGCCCTTATCATCATAGAGCGTTCCTTGCCTTTGCAAGATATGATGCGCCAAGAGGGTACGCCCATCAATGCAGAAATTTCGCGTAAGCTTCTTTTATCTATTTTTTTACACGGTTCGCCCCTGCATGATGGTGCTGTCATTATCAGCAAGGGAAAGTTGGCTGCGGCTTCATGTATTTTACCCCTTGCCGTGGTGCAAGGGAAAAACTTTGGCACAAGGCATCGCGCGGCCCTTGGCATTACGGAAGAATCTGACGCCATAGCCATTGTGGTTTCTGAAGAGCGTGGAGAAATCTCCGTGGCAGTGAAGGGTGAAATAACCCCTAGAATTCAAGCAAATAAACTTCACGAGGTCATTGGAAATGCTCTCTAGTATTACTCGTATCAATTTTCCTTTATTACTCCTTTCCTTGTGTATCGCCGTGACTTCTTGGTATGCCATAACCGTTAAAGAGCGTGTGGACATGCATCTTAAAGTGTATATTGATTATAATAATGTGCCTAAGCATCTCATTGTTACCGAAGGGCTTGTGAATGAGGTGACAGTGCAAGTGCGCGGCCCCAAAACCTTATTGCAAAGTCATGATACCAAAACCACCTATGCCATAGACTTATCGCATTTGGAAAAGGGTAAAAATATCATTTCTTTTTTGCAGCCTGACTTTTCCAAAGGAAACTTTCGTGCCTTTGAGGTTTTGGAAATTTCGCCTCCTCAAGCCATTGTCATGACGGATACTTTGCTAGAGCGCAATGTGCCCATCAAAGCCACCATCGATACTGTTTTGCACTCTTCGGCTTTTAAGGTGAAGGATATGACTATTTCTCCCAGCACAGGTTTGTTGCGCGGGCCGGAAAAAATTGTGTCTAAGGTGCATAGCCTCCCTTTAGAATTGCATATGGATACCAAAGAAGCCGCCGGAACGTATACGAAAAAATTTCCTTTGGTTTCAACCATAGAACAATCCTCCGTGACGCCTTCCTTTGTTTCTGTGACGTATACAGTGACAACCAAGCGCACACGCGTGACTGTGGAAAAAAAGGTGCAAGTCAATGGGGAGCCAGATCGCTATATGCTCAGTCCGCAAAACCTTACTGTGGAAGTGGAATTGCCAGAGGGGTTGGCCAAAAATAAATCGTATTTAAATGGCCTTGCCATACGCGTAACACCGCCTCTTTTGGAAGAAGGGCAAAGTGCCACGGTGCAATCTCAAGTGAGCTTACCTGAAGGCATGACGCTCATCACACCGCCCAGTCAAAAAGTGACCATCACACGGCGAACAGCACCGCATTAGAAATAGAAAATTATAAAGCCCCTCTGTATATGTGCAGAGGGGCTTTTTGTTTTAGCTTCTTAATTGGTATGAAAAAATGTTCAGTTTAACATTCCACCATGCTTACAGCGAGGCCGCCGGTGCTGGTTTCTTTAAATTTTACGTTCATATCGCGACCTGTTTCGCCCATGGCACTGATGACGGCGTCAAGGGTGACAAGGTGATGCACGCCTTGTTCACAATGGGCGAGGAGGGCTGCATTGTAAGCTTTTATGGCACCCATGGCATTGCGCTCAATGCAGGGGATTTGCACATAGCCACCCACAGGGTCGCATGTGAGGCCAAGGTGATGCTCAAGGGCTATCTCCGCCGCATTTTCGACCACATAGGCAGGATTGCCACGTGTGTGGGATACCATGGCGGCAGCCATGGACGAAGCCACGCCAATTTCCCCCTGGCAACCCATTTCGGCACCGGCAATGCCGGCATTGTGTTTGGCCAAATAGCCCACGGCGGCCGAGGCCAGCACGCCTTCTCGCAGGGCTCTTTCACCAATATTAAAATCATAGCGCATGGCGTAGAGTAAGGCTGGCATAACACCGGCAGAACCGCAAGTGGGGGCCGTCACAATGACGCCTCCGGCGGCATTTTCTTCGGCGGCGGCAAAGGCATAGGCGTTAATGCAGCCCATGATTCTGTCAACGGCATGGGGCACGCTCATGGCCTTATCGTGAAGCAAGCGCGCTTTACGATGCACGCCCAAGGTGCCGGGCAGAGGTCCTTCGTTATTCAAGCCGCGCACCACAGAAGAATACATGACCTCCATGATTTCATCGAGCTTTTGAAAAATTTGGGGGCGAGCCATGCCAGTGATGGCACTTTCATTATCCAAAATAAGCTCGTGCAATGTGAGGCCGGTATCTTTTAGTTGTTGGCGTAATTGGTGCATGGAGTTATATGGATAGAGGGGCTTACCGTGCTCTGGAGCCTGCCAGCCTTTCCATTGAATAAAGCCACCACCCACTGAATAGTACTCTTGCGAAAGGGCAATGGAGCCATCTTTTTGCAACAAAGAAAATATCAAGGTATTGCTGTAAGGTTTATCATGATTGATGGGGCCGTCGATGATGTGATCGTAGCCCGTGCGCACTTCCACTTGCGCCCTTTGCCCAAGATATACGGTGAACTCTTTGTTGGGCTTTACTTGTTCCAAAAGATGCGCGGGGCAAGTGGCTGGATCGTGTCCCAAAAGTCCCACGATGATGGCAGGTTTAGTGCCGTGCCCCACGCCTGTGGCACTTAAAGAACCCAGTAGCTCCACTTGAATGCTTTGTGCCTGCTGTAAGACATTTTCTGGGAGGGAGTGGCAAAGCTCTTCAAAGTGTTTGGCTGCCTTCATGGGGCCCATGGTATGAGAAGAAGAAGGCCCAGGACCCATCTTAAAGAAATCAAACAAAGACGTTTCTATGGGGGCTTTTTGGGCGTGGGGGGGAATTGTAAGCTCTTTTAATGCCATGGGGACACCGTGCAATGCCTAGTTAAGGTGAATAAAGCGCGAAAAGTACGCAACATATATAAAAGATGCCCCGTGTGAAATGTCTTCAGAGGGGCATATGCTCTTATATATGTGTTTTTCATCTTTGTGTAAAGTTTTAGGTAAAATATAAAAAAAGGGACCGTAAAACGATCCCTTTTGCATGTTAAGGCCACATAAAGCTATTCGCCTATTTTCAAGTCAACCCAAAGCTCATCGTATATTTTTTGAGCTTCCCCTAGACCTTTGGAAAATTGGCTGCGAACCAGGTCTTCCTCTTTGGGAAAGATAAGATTGCTCTGGCGCATTTCTTCGGGCAAATGCTCTTTGGCACCCATATTGAGGGTGCTGTAATTGTATTCTTCCACGCATCTGGCGGCAATGTCTGGGCGAAGCATGAAGTTAATGAAAGTATGGGCGGCTTCTTTGTTTTCTGCCTGCGCAGGAATGGCAAAGCTATCTAACCAAAGAGGTGTGCCTTCTTTGGGATAGATAAATTCAAGATTGGGGTTTTCTTGTAAAGCAATATAGGCATCACCATTCCAGATGAAGCCAGCGGCCACTTCTTCGCTGATGAGCGCTTGCTTGGCAGCGGTAACATCAAAAATACGCACATGGGGCTTTAATTTGTGTAACCATTCATAGGCAGCTTTAATTTGAGCCGGATCTGTTGTGTTCATCTTGTTGCCAGTGGCCAAAAGGGCAGCGCCTACAGTGTCGCGAATGTCATCGGACAATAAAAGCTTGCCCGAAAATTCTGGGCGAAATAAGTCATTCCAAGAAGTAATGCTTTTGGCATCCACCATGGTTTTGTTGACCATAAAACCTTGTACACCCCACATGTAAGGGATGGAATACGTATCTTCGGTGGTGAAGGCTCTATTGATAAGGTTTTGGTCAAGGTGCTTAAGATTGGGGAGCTTGCTTTTATCAATGGTGCTTAATAGGTTGGATTCACGCAACAAGTCTACCAAATAGGTGGAGGGCACCACAATGTCATAGCCTTTGCCATTGAGGAGTTTCAATTTGGCATACATGGCTTCATTGGATTCGTAAGTGGTGTAGACTACCTCAATACCAGTTTCCTTGGTAAAATCGTCCAACACGTCTTGGGGTATGTATTCAGACCAGTTAAATACGTGCAAAACATTTTTTTCTGCTAGGGCCATGGTGCTCATGCCAAGGAGGCTGAAGAGACAGCACAGTGTTACAAGAAGTTTTTTCATGATTTTTTTCTCCCTCTTCCCAAAGTCCAAGCCAAGATCACCAGCACAACGGTGACTCCAAACATGATGGCAGACAAAGCATTGACGTCTGGCTTCATGCCAAGGCGAACCATGGAATAGATTTTTAACGGTAATATTTCAAATGATGGCCCGGTAACAAAGAAACTAATGAGCACATCATCCATGGAAAGGGTAAAAGCAAGAAGCCACCCCGCCAAGACGGCAGGCCAAATCATGGGTAGTATGACATGGTAAAAGGCTTGCCATTCGCTGGCTCCAAGGTCCCGGGCTGCTTCCACCACGCTTTCATCAAATTCGGCCAAGCGCGCCAAAACAGTAATGGTCACAAAGGGCAGAGCCAGCGTGGTGTGCGCTATGAGCAAAGTGAGAAAACCAAGATCCACGGAGAAGGCTATGAAGAAAATGAGCAAGGAAATGCCCATGACAATGTCAGGGGACACTGTAAGCACATAGACAGAACTGTACAGCACCTTGCGCCCGGGGAAACGATATCTTCTTAAAGCTATGGAAGCCAACACGCCAAGTATGGTGGCCAATGTGGCAGCAATGCTTCCCACCATGAAGGAATTTAGGGCAGAATCCAATAAGGAATCGTTGCGCGAAAGCAATTGATACCATTTGAGCGTAAAACCACGCCAGTCGGTGGAATATTTGGCATTATTAAAAGAGTATATGATGACTATAATGATGGGTGAATACAAAAAAGCATAGACCATATAGAGCCAGAGTTTGGCTAATTTTTGCATTAGGCATCCCCCTCTTCAAAGTCATGGTGCTTATTTTGTGTATAGGTATTCACTGCCTTATACATGAGCAGCATGAGAATGAGCAAGAGCGTGAGGAAGGTGCTGGCGGCGGCACCCATGGGCCAATCTCTGGCCACAAGGAATTGATTTTTGATGAAATTGCCCACAAGTAGACTTTTTGCTCCGCCCAAAATTTCAGGAATATAAAAAGCTCCCAAAGAAGGAAGAAATACCAAGATGCATCCCGCCACAATGCCAGGCAAGGTGAGGGGTAGGGTAATATGCCAAAAGGTGCTGACAGGGCTTGCACCAAGGTCGCGGGCTGCTTCCCCAAAGCGCGGGTCAAGCTTATCGATGCTGGCGTATAAAGGTAAAATCATGAAGGGCAAAAAGGTATATACCATGCCGCATAAGGTGGCAAAATGGCTGTACATAAGCGATATGGGCTGATCTGTGAGTCCCAGCCACATGAGCAAAGAGCTTATGATGCCATTGCTTTTTAAAATGGCAATGAGGGCATAGGTGCGTATGAGGGAGTTGGTCCAAAAGGGAATAATGATAAGCAAAAGAAGCCATGGCTTAGCTCTTTTGCTGGCTTTGGCCATGGCATAGGCAAAGGGGTAGGCCAACAGTAAGCAAATAAAGGTGGAAGCCAGCGCAATCCAAAAAGATTCCCACAGGATAATGGAATATTTGGGGTCAAACAGCTGTACGTAATTATCCCATGTGAATATGGGAAGCACAAAAGATGTTTCCCCGCGGGTAAGCACAGTGATGACCAAAAGTCCCACATTGGGTAAAAGGGCAAAAATCCCCAGCCACAAAGCTGTAGTGCTAATGCTTAAGGTGCGTAAAAAATTATATCTCTTCATCTATACATCTTCATGGGGCAGCATCACTTCCCAGCCGCTTACCCAAGTAACAACCACTTCTTCGCCTTCCACATAGTTAATATCAAGGCCATCTTCGTCAAAAAATTCTGCGCCCACCAAATGTGGCCCTTCTTGTCCTGCTTCTTGGGCTAGAGTAATGTGCAAATCCACGGTGGCGCCTTTATAGACAGACTCACGCACGAAGGCACGTAACACAGGACCTTCCGGTCTTTCTTCATACTTATGGTAAATACGTAAATCTTCAGGGCGAATAAGTACATTTACTTTGTCTTGTTCGGCAAATTCTTGCTTGCTGGGTACTGTGAAAAGGGTATTCTCTATGCGTATTTCATAGGTGTTATCAGGAAGCTTGCGCACTATGGTTGCGGGTAAAATATTAATTTCACCCACAAAGCGTGCCACATAGAGATTGGCCGGATTTTCATAGATATCTTGGGGCGTTCCTTCTTGAACTATACGCCCATTGTCCATGACCACCACACGATCACTCATGGCAAAGGCTTCTTCTTGATCGTGGGTAACAAAAACAAAGGTAATGCCAAGTTTGCGCTGAATACGTTTAATTTCTAGCTGCATTTGGCAACGTAATTTGTAATCTAGGGCAGAAAACGGTTCATCCAAGAGCAATACCAAGGGCTCATTGACTATGGCTCGCGCCAAGGCAACGCGTTGCTGCTGTCCGCCAGAAAGATTAGATGGCTTGCGGTCGGCTAAATGCTCCAGACGCACCATTTGCAAGGTGGCCCGTACGCGCTCTTTTATATCTTCTTTTTTTACCCCTTGCATGCGCAAGCCAAAGGCCACATTGTCAAAAACAGACATATGCGGAAAAAGAGCATAGTTTTGGAAAACCGTATTTACTTGACGTTTTTCGGGGGGAAGGGTGGTGACATCAACACCGCCTATGGAGACAGTGCCGGCATCAGGGGTTTCAAAGCCTGAAAGAATGCGTAAAATTGTGGTTTTACCACAGCCAGAAGGGCCAAGTAAGGTGAGAAATTCGCCATTGGCAATTTGCAGATTAATGCCATTTAATGCCACATGCTCGTCAAATTTTTTGACTATGCCACCCAATGTAATCAAAGGCGTCTTTTGTATCATCGTCTTTTTGTTTGCCATCTTTTGCTATAAAGTCTTGGTGTTTTTCTGTTCTGATGTTGCAACAACATAACACGGCTTTAGCAGAAAAGCCTTTTGTTTTGCAAGACTTTTCTGCTAAAGATTAAAACTTTATACTTGTGTATATCTATAATTTAACGGGCAAAGTTTGTCCAATGACGCTCTTCTACTTCTGGCATGGGTACGGTGGCTTTGCCGGCTTCTATACACTTGATAAGCCAAGCCATATTGCGCCCTAAAACGCGCATGGTTTGTAGACCTTCCAAGTCTTGCTGTACTTCTTCTGGTGTATTGCCATGCACTTGTGGCCAATATTGCGAGGAGACAAGGGGCATTTGAGCAATGGTGAAGAATTTTTGCAAGCAATCAAGGGCGGCTGTGGATCCAGCGCGGCGACAGCTCACCATGGCGGCACCAGGTTTATAAGCATATGGGGCAGATTTGTAATAGAACATTCTGTCAAGGGCAGCACATAATGAAGGATTCGGCGCGGCGTAATATACAGGAGATCCCACCACAAGGCCTTGACATTCTTTCATAATGTCAATCCATTCATTGATGGGGTCATCTTTAAAAATACAATAACCTGTTTCTACGCACTTGTTGCAAGCAATACAGCCGCGAATGGCTTTGTTGCCAATGGATACCATATGAGTATCAACACCATTAGCTTGTAAAGCTGTGGCGACTTCTTGCAGGCCAACGCCTGTACAGCTTTTTTTACGCGGGCTACCATTTATCAGTAGAACTTTCATACTTTACTCCTTGTGCTAAATACGACTTAGCAAAGCCTATAGTGTATTTTGGCTCAAAAAGCAATGTTCTTTGTGGTCACTTTTTAAAAAATATATACAATTTATATGGTTACACTGTTATGTTAAAGTAGTTTAACAATTCATTGGTTTCCTCGCTAAAAGTGGATTTAAAGCGATTCATCAATTCCATCTGTACGTCTTCATTGGCCAGAACTTCGCGCATCATGGTGTCGTCATCATCCAGGCCAAGGGTTTCCATAAGGCCATTGAAGTCATTGTAGAGATTGTTCCATAACTCTGCGTATTTGGCGGGATCTTTTTCATACGCATCACGATTAATTTCACCCACATTGCCATTAAGACTAAAGGCTTCCTCTATCTTTTGACTACTAAGCCAATTAAGCATGTCGGTAAATTCTTCCGTGGCAGGTAGTTTTTTAGATACCTTATCGAAAAGTAATTGGTTTTCATTGGTGATAGAAGTTAAATTTTCTTTATATCTTAGCTCGTTGAGGAGCTCGATGGCTTCATCAGAAATGAGAACAGCATCAGCGGTATTGTCTTTTTCTGGCGCAACAGCACTACTGGAGAGCACCGTACCTATATTGGTATTGGCGATGGAAGCGTAAGGATTTAAAGAAGATATATTTGTCATATACACTCCGGTTCTAATAGTAAACAGTTAAGGTTTGTGATGCAAAAAATGTTCCGAGAAAAAACTGCCCTCTACTTGAAGTCCGCGGAGCAGAAAGTGTGATCCAAATAACGAGCAAAGGATACATCTAAGCACACACCTTATCTTACATATCGGCATAAATTCCAAAAGCTATAGAGCAAAAAAAAGCTCCTTAAATATATAAGGAGCCTAAATAGTTATGGTGTAAGGCGCAAGCTTTGTTAAGCTAATTTAGCAAGTAAGGCTTCTTTTACAGCGTTAATATCGCCTTCTCCATTGAGCTCAATATATTTGGTGGCGCCATTTTGAGCTAAGTTTTTATAGAAATAGGCTGCGGCTAGGGTGCCGTCTTCGGAGTTGTAGTAAATATCGTGACGCTTGCCTATGGCTGCTTCGTCTTGGTCATCGGCACGGGCGGAAAGGGCACCACCGCACACGCGACAGACATCGCCATTGGGCTTAATGGCATCAATATAAATATGATTGGGGTGATTATTATTATTGGCGCAAAGGCGACGTCCCATGATGCGCATTTTAGCTATTTCGCGAGGAAGCAAAATTTCAACAACATAATCTAGCTTCATGTTTTCGGCTTGTAAAGCGTCCCAAAGTTTTTGTGCTTGCACAATATTACGGGGGAAACCGTCCAAAAGCCAACCATCGGAACCTTTGCTTTTTAAGGTTTCCAAAATCATGGGAATGGTGATTTCATCGGGAACGAGATCGCCGCGATCAATATATTCTTTGGCTTTTATGCCAAGCTCAGTGCCGCCGCCAATGTGTTCACGGAATATGGCACCTGACTCAATATGAGCAAGGTTATATTTTTCTTTAATTAAGTTGCCTTGCGTGCCTTTTCCGCTGCCATTGGGGCCAAAAATAAGAATATTCACTAAAAACCTCCAAAAAATAGGTTGTAAGAATGCCTCTCATCCATGCGGGCTGGGCCCTGCTCAGAAAATGTACGCTTGTTGAGGGGCTTTTGTCAATGAGAGTTGGGTTTTTTTTCACAAGGGTCATATGTTGGTCATGAATAAAGCCCCTTTCCACCGGGGCGAAAAGGGGCTTTGCATGTGAGATCTTTTACGTATTAAAAATCAAGATCTTTAATACAATCTAAGGTTTTCTTTAAGTGGTCATCGCTATGCACAAAGCTCATCATGCCAGCTTCGAAGGAAGCGGGGGCAATATAGATGCCTTTTTGGCGTAATGCTTTGTAAAAACGTGTGAATTTGGCAGAGTCTGCGCGTTTTACAGCGTCAAAATCCCAGACTTCTTCTTCTGTGAAGAAGGGGCAGAACATGGGGCCAAGGGCAGGCACGCGTACGGTATGTCCTTTATCACGTAAAATGCTTTGCATTTGTGCTGCAAAATCTGCTGTACGCGCGCTTAATGCTGCATAGTCGCTTTGCGCTAATACCTTTAAAGTAGCAAGGCCGGCGGCCATGGCCAAGGGGTTTCCGGAAAGGGTGCCGGCTTGGTACACGTCGCCACAAGGAGCTATACGTTGCATATATTCTTTTTTGCCGCCATATGCGCCCACAGGTAGGCCACCGCCAATGATTTTGCCAAAGGTAGTGAGGTCTGGTGTGATGTTGAAATACTCTTGTGCGCCACCATAGGCCAGACGGAAACCGGTGATAACTTCATCAAAAATAAGCAAAGCTCCGTTTTGGGTGCAAAGCTCGCGTAAACCTTCTAAGAAGCCTTTTTTGGGGGGCACAAGGCCCATATTGGCGGCCACAGGTTCCACGATAATGGCAGCAATGCCATCTGCGTGGGCAGCAAAAAGAGCTTTAACAGCGTCAAGATCGTTATATTTGGCCAATAAAGTATCTGCCACTACAGATTCCGGCACGCCTGGGGTTCCGGGAATGGAAAGTGTCGCTATGCCAGAGCCAGCAGCTGCCAAGAAGGGATCGGCATGACCATGATAGCAGCCAATGAACTTTACAACTTTATCTCTACCGGTGATGCCACGAGCAAGGCGCAACGCACTCATGGTGGCTTCGGTACCGGAGTTAACCATGCGCACCATTTCCACTGAGGGCAAGGCTGCTATGACGGCTTCTGCAAGAAGTATTTCGTCTTGGCAAGGGGCTCCATAGCTTGTGCCTCTGGCCGCTGCGGCCTGTACTGCGGCTGTCACTTGAGGATGGTCATGACCTAAAATCATGGGGCCCCACGAAAGCACGTAGTCAATATATGTGTTGCCATCAGCGTCAATCAGCTCGCAGCCGTGGGCTTCTTGGATAAAAAGAGGAATGCTGTCCACATTTTTACAAGCGCGTACGGGGCTATTTACACCGCCGGGAATGAGGGCTTGGGCACGATCAAAAAGGGCTTGAGATTGTTTTTCTTGCATGCTGTGTTCCTTAAAAATAAGTCATGGATATTTTTTTGAATTCTTGAATACTGTCCAGTACAGCGAAAGTGGTAACGCCTGTGGCTTGTTGTACGTCAGCAATGGTTTTTTGGCACTCTTCTTCGCTACGTCCGTGCGTCATGGTGTACAAAGTGTATGGCCAATCTGAGGCTGATGAAGGACGAAAGTAGCAATGGGAAATATTGGGATGCGCAGCGGCCTTTTCACCAAAGGCGTCGGCATCTTCTTCGCTCACCTGCCAAGCCACCATGGCATTATGATTCCAACCGGTTTTTTGATGTTTGATGCTGGCTCCAAAGCGTCGAATGGCCCCTTGGTCTTTAAGTTTTTGCAAAAGGGCAAGGACTTGCTCTTCGGTGCATCCCACCGTATGTGCAATATCTGCATACGGGGTTGCTGTATCTGGCAAATTCTTTTGTACTATACGTAAAATGGCTTGTTCTTGTTCGGTAAAGTCATAGGTCATACATATGCTCGTGGTTCAAAAGTTATTAGAATTATAGTTAAAATGCAATTCTTCGCAAGAATGTCAGCAGTATACAGTAAGCCGTATTGGCTTAGCAACCAAAAATGGCAGGCTTATGCAGTGTCTTTTGTCGCAAGGTTTTGCTTAGTTTTTTCATAGTGGTGAATATTGCACCATGTATATAGGGATAATGCCACCCAAATACAAATAAGCATAACCCTATTGGCTTGAGAAATGCTCTCTCCAAACATAAAAACACCAATAAGCAAATTAATGGTGGGGGAAATATATTGCATAAGCCCCATGGTGGAGAGTTGCACGCCTTTGCTGGCATAGGCAAAAAGCAGAAGAGGAAGAGCTGTGATGGCACCTGTCCCCATGAGGAGTAATTGCGTGCTTATATCATAGGCAAAAAAGTTACTATAGCCTGTGCTTTGTTGCCAAAGTATACACCCGGCTGCCACAGGAAAAAGGGGTAAAGTTTCAAGAAAAAATCCTGGAACCACAGGGACTTTTATACTTTTTTTTACATAACCGTAAAAAGCAAATGAGCATGCTAGGGCAAGTCCTATAAAAGGAAATTCTCCATAGGTTATAACCGAATATGTAACACCAATGGCTGCGATGATAACGGCTAATATCTGCAGGCGCGTCATTTTTTCCCCTAGCAACAGTCGTCCTAGTAATACGGAAAGGAGGGGATTGATAAAATACCCAAGACTTGCTTCCACAATGCGCTCGTTGGTAACGCTCCAAATGTATAAAAGCCAATTGCCAGCCACAACTGTTCCGGCAATTGTTAAGCGGAGCATGACGCCTTTTTGCTTCATGGCAGTGCGAATTTGTGTAAAACTACGCATAAAACAGGCCAAAACACTGACGGTAACCAAAGACCAAAGCATGCGATGTGCAAGAATTTCAAAGGCAGGAACATGCTCTAAGGCTTTCCAATATAAAACGAGGGAGCCCCAGACGGTAAAGGCTAAGAGAGCCGCGCCAAGGCAAAGGGAAGAATAAGATGTTTTCACAGGTGACTCATGCTTGATAAAATAAAAGGGTCTGAACCATGGTCCAAACCCTTTGGTGAAATCTCTTCTCGCGTCAAATTATTTTTCGAAAGAGCGTTCGAATAATTGTTTAATAGCTTCTTTTCCCGACTCTTCCAGAAAGCGAGTACCTGTTGCAGTGAAATGAGGGCGTGAAATACGTGGGTCTTTTTCGACAGTCCAAGCGTCTTTCTCCCAGCTAAACCATTCTCTCTTATTTTGGTCAAAAACCAAGAGGGGTTTATTGCAAATTTTGGCAAATTCAGCGCCCCAGCCTGTCCCACCTTTTACGGTGCCATCGGCTTGGATTTCACCGATAACCACAATTTCGTTACCGCCATTCACTTGCCAGCAAATGGATTGTAATACTTTGCGGAAAATCGGTGCGCGCGTGTATTCGCGGCTCATGAGCTTTGATACATAGGTGAGGCTAACATCTTTAAGGGCAAGCTCTTCAGAGGTAAGAATACGAACCCCACGAGAGCGAGCTAACTGATGGCCTTCAAAGCTGTAATTAATTTCTTCAATACCCCATTGCTCGGCAAGTGTTCCAAAGAACTCTTCTGTACCTGAGGCTCCGCCACTGTGCAAGACGCATTGTTTAGGATTGAGCATGGTATATTCTCCTTAAAGTCCTATGTCCTTAAGACATAAAGTCTATATGCTGCACGTTAAGCTATGCAATCAAGAACACAATAAAAACAATAAAATGGCATAAAGTACAAAGTACTGTGTTTGCCATTTAAAGTGCGTAATTTAAGGCTTTGCTTTTTACACAAAGCCCATCCGAACGCAAAGTCTGAATCCGTGACCGCGTTTATGTGTTAAGGTAAACGCGGACTGTAAAAATGTGCATAAGCTTAAACCAAGTAAACTCAGTGCGTGCTACAAATTAGTAGCGGGCAGGACGTGGAGCGCGTGGACGTGCTTCATTGACGCGCAAAGTGCGTCCGCCAAAAGTGGCATTGTCTAACGCTTCAACTGCTGCTGGTGCATCAGCATCTTCCATTTCAACAAATCCAAAGCCACGAGCACGGCCGGTATCACGGTCGCTTACTAATTTAACGGAAAGAACCGTACCGTATTCAGCAAAAAGCTCCTGGATTTGGTCTTCAGTAGCAGACCAGGGAAGATTGCCAACATAGATCGATTTAGGCATGGAATAATCCTCTCAAAAAAATTTTTTCTCGCCCAAGAAATCCAAGACATTTGGATTAACTCGGTGCGACTCATAGATACACAAGAACACTCTTTGCTTCTTCTGTCAACGTATAAGATTAAAAAAAGGATATATTTTACAAGAAAGTGAAGTGAATGCTTTTGAACGTATTGTTTTTATTGCTTAATATTTTTTGAGAATTGCATTGTTTTTTTAGAAAAAAAGCATGAAATATCTGAAATTTAAAGGCTTATGAGGCTCTGGGAAATGGTACTGTTTTGGTGCAGTATAAAAAAGAGCCCCGCCAGCAAGCATGGTGGAGCTCTTTATAGTAAAGTGATTGTATTACTTATTACTGTTTAGGACTTGGTGCCAAGATAGGTCTTGATGACTTCGGAAAGTCTTTCAAGGTCAATGGGCTTAGCCACGTGCTCGTTCATGCCACTGGCTATGCACTGGTCAATATCTTCGCGGAAGGCATTGGCTGTCATGGCAACAATGGGAACTTGAGATGCATCTTCGCGATCCAGTTGACGGATGGTTTTGGCCGCATCGTGTCCGTTCATATTGGGCATTTGTAAATCCATGAAAATGAGCTTGTAATAGCCTTCAGGAGAAGCGGAGAACATATTCACAGCTTCTTGACCATCGCTGGCTTCGTCCACTTCACACTCAAAAGGTGAAAGCAATTCAACAGCGATAATGCGGTTAATGTCCACATCATCCACCAAGAGAATGCGCTGACCGGGCGCCACCGTGGTGTCGCCAGTTTGCGTGTCGGCTTGGACGGTAGTGGTATTTTCTTCTTTGAGCCACAATGCAAAGGAGAATTCACTGCCTTCGTTAAGAGTAGACTTTACATGTATATCACTACCAAGAAGCAGAGCAATACGTCTACTGATGGATAAGCCAAGACCTGTACCGCCATAGTTGCGCGTAATATGGCTGTTGGCTTGCTCAAAGGGGTTAAAGAGTTTGGATATGGCTTCTTCGGAAATACCAATACCGGTATCTGTCACCGAGAAGTAGATGAGGCTCTTGCCGTTGTCACGCTTTTGCTCTTCAACGCGGAAGGTGATATTACCAAGCTCTGGCGTAAACTTAACAGCATTGCCCAAGAGGTTGATAAGAATTTGGCGCAAGCGCAAGCCATCCGACAAGAAGTTCTCGCAATGTAGCGTCGACATGTTCACATCAAAATTGATATTCTTGGAGCTACAACGAGGCCTAATGATGACCGCAACTTCTTCCACAAGCTTAGCCAAGGAGAAGCTTTCTTCTGATAATTCAATTTTACCGGCTTCAATCTTAGAAATATCTAAGATGTCATTGAGCAAGCCCAAAAGGTGCTGCGAAGAAGATTCGATTTGTGCAATATGCGGCATTAAATCTTCTGTACCGCTTTCATTATTGCCAAGCTTACGCTTGGTAATGTTGGTCATGCCCAAAATGGCGTTCATGGGGGTGCGAATTTCGTGGCTCATGCGGGCCAAGAACTCACTCTTTGAGTCACTGGCTTTGTTGGCTTCTGCCACAGCATTAATGAGATCGCGCTGCATTTGGCGCAACTCTTTTTCTACGGTTACACGCTGTGTTACGTCACGGGCCACGCCAAGTACACCGCGCAGCTTGTTGTCTGGTGTAAAGAGTGGGGTGCGTACCACGTCCAGGATTTCTTCATGGCCGTCGGCAAAGGTAAGCCTTTCTTCGGTGTGCACAGCGCCTTTGTAATTAATGGCTTCTTGGTCATTATTGCGTATGGCTTCGTATACGGCGCTGGGCAGAATTTCCGAAGCTTTTCTACCATGCACTTCTTCTGGAGTCATGCCAAAAGAGTCAGCAAAGCGTGTGTTCACAAAGAGGAAGGTCTCATTGGCAGCAAGGTACCATATAAGGTCTGGTGAAGAAGAAATAACCGTATCAAGCAGGGCGCGTTCGCGTTCAATGCGGTCTTGCTCAGTGATGAGCATGGTTACATCTTCAAGCACGATGATGTAAGCAACATTCTTACCACTTTTACTGGTAAGATAGGTGACATTGCTCTTATAGTAAGTGTGCGTAGGCACATATTGAATAACATTTTGCTCTCTGCCTTCGGTAAAGCAGGTGATGGGATTACTGTCCTCGTCATAAGCACTGACATCGGTGTACTTTTTACCCACAACTTTCTCAAGCGTGGTATCAAGCAATTCCAAAGCCATGGCGTTCATGTAGATAACACTGCCCTCAAGGTTTGTAATGGTGGCAGGACCTTTGATACTGTCTTCAATACTTTGCGAGAGATCGTCCAAGGAGTCGGCCAGCACGCCAAGCTCGTCTTTCACGGGCTCGTTGAAGCGGAACTGACGCTCACCTTGGCGGAATCTAGTGATACCCGCGATGAGGTAGGTAATTTTTTGCGTAATGGTGGATGCCATCCAAATGGCCACAAAGATAACCAAGATGGTCATGACTACGGTGGATACGGATAAGCTCAATGTGGTTTCCCAAAGACGCGCTGCAATGGTTGCAAAGGTTTCTTGGGCAACGCCGTCAAGCTCGGCATCGGTGGCAGTGATAATTTCTTGAATTTTCTTTTGTGTATCAATGGCCGGCGCGTGGAAGTTTTCAATGCCTGAAGTGGCGGTAAGAATACCAAAACCACGCTCAGTATCGCCGTACTGGCCTGTATAGTAAGGGATGGCTGCGGTGGTGGTGAGTTTCCAAAGGCCAGACCATAGAATGAGGAAGGAGCCGGAACCGCCATCCTTAGTGGCTCCGTACCAGTCTGTGCATTGGGGGGCAAAGTTTAAATAGCGACAGTCAAGACCCACATCACCTTTGATGAGTTGCTCTTTGGCAAATTTTCTATCACGACGTTGGTCCACAAAAGTGGGAACTGTTTCAATGAATTCAGCATAACTTTTTCCACTGCCTTGCCATTGTTCGTATATTTGATCCTCTAACCATGCTGGGTATGGATCTCCGGTTTCGGGGTCATAGCCCACAATGGAGTGGTGGCGCGGGTGTACAATATTGCGTCCTTTGTGGTCCCAAATAAAGAGATAGTCGCCTTCAATGGGGTCAGACAGTTCTGTATATCGTTCTGTTTTTGGGGTGAAGTGGGCAAGCATATCCAAAAGGTGGTCGTGGTTTAAAGCCATGGTCACATAGCCCACAATTTTTCCCTCTTTTTCCACAGGGGTAGCCCAGCGCACAATACCTTGAAAACGCTTTCCATGAGGATTCTCGGGGCCAGCGAAGGCTGCTTTTTCTGGCTCAAAAGGAAGGTTTCTTTTTTTAGCATTTACCGGAGTATAGGGGCCAATGAAAGGGGTTCCCACATAAGCACCGATAACATCAGAAACATAAATTTCCCCAGCCTTAAGTTGCTGTAATTTAGAGAAATAGTCTTCTGCTTTAATAAAGGTGTTTTTCTTATCAGAAATATTTTTTAAGGCCGAATCCATAATGTCAGAGGTGACAATTTTGATTTTCTCTTGGCCTTGTAAATCCACAAAGGTCATTTCCAAATAGAGAGGTTTGTATTCATATTCAAAACCCGTGGGCTTGGTGTATTTAAAGCGCGTGGAATTTTGCTCAGAAAGATAGGTAAGGTTTGGCGCAGACGAAGGAGGCATGGTGCTGAGCCACGCGTCTTGTGCTTCATTAAGAACCCATTGACTTTGCTTAAGTATGGGGCCAGTTCTATGGTCTATGAAAGTTTTGTAAATATTTTTGTCCACAGGAAAAGCCGCCAAGGTGCGAATGTCATCATCACGTTGGTATAAGAACTCGGCAACCTTCAAAGCAGTATCTGTGGTGAGGCGCTCAATTTCTTGCGTTCCTCTGTCGTCAAGAGCGCGCACGGCGTCATCTACCGCTAACTTGCCAGCCACAGTAAGTTCCTCCACAGCTGTGTCGGCCATATTCTGGGTACGATCTTTCATTTCATCGCCAAGATTAAGCGCTTGCTGCCAAGCCACTAAAGCAATGAGAATTAAAGGGAGCACCTTAATGATAACAAAGATAGAAATAAGCTTAGCACGCATGCCAAGGCCTAACTTTGTGAGGAAATTTTCCAAAGAAGAGGAAATATTTTGTTGTGAACTCATTTTTTACCTATGTTCTTTGTAGAAATGGGGAAAGTTAACGCTGAATACCAGACAAACGACAAACTCTCTTCCGCTGACGTCGTCGAGCGTAGAATAGAGTAAATAAAGCTTTCTGTCATCTAAAAAGACCCTAGCTATCGCTTTACACTATAAAAATAGTGCTAAGTTTACATCTGTCAACAGATTCTATACGAAGAAGGTGGCAAAAATAACAGCCATAACTAATGCCGGTAACATATTTCCTATGCGAATAGTAGTTATTTTTAAAGTGTTTGTGGCAATGGCTATCATGAGTACTCCTCCTGTGGCTGTAAGCTCTGTAAGGACGGGGTCTGTAAGAACTCCGGCGAGAAAACTTGCCCCCAGCACAAAGCTTCCTTGGTAGAGAAAGACGCTGATGCCGGAAAAGAAGACCCCAAAACCCAAACTGGCGGCCAAAATGATGGCGGCAAAAAAATCTATGGCGGCCTTAGCATGAACAATTTCACGCGTGCCGCGCAAGCCTTCTTCGATGGATCCTAAAATACCCATGGCGCCGATGCACATCAGCAGGGAACCTGTGACCATGCCTTCGGTAAAACGAGGATTTTTAGAGCTAACAAGCTTTTTTAACCATTCGCCTAGGCTATTTAATCTATCTTCAATGCGCGCAATTTCTCCTAAAATGCTTCCACTTACAATGCTGGCAATGGTGAGCATGGCTTCATTACCCACCAAAGCCGATTTGAGCCCCAGCACTAAAATACACAGTGCTATGCCTTGGAAAATGAGCTCGCGCATTTTTTCTGGCATGCGTGCGCCAAAGGCCAGACCCAAAAGGGCTCCGGCCATGATGGCTACACCATTAATGAGAGCGCCTAAGGGAAAAATCACGCATCTTCCTCGCTGCTGTGTAGGCCTTTGGGCATGAAGTCAATGAGTTGTGCACCTTGATGTAAGGTGTCTTCTTCTTTAAAATCAGGTGCTTCTCCGCCTAGAATGCCACGCGCCACAGGGATGGGAGCTGTCCATTGGTCAGGCATGGGGGCACTGAGTTCAGCCTTTTCGCCAAGCCAAGGATTAAAATATCCAAAGGTGAGCCACGGACAAGCTTTGCGTAAACGCTTTCTAAAGTTGTTAAAGCCCACCGAGGGAGAGGTGGGAATGTCTTTGAGTAAATCTAAGTACATTTCAGGGTCGATATTAAGGTTGCGCAATTGGATAAAACTTACGCCGCAAGTGCCAATGAGTTGCATGAGCGCTTCCAATTCATCTTCTGTGTCAGTGATGCCTGGGAAGTAGAGCAGGTTCAACGAAACAAAAACCCCGCGCTCGCGTGCAGCTTTGATGGAGTCTCGCACATGGTCAAAGGTGTAACCTTGCGGACGGTAGTAAATATTATATACTTCCGGGCGAGCAGAGTTAAGGCTTACCCGCAGGGAAGTGAGCCCTGCATCGCCCAAGGCAGCCACGGCTTCAGGGCGCGAAGCATTGGAATTGAGGTTGATGGTGCCTTTGCCCCCTTGAGAGCGAAAGGTTTGCACAGCGTCCAGCAAAAGCTCTGCATTGGTGAGAGGTTCGCCTTCGCATCCTTGGCCGAAAGAGTAGATGGGCTTTTCCTTTTCACGGGAGGAATGGTATTGCATGATTTCCACAATTTCTGCGGAAGTGGGGCAAAAATCTAGGCGACATTGCGGCGTGGTCACAATGGGGGAGCCTTCTTCTTGTTGTGAGATACAGCCGATACATCGGGCATTACAGGTGCGCGAGGTGGGCAGAGGTGCTTCGTGGCGTCCAAGGGCGAGATTACGCGCCGCAGGGCAGTCATATTGCATGACACAATTTTGCATAATGTGCTGCACAAGGCGATTTTTGGGGAATTTTTCCAAAAGCTGGCGCACATTGCTGGTGAGAATGCTTTTCTTTACCTTACGGAACTCTTGGCGCGTGTCTGTATCTACCTTCTTGGCACAAATATAAAAGCGACCGCGCGCATAGCCCACGGCCCCATAGGCAAAAAGTGGTAATATGGGTGCGCCTTTATCCGTGTCGTAGGCAGGGTGTGCAGTGAGGGTGTGAGCAGGGGCAGCAAAGGCGGCCACGGCCAAATCTTCCAACACTTCCATTTCGCCACTTTCTTCGTTTAAGCCCACAGCGCGGCGACTGGGTAAGTAAAAAAGTTCGCTTTCCGGCGGCAAGGGCATGAGCTCATCGGGGCGTGGTAGACCCCATTGTTTACCCGTGCGGCAAACCATGAGAAGGTCTGGGTGATCATAAATATTGCCTTGGGCATCGGCAACCACTAAATGGGGGCGTAGGGGGGGAGTGCTCATACTAATCCTTGCTTATGTGAAAAATTTACAGTACACGAACGCTTGAAACGTTAATGACGTATTGTACTTTTATTATATATTTTGCGCGTGCGCAGTAACACTGAGGTATACAAAAGGCCTTGCCATGTCTATGATGATTTTTGGAACGTTATTTTTTTCTGGGCTCTTTCTCATGTTTGTCTTTATCTTATTTGGACAGGAAAGACTTATAAAACAAGTGCGCAAAGAAATGGAACAACAACGCGCCCACGTAACTCTTTTGGAACAGCGCCTTGCCAGTTATGAGCAAAGTGTTCCTCAAAAGACCAACCGTGGTGCGCAAGTTTCTGCCCCTTTGTCGTCGCCTTTGGAGCCCAAGTCTCATCCTTTGGCCGAGGCTACGTCGCAGCTTTCTTTTAATGAACAAAAGGATATTGCGCAACCTTTGTCCCAGCCATTGTCTCAGCCCTCTGTGCCTTCTGCTGTGAAGAATACTGGTGAATTAGATCTTTTCATGGCACCGCCACAAAGATAAAATATTAGAGCTTTGGGCCAAAACGGCCCAGAGCCGCCTCTAAATAGGCCTTGCGTAAATTTTCTTGAGGCATGGCTTCTGCCATGAGTAAAAGAAAAGGTTTTAGCCAGAAAGAGCGTATTTCGTCGGCATTTTTGCGCCTTTGTTCAATACATTGTTGACGCTGTTCGGCACTGAAACTTTCCAGAAAATCTGAAAGGCTTTGAGCCCTATGCTTGGCTCTATGGGCTTTATCTACGCTGGCAAGGCCTTGCTCTTGCAATTCCTTTCTTAAATCATCCCTTTCCAGTAAATAAAGAATTTTTTCGCGGGCATCGTCCACATCATCAAAGTTGTAGCAATATAAATCTTTGGCGTGGGTGAAAAGCTCATTGAAGCCATGTTCAATGTGCGGCGTCACAAGACAAGCACCGCAGGCTAGGGCTTCAAAAACTCGAAAATTCAAATCTCCGAGTTCGCAATAGTTTAAGATGACCCTACCTTGCGGAAAAAGTTCAGCATAATTTCCCTGCATGCACTGAGTGCGTCCCATGGTTTTTTCCAATGTATCCAGAAATATTTTGCGCTTGGGGGTGGTTTCAGCATTGACTGTGCCCACAAAAAGGCAATCCCATTGGGGGCTAAGGTCTGGGCGAGGAGCATCACTGTCTTTGGCAAAGGCAGGTGTCCAGCGTACGTGGGCGGCCGGCAGACGCTTTCCCTGAAAGAGCGGTATGTGATCCTTTAGGCTCACCAGGCAGGCGTCAAAGCCTTGAGCATAGTAAGGGTGCCAGCTGTGAATATGCGTATCAATGGCGTAAAATATGGTGAAGCAGGGGAATTTTTCCATGCCCAGCAGGAAGGGCGGGAAGCTTTTGTCGGCCACCACCACCACATCGGGTTCGTAACCGGCCATGCGTACAAGGTCTTCCCATGTGAAAACAGTAACTTGTTTAAAGTCAAAAAAATGTATTTGCCAGCCCAAATCTGCGAGGGCTTGGTGAAAATAGGCGTTTCCTATCCAAAATATTTTTTGCAAAACATGGCCTTTATGGTGTTTTTATTTGGTGAAGGGTCTTTTTTTCGTATTGCGCCTTGGTCGTAAACATTATATAAAAAAACGTCCCTAAGCCCCGTCGTAGGCTTTTCAAAATATCTTTCACACGGATTGACGTCAAGTGCAAAGCAAAAAAGAGCATTTAAGGCTTCAAAAGCCCCCCTTTGCGCCGCAAGCCAAGGCCGAGAACATTTTTTTACAAAAAGTGACAACTGTGTGTCGCCCTTGTATCTACGTATTAATTGGCATAACGGCTTTGTTGCTTACGCTTTTTGTGGTGATGTTCACCTTTGTGAAATTGTATCCGCAGGAAATTCGTCAAAGAATATCCCACGAATTGCAACAAGCCACCGGCATGGAATTGCAATTTTCCGGTATAGATATGGCTCTACTGCCCTTACCGGCCCTTTCTTTCGCCGATGTGAAGTTGGAACACAAAGACTTTTCTTTGCAAGTGGCCTATGCCACATTGCGTCCAGATGTGCTTCCTTTGTTTCAAGGTCGTGTTTCCTTGGGAGATATTTCTTTGTGGCGACCGCATTTTGCTTTAAAGCAAGGCTCTACTGCTTCGGCAAAAACTCCTCCTACACAAGTGAAGGCAGATGCAAACGAGCCCACAGGTGCCGTTTCTGCCACGGATGTGAATGGCAATGACACTGCCAAAGCCCCTGCTTTAATGGAGCCTGCTACGCAAAATGCTCATGTGAGTCAGCAAGCCATGGAGCATGTGGGCGCCATTGTGGAGGCTTTTTTACAAGATTTTTCACAGCAAGTGCCGGATTTCCTTTATGGTTCTTCTGTGGAAATCTTACATGGTTCAGTGCTGCTGGAACAAGAAGGCTGGAGCATGAAATGCGATTCTTTGCATACTCATGTGGAGCTGGGCGCATTGGGGGCTTTGGATGGCCTCGTGCGTTTTGATTTAGCCAGCTTCTTTGTGCAAGAAGAAGCTTTTGCCAAGGTTCAAGCCTTTACGCTTACCTTAGGCGGAGACCTTGACGATAGTTTACTGGTGCGTGTGCAAAGTAAAGGGGCCATGGATGATCTGCTGGAGCAAGCAGAAGTGGATATTTCTCTCACATATACTTTGCAAGATAGTCTAACGCAGGTCATGTCCAGAGTATTGCCTTTGTCAGCAAACTCTGAACCACAGGGACGCGCCTCTTTGCAAGGTCAATGGTCCATAAAAACAGATTTAGTCTGGCATGGTGTGCCCATTCCCGTGAGCACTTCCGGATTTTTACGCGGTAATTTGCAAAATACTTTGCATATACAAGACATGAAAGGAAGCTTGGGCGAGGATGCTCTCACCCTCAACGCCGCCGTGCATTTACAAGATTTGTCCAATCCCACCGTGGATGGGCATATTATCATTTCTCAATTTAGTCTTACCCAATGGTTTGGTTTTGCACGGCACATGCCACCGGGTTTACAACATGTGTTGCATCGTGTGTCGGGCGACTTAGACTTTGTCATCACCAAGGAAGGCCTTGTGGTGCCGCGCATTCAAGCACAAGCTGCTGAAGGGGATTTCACCGGTAGAGGAGGCGTGGAGGCTTGGACTAAGGCAGTGGTGTTTTTAGATATACATGCACCGCTTCTTCATCTGAGAAAGGTGTATGCTGAGGCTGAGGGGCTTAAGCCCGAGCCTTTGTCTTTTTCGCATAAGCCCCTAACTCCGGAACCGGGCACCCCAGAAGCACAAGCCGATGCCGGGGTCGACAGTATTAGTGTGGATTATGATATCAATGTGTCGGCAGATACGGTGATGGCGTGGGAATTGCCCTTGAAGGGTTTTCAATTTCGTGTGCATCCCATGGGCTTAGATGGGAAGAAGTTTGATCCCAAGCATGAAAATGCGGCGGTGCTGGGCTTTAGTGCCAAAGATTTTTTTGGTGGGCGAGCTGAAGGGAAAGCCATTTTATATCGCAACGCTAAGGATGTTTCGGCCTATGATATTTCTGCACTATTGCGCAACGTGCGCGCAGAACGTCCCGTGGAGCGTCTCATAGGGCAAGCTCTTTTTGACGGGCGCATGTCCGCCGATGCCTCTGTCACCAGTGAAGGCGTGTATGCAGGAGAGTTCTTAGTGGCTTTGGCGGGGTCAGCTTCTTTGCGGGTGGAAAATGGTCATTTTTATGGTCGTTCTAGACAAAAAGTTCCTTTTAAGCTCATGACGGCGGCAGGCACCGTGGCAGGGCAAAATGATGCTAAGGTAAGCGGAGCTCAATGGCCTCCCAAGCTTGAATATAAGGGACAATGGCGCGCCAATCTTGATACCAAGGATATTTCTGCCAAAAGCACATGGAACGGCTCTTTAGAGTTCATTGGCGAAGATTATGCCACGGTGTCATTGAGTAATATTCCCGGCTCTGTGCAAATAGCTTTTTCGCCAGAGTTGACCTCTTTGCCCAAAAGAACTGAGGTGCATTTTTCCACCTTGCTTTCCCTCAATACCACCAAGGGCGTTGTTTCTTTGGCTAAAGCTAAAGGCACTGTGCCCACATTGGCAAATATGCCGGCGTCGGGCTTTGGTGAATTGAATTTTAGCAAAGATATAGTGTGGAAAGCCACCGTCAATGCCAATACGGATAAGTTAAGCCAGGTGCTGGGCGCGCTTGATGATGAGGGACGCCCCTTGTTGCCGCCCTCCGCGCCACAAAAGGCCACCATAAGCACCAATATGTCTTATGCTAAGAGTCTTTTGCAGTTGAAGAAAATTAACATGCAATTGCAAAATATGAAAATTTCCGGAGAACTTAAAAGAACGTTCACGGCAAAGCCTCAATGGACTTTTGATCTTTTTGCCGATGTTTTTGATTATGATGTTCTTTTTGGGGGCAAAAAATCCAGCTCTTCCCAAAAGACTTCGGGCTCTTCGGTGCAACCTACCACAACTGAGGCACAACGTCCTCTTTCGTGGCGTTGGTTGGAAGATTTCAATGCCAAGGGCACGGTGCGCATAGGCACGTATCGCATGAATAAAGTGCAAGTGCGTGACGTGGTGGCTCCGGTGAAGATTGCCGCTGCCACGCTGGATTGCACACCCACCAAGGCGAAGTTCTACGGTGGAGATGCCGTCATTAATTTTAAAGGCACAGTGAAAAATGCTGCCTTGCATACGCAGTTGGGCGTGGTGACCAAGGGCACAAATCTTTTTGCCCTCAGTGAAGATTTGCAATTGGAAACGGTCATTGCAGGGGCGGCGGACTTTTGGATATCTGCGCAAGGTCCCATACGTTATTCCCGTGACATTCCCGCGGCCTTTGATGGCACCTGGCGTTTGCAGGTGGGGGCTGGTTTTTTACAAAGTCGTGATAAAAAAGGTAAACTTACCGGAAGTCCCACGTATATATCCTCGTTTAAAGATATGGGCGTCATCACCAAGGGTGTGCTGGAAAGTCATAAGTTTGAGCTCAGGGGCGATGGCCTTAAGGCTGTGGGGCATGGCAAGGTGGATTTGGTGAAAGACACCCTAGATATGAACTTGGTGGTGAGCACTGGCGGGCTGAGCGATATTCCCGTGCGTTTTTATGGCGATCTATCCGACCCGCAGCGCGATGTACACACAGGAGCTGTGCTTTTATCTGCACTAGGTTCTTTGGGCGTGGGAGTTTTTGACATTATCGGTGGAATTTTTGGAGCATTTTTCGGACTGTTCAAGTAAAATCACTTTTTGATTTGACTCTTGCTAAGAGCAGTCCATGACAAAGCATGCAGCATCGCCTTGTTATCATGAGGCGGTGCTCTTTTTTTGGTAATTGTGACGAGGTGTTTACTTTTTAAAAAAAATCTAAAAAAATATAAAAAAGATATATAAACTTATATATAAAGTGTTTATGTGGAGGGATAGTTTTTTTATAAGCTTTTTTTGCCACAAGGAGCCTCTCTGGCTTGCATCGCTGGCTTAGCTATGGCATAGTATTTGAAAGAGAGGTGAAATGCCGTGGGCAAGCCTCCATAACTTCTAGGCTAAAGGCGTACACATATGGCATTAGAGCTTCGTCAGCAGTTAAAACTTTCCCAACAGCTTATCATGACGCCGCAGTTGCAGCAGGCCATAAAGCTTTTGCAATTGTCACGCCTTGAACTCGTGGAAACCGTACAGCGTGAACTTTTGGAAAACCCTTTTTTGGAAGAAGGACATACCGATGTTCCTGAAGCTGAAAAGACCGAAGTTCGCACAGAAAAGAATGACGACGCTGTATACGACGGCGAATTGGCCAAAGGTGCTGACTGGGAAGATTACCTTGGTGAATTTGCTTCTTCGCCGCGCAATAACTCTTCCCGAGAATTTGAAGCCTTAGACGATATTTCTTCTTTTGAATCCCGCTACACAGAAAAACCCTCCCTAGATGCGCATTTACTTTGGCAATTACGCCTATCGTCTTTACTCACCGATGAGCAAAAAGACGTGGGTGAAGTTATCATAGGTAATTTGTCTTCCTCGGGTTATTTGCAAGCTTCGCTGGAAGATATGGCTTCCATGCTGAAAACAAGCCCCGAGCATGTGGAAAGCGTCTTGGAGGTGGTACAGCTCTTTGATCCCATAGGTGTGGCTGCGCGTTCACCCCAAGAATGTCTTATGATTCAGTTGCGCGCTTTGCGCTATGATCGCGACCCCATTTTGGTTTCCTTGGTGATGGATCACTTGGAAGACCTCGAAAATAAGCGGTATAAGCCCTTATTGCGTAAATTTCAGCTGACCATGGACGATCTTAAAGAGTATTTGGATATTATCCAATCCTTAGAGCCTTTACCTGGTGCTTCCTTTGGGGATAGCGATACTGCCTTTGTGAGTCCCGATGTTTTTGTGTATAATCTGAACAATGATTTTGTTATCATTTTAAATGATGATGGCTTGCCGCATTTGCAATTATCCGATACCCTCACAGAAGGTATGGCGGATATGGGCTCGCAAGACAAAGAGTATTGCTCAGAAAAGATGCGAGCAGCCTCTTGGCTTATAAAAAGTCTTTACCAAAGGCAACGTACGCTGTATAAGGTAGTTGAGAGCATTATCAAATATCAGAGACCCTTTTTCGAGCAAGGGGTGACCCAATTGGCACCGCTTATTTTGAAAGATATAGCCGATGATATAGCCATGCACGAGTCCACCGTGAGCCGTATTACTTCCAATAAGTATGTGGCCACGCCACACGGGACTTTTGAATTGAAATTTTTCTTCAATAGTGCTTTGGCGCTGGATGATGGAAGTCAGGTTGGGTCTGAAAGTGTAAAGGCCCTTATCAAGAAGTTTATCAGTGAAGAAGATAGTAAAAATCCTCTCAGTGATGAACGTATAGGTGAAATGCTCAAAGAGCATCTCAAAGTGAATATTGCACGCAGAACAGTGGCGAAATATCGTACTGCCATGGATATCGCCTCCTCTTCGCGCAGAAAAGAGCATTTTTAGTGGTACTTGTTGTGTAAAAAAATTCTCTAATCATGCATGTTGGCACTTAGCTCGTGCTGATTTGAACCAAGGAGGAAGTTATGAATATTGCCTTCACGTTCAAGAACTTTGAACCATCTGATCACCTGAAGAAGTACGCTCGTCGCCGTTTTGAAAAGCTTGGTCGTTTTTTCGGCAAAGCAGCCGGCCTGGATGTACAAGTAAACCTTTCCGTAGACAAATTTCGCCATGTTTGTGATGTGCGCATCAATGGTGAAGGGCTTTCCTTAGCTGCCACAGAGAAAACGGAAGAAATGTATTCTTCCATTGACCTTGTGCTGGATAAGATGGAAGCTCAAATCAAGAAGCATGTTTCGCGTTTAAAGAAGCATCATCGTCAAGCACGTGATGCCAAGGTGGAAATCTTCACCTACAACTTTGGCGCAGAAAAAGACGACGAGCCCATTGGCACACGTCGCTTTGAACCCAAGCCCATGTCTCTTGATGAGGGTATTTTGCAGCTTGAGTCTGTGGGGAGTGAATTCCTTGTATTCTTGAATGAGGAAAACCATCGCATCAATGTGGTCTATCGTCGCCGTAGCGGTGATTATGGGCTCATCGACCCTGTAGTATAGCGGTTTATGGCCCTGTTGCCTTAAGGTGGCAGGGCTTTTTTATATTTTACCCATGCATTTGGTCTACTAATTAGCCTTAGTTTGCATAGGTTTGGAGAATAAGCCATGCAAGATGTTGCAACGCATGCCCCCTTGGAAGCTCATATAATAACAGGGCTTTCCGGTGCAGGGAAGAGCACTGCATTACATGTTTTTGAAGACCTTGGTTATTTTACCGTGGACGGCTTGCCTGTGTCCATGGTGCACCAAATGGTCACCATGATGCACCATGACTCCATGCGCAACTTTCGCGGTATTGCCTTAAGTATTTCTTTGCACAGCGATGGCCTTGCCGAAGAGGTGAGCGCTGTGATTCAAAAGCTGTGTAAGCAAAACATCCAAACCCATGTCCTTTTTTTGGAAAGCACTGAAACGGAACTTTTGCGCCGTTATGCCACCACCAGACGTCCGCATCCTCTGGAGCAAAATGGACTTGGCCTTGAAGGTGCGCTTATTTCAGAGCGTCAGCATCTTGTGTCCATTCGCAATATGGCCGATCTTGTGCTTGATACCAGCACCTTTTCCATTCATGACTTACGCCGCGTATTGCAGCAACAGTACGGAGCTCAGAAGCAAGATCAAGAAAGCTTGCGCCCTTTAAAGGTCAATGTCATTTCCTTCGGTTTTAAATATGGTGTACCCAAGGAAGCCGATGTGGTTTTTGATGTGCGCTTTTTACCCAATCCGCACTTTGAGCCAGAGCTACGCCCTTTTTGTGGAAAAGATGCCTCCATTGATGAGTATGTCTTTAAAGGAAATTTAGAACAGGTCTTTTTGGAAAAACTATTAGATTTCATGCTCTTTACCTTGGGGCTTATGGAAGCAGAAGGTAGATATAGGGTGACGCTGGCCATTGGTTGTACTGGCGGTCGCCACCGCTCTGTGGCCACGGTGGAGCGTTTGTTTAAAGCTTTGAAGCAGGCTGGTTATGCTGTTTCTGCCGAACATAGGCATATGTCCCTTGATCCCACGGGTAAGGTTGTTTAGGCATATGTATAAAAGAAAAGTCTAGCTGTCATGAGCTAGGGGGAAAATATGAGTCAAACAGAAAATCATGTGGGTATTATTGTGGTGGCGCACGGTGATTATGGAACAGCTACTTTGCGCACTGCTGAGCTTATTCTTGGACCCATTGAAGATTGTGCTTCCATTTCTGTGGATGTGGCACAAGATGTGACTGAAACAGTACAACGCCTTGAAGATGCGGCCCATCGCTTGGATAAGGGTGCCGGTGTGATTATCCTTACGGATATGTTTGGCGGTACTCCCACCAATTTATCCTTGGCTCTTTTGGCAAAGCATAAAATTGAAGTGGTCACCGGCCTTAATTTGCCCATGGTGTTGAAAGTTTTTTCTGCTCGTTCGCAGCCTTTGGAAGAGTTGGCAATCATGGCAGGCGAGGCAGGAAAAAGCGGTATTGTTGTGGCAGGAAAAATGCTCGGCCCTAAATAGCGTTTCAGTTATGCCTTTTCGTACGTTTTTCCGCGTGGATGCGCGCCTAATCCATGGACAGATTGTGGAGGCCTGGCTACCCTTTCTAGGGGCTAGGCACATCATTGTGGCCAATGATATTTTGGTGCAAGATGCCTTACGTCAGCAAATCATGTGTCTTGCCATACCGCATAGGGTGCAAATACATTTTTTGAGCCTTATGGACTTGCCGCAAACTTTGCGAAAACATGCCTCTGAAAAATGTATGGTGCTCTTTGAGAACATAGGAGATTTACATGCTTTTATGCTCTTTTATACGGCGCAACACATGCAAACTTTTACGCCTACCATAGAGCTTAATGTGGGAAATCTGCACTATGGCAAGGAAAAGAAAGAGCTTTTTCCCCATGTGTACGTGAATGATGCAGAATGGCATATGCTTCGGGACTTGGCTAAAAATTTTCCCTTGGATTTTCGCTCCATACCCAGTGAAAAAGCTAGGACTCTCAATGATGTACTTTCCTGATATGCACTTACTTCCTACCATGTCTGTTTTTGTCATGGCTGTGCTGTGCGCTTTTTTTTTGCACTGTCACAAACTGCCCGTCTAAGCGTTTTTATTATTTTTGTTGATAGGCCGTTGACGGTGGCCTTGTGCTTGGGTTTACTCACCAATGCCTTGCCGCAAGCTTTGGCTTTGGGGCTGGTGCTAGAACTCTTTTGGATAGACGCTTTACGCCTTGGCACTGTGGTGCCACCGTCTGCCACCTTATCTTTTTTATTGCTCTTTCCCTTGTGCCATCATTTTTCTTGGTTCTTACCTGCGCAAGTGCCTCTTCCTTTGCTTGTATGTATTCTCTTTGCCCATGTGGCGGCGGGCTTAGAACGCTGGCATAGAGCGCGTAATACGGCTCTAGACGCGCGTTTTGAACTTTGGGTGGAGCATCCCTCAGCGCCCATGGCTTTAAGCCCAGAGCGCATTATGCTGCGCTCCCATTGGCGTGTGCTCTGGTCTTCGGTGGTCTTATACATCTTATGCTTTGGATCGGTCTATGTGTTCTTCTCCTATTTGGTACAAGAGCAACTCTTTCCTGTGTTTCCCCACGTGACGTGGAATATCTTATTTGGCGTGGGTCTTTTGGGGGCAGTGCTGGCCTTGCGCACACAGCGAGCCTATGTGGTATTGGCTTTAAGCCTTTCCATGGTTCTTATGTGGAATGTCCTGTAGGCATGCCCATAAAAAAATCTAGCCTTGAATCACTCTCGTTTGACAAACTTTCATTGCCGCACCATTGTCATTGAGAAATGATTCTTCATGGCCATGAAACCTTTTCTTCAGAAAAGGTTTCCCCCCAAGAACAAGTATATAAAACCAAAAAAGCCGCCCCACATACACTGGGACGGCTCTCTTTTTTTCATATAAACACAAGCTAAAACACTTGCCCTGCGCCATGGCGTTCTGGGTGAACCCATTGCTTAATTTTCATGCCTATATCATAGCCCACCGAGCGTGCCGTGAGCCCCATGGGGTCGGCTGGCATGCGCTCTTGGAAACCCACGAGAAAGAGATCTGTGGCTTGCTCTTTGCTTATACTACCACCTTGTCCCATGGACCAAAGTAGCGCACCTGTTTCCACTTCATACATTTCAATTTGCATGGAAATGGATGAGGTGCCGGCGGTGCCGCTATCCATGAAATGAGTTATATAACCACCCACAAGCACATTGGCGCCGCGACTTTTGGCAAGAGCCAACGCATCACTCACTTGAAAGGGAATGGCACTGTCATTGTATTCTAAAGCCTGAAAAGATTTCTGAGCCAGCCATACTTGCCAGATTTGTCGGCTTACATTGTGGCTGATATTGCGTGGGCTGGCAATGTCTTGTGTGACGCGCAAAGGTACAAAAAGACCACGTAAGGGGTCAATGGGAGGGCCATTGGGCTGTACATAGACACGAATGGGGCTCACATCCACCTGAGCGTCATTGGTAACGTGATAGGGAGTGGCCATTTCGCCATTCATGCCCACGGTGGTATTGCTGGTTGCGCAAGCGCAAAGGCCGAGGCATAAGACCAAACAAGAAAGGGTGGCACGTATTTTCATTGCATCCTCGCTGTAGCTGCTTCCGCTCCCTGAATGGAAAGGATAAGTTTTTCCTGAGAGCGTTGTAAACTTTCATGAAGGGAAATGCGCCGTTCCACAGGCAAGTGGTGGAATTCTTCTTTTTCTGTCAAAAGAATGAGCTTTCCCATTTCTTCCTGTAAGGATTGCAAATGTTGTGCCTCAGGGCCAGATAAATGCCCATTGCACAAAGAAAGTTCCACAAGATGTAAAAGGCGCAAAGCTTCATTGCCAATGTATTCAGGGGCAATAATTTTTGCAAAGCGCTTTTTCTGGCGTCTATTTTCCCAGTATTTTGCAAATTTTGAAAAAATCTGTAACATACTCGCCCTCCTTGGTGAGAGAGTGCTTAAGTGCAGATTCTATGCTTCTCAAAGTTACGCCACAAACATAAATTGCAGGAGTAAGGGCACCCCAATGAGGTACATGGGTAAAATGCCAAGTAATGTCTGGCCCCATGTGAGGCGCAGCGCATAACGGCAACCCACAGCGGTGCAAGCTATGGTCCAGACATAGCCTACCACAGAGCCTAGGGCCGGCACAAGACATAAAAGCATGGGGGCTGCGCCGTAGGCTACCACTTGAAAAATGAGGTTAAAGTCTGCTCGTTGTGGTGTTATGAAGCGAAAAAGCACATAATAAACGGTGGTGGTAAAAAATATTTCCACAACGTTTAAAGCTCCGCCGAGGAGTAAAGCAAGGCTGTAGGAGCTTTGCGGGGTGAGCATGTTGAGCATGGTTTGCAACTGAGGGTCATCAGCGGCGGCGGGTGCTAAGGCTTCGCTGATGATGTCGCCCCAAAAGCGTTCGAAGGTAATTTGTAAAAGACCTATGATGACAAAGAAAAGCAAAGCGCGTTTTTGTGAGCCTTGCGGCATGAGACCAGCAAAAAAACGTGGCGCGCTGAAAAGTACGCGTAATACCGTTTGGTAAAAAGCGGAAAAATAGCCAGTACGCTCGGGATTTTCCCAAGGGTTTTCAATGGCAAAGGCTTCGAAGGCAGCGTCTTGGTCGAAGGTGTCTTCTGCGCGCTCTTGTTGTGCCTGCTGTTGCACCCGTTGCTCTTGCTCTGCGGCGTAGCTTTGTGCGGCGGCTTCTTTACTAGGTATATATTTAGGTACGTTGGGTTCTTCTTGTTGAGGGGCCGGGGTTGGTTCCGAAATGGGAGCTTCCACAGACTGCGGGCTTACTTCTACTTCGCTAGGCGCAGGAGCTTGCTCGTTTTCAATATGTACTTTGAAGCGAAACTGACACTGTGGACAGGTGGCCATGGTGGAGGCGGTGGGTAATTTATCTGCAGGCACTTGGCGGCTAAATTGGCATTGCGGGCAGGTGATGTTCATTTTTTTAACTCCATATATGTGTAACGCCTGCTACCATAGTGTTTTTTGTTTAGACAGGCAAGTAGAAGACGCGTTGCTCCTGAAGGCAAGCTTGCCACTGGTCAAAGAAGCCCTTGCCAAGACTGGGATAAGCCGCACTTAAGGTGTGCTCTACGCTTCCGGCGTCGTTGAATACGGCCAACCTTTGGCGCAACTGTTCGGCGGATTTTTGGATGTGGCTATAATGCAAGATACTGTGCTCTGGTGCCAACACCACATCACCTTCAAGGCCTTCCACCTTTTCGTGAATGCTATGGACAAAGTGTACCTTGTCCGTGCGCGGAAAGAGCCGCAATTGCACATCGGGCCAAAGGCCATGTCCCATGCGAATATGTTCGGCATCGCCTTCAAAGGTGAGGCGCGGAAAAAGGACACCGCCACTGTGCTCAGACTGAAGAAGCTGTGGAAGTGCTCTCCATGTTTGCGAGCTGAGGCGTTCGTCGGCATCAAGATAGAGTACCCAATCCCCTTGGCAATGCTCGAGCATGGCATTACGTTGCGCGCTGAAATCTCGCTGTAAAAGACGGCAGTGTTGCCTTAGGGGCACACTACAAGCGTAACTTTTTTGCGGGCACTGTTCACCATCCCATATGACCACAACTTCATGCACCCAAGATGGGATGTGAGCAAAAAAATCATCCAGCTGTGGCTCATCAGGGTGTAAAATGGCCCCGATGCTCAAGGAAGGAGTTGAGGCTCTTTCCCCAGAAGGCAAAGCATGCAGGGTACTAGCCAAAAAGAGCTTGCGCCATTTTTCCAGTACGGAGCAGCGAGCTTTGGGTGGGGAGCAAAATATGAGGCTTGTGTGTGTCGGTTCTAAGCCCAAGACGCGAGTAAGCATAAAAAGCGCCCATGGCGAGCTATCCACTAAAATATGCACGGGTATGGAAGATGTCGTATTTATTTCCTGAGCAAAACTTTGCACTTTGTGGCTTTGGCTTTCAAGGAGAAGTATGGATGCCTGTGCGTTTTTTGTGACAAGTTCTTGTTGTAGCATCAAAGCCATTTCAAGATCATAGCCTAGCATAATATAGTTCGTGTGCCCAGCGCGCAGGCCATTATTCACACTGCGCTGTAGCAGAGATTTTTTTTGCTCTTCTGGCCAAGGTAGAGTCGTGGCCTGTGAAGACCCCACACCTTTCCAGAGCAGTATCTCTTGGCTATAGGCTTGCCAAAGTGAGCTCCAAGAATGTGCGTGCTGCGCGGACATTCCTATGCCTTATATTGTGCGGCTAAGTGCACAAAGTTTTGTGCCCACCATGGACAAGCAGGGGCAAAAATATGTGTGTAGGAGGCAAAGGTTTGACGCACAAAAAGGCCATCTTGGTTACTGTCATGGTTAAGCTCTCCCATGCCGAGACCCTTTTCTAAGCTTAAGCAGGTGCTGGTGTCAGTCATATCTGACGAGCTTTTTACGCAACGTGAATAATGAAACTCATGACCGCGCAACTCTTCATGTAAAGGGTGGTAGGCATTGGCTGTGTGCACATGGCCTTTCACATAGCCAAGTCCTTGCGGGCGGGAGTGGAATTCACTGCGTACAGGAAAGATGCCGGCCATGGGATAGGTTTTCCCTTGGCGTGAGATGGTTTCAGCCAAAATCATAAAACCGCCGCACTCGGCATAGATGGGCATACCCGCTTGGGAGTAGGCGCGCAAAGTTGCAAGATGCGGTGAAGCTGAAAGCTGCTCTAAATATTCTTCGGGGTAACCACCGCCCAAGTATAAACCTTGTAAATCTTCAGGCCAAGGACTTTCATCTAGCAAAGACACAGGCACAAGCTCTGCGCCTTGGCGGCGTAGGGCTTCCAAGTTTTCTGCATAGTAAAACCAAAAGGCTTCATCATACAGGTACCCTATGCGCACGGGCTTGTCTCTTTGGCATATCTCTGTGGTCCAAAATGTGGCCGGCGCAGTTAGGGTAGGCGCATTGCAAGCCAAGGTATGGATGGCTTCCATGTTACAATGCTGGCGCACAAAATTGCCCAAGGCGTCCAAATCTTTTTCAGCATTGTCCATGTGATTTTGGCACAGGCCCATATGGCGTTCTGGAAGGGGGTTTTCTTTCAGCCGTGGCAGTGCGCCCAAAACGGGAATATCTGTGTACTGCTCAATGGCGGCTCGCACAATATTTTCGTGGCGTGAAGAGCCCACTTGGTTGAGCACCACACCACCAATGGTTACATCTTTTTCAAAGTGCACCATGCCTTGCAAGAGGGCCGCCGAGGTGCGCGTCATCTTGGTAATATCCAAAGACAGAATTACCGGGCTTTGTAAAATGCGTGCCACTTCTGCCGTGGAGCAAGAACCATGCACATCTTGACCGTCAAAGAGACCGCGATTTCCTTCCAAAAGGCAAACATGGGCTTTTTGCTCTTGCCAGGCATGGGCAAAAAGAGCGCGCAGGGGATCGGCCTCCAAAAAATATGGGTCCATATTGGTGCAAGGCATTTTTGCCGCCAATTCAAGCCAATGGGCATCGATATAGTCAGGGCCCTTTTTATAGGGCTTTACTGTAAGGCCCATTTGCAAAAAAGCACGACAAAGGCCCAAAGAAAGAAGCGTTTTTCCGCCTCCGCCGCGTAAGGCAGATATGATAATGCGTGGTGCGTGTAATTCTAGCATGCTCTTCATGAGAAAGTTTTAACGAAAAATTTTCTCATACTCCCTTAAAATATGGCGACGTATACGTGCGTTTTGCGTTGTGTAAAATGGTTTCAAGCAATAGGAAAAATTTAGGTAAAAAAAGAGTTGATGTAAAGATGCTTTTACAACTCTAAACCGCGCACCATGCAAACAATGCCACCAGCCCCGATGACCAATAAGAGCAAACGCTTAAATGTGTGTACGGGGAGTTTTTTGGTGAGTGGCGCTGCACAAAAGACACCTGCCGCAGAGCATACAGCAGCAATGAGCGACAAATCCAAAACTTCAGCCGTATACATGCCAGCTATTCCATGAGCAAGGCACACAATAATGAGCAATAAGGTGCTGTACACTGAAAGAGTGCCAAGACACTGCTTGGGTGTCCATCCCAAGTAAAGCGCATAGGCACCAATGGGAGGGCCTCCAAAGGAAATGGCCCCTGTGAGCATGCCTGCTCCAAAGCCCACGGACTGTGTGAGTACTGTTTTTTCTGGGCGAATCACCAATTGCTGCTTTTCGCGCACGTATTGCATGCAGACAAAAAGCAACATGACTACGCCTGCCACCAGTTGAATGTGGGCCGCGCTCACATACATGAGTAAAGCCACACCAGCCACAGCACCGGGTACAGTGGCTATGAGTAAACGTGCTGTGGTGCCGTAAAGGCAATCTTTATAGTTGAGCAAAGATAGTGATGCCGTTTGAGCAAGACCTGCAAGACAAGCTATGGGCACTACCAAAGCTGGCGGCATGAAAAGCACCAGTACAGGCACAGCCACCATGGCGCCGCCAATGCTGGTGAGTCCTGTGACAAAGCCTGCAACAAACCATAAGGGCCAATACAGATAAGGGAAAAGTTCTTGCATGATAGTCTCTAAAACGGAAAGAAAAAACATATAAAAAAGGGATGAGCCAAAACTCATCCCTCATAATATTCCTGAGAATATTTGGCATTACCCTAAGGTAACGAAGAAAAATTATTCTTCGCCTTCAGCAGCAGATTGCTTACCAGCGCCTTTGAGGCCGTACATGGTAG
>CAYJHD010000013.1:0-45234 GCA_964370015.1 uncultured Desulfovibrionaceae bacterium | reverse complement strand
CTTTTTGAAAAAAGGTTCTTTCCCTCCCCCACACCCCCTCCCTTTTCCAAAAACTTTTTATTGTCTTAATTCCTCGTCACTGGAATAGGGGGAGTTTGTGTTGTAAATGAGAAGTTAGTAGTAGCTGGTAGGCGGATTTACTATTAATTAGGTGTAATATTTAAGATATTCAGCGCAAGGATTTCTTCTTCGGCTACGCGTCCTGCTTCGGCCATGATTTGCCCTTCGCTCTTCTTCCAAGATTGAAGAATATGCTTTTTAAACTCTGCACCAAAGGCTTCTAATTGCTCATTGCACAGCTTTTCCAGACGTTCTTCACTGAAAAGCTTTTTGCGGATGAAAGATGGCGTGGGTACGTGTAGCACTTGATCCACCACCCATTTATTGAGGTTAAATACCTTCATGAGTACAAGTCCACTGACCCCGATGACGGTGGCGGTGATGGGTGCACCGGAGGCGGCAAGGGCGGCGAGCCCGGGGCCTGCCACCATGGTGGCCAGCTCTGCGGCATTGCGTCCTTGGTTGAGAGTGTTTTTGCCCAGCTCTTCGCCCATGTGGGTGACGAAGGAGTCCATGTCCACGGCAAGCCATGTTTGTTCCAGCCGCTCGGGAACGATGGGGATGCCTTTTTCGTGGAACCAGTTCTTGAGCTCAAGGCGGCAAGCATCGACAATTTGACGGCCCATACGCGCCATGGCCACATCAAGAACTTGTTGCACACGAACTTCTTCTTGTACGAGATTTTTGGCAATGCCATCCATGAGGGTGGAGAGGGCGCCGCCATGCTCTCGATAGCGGCGAAATTCCGGCATGAGAATGACGTCGCGCAAAAATGTACCCATGTCTTGCATGAGCACTTGCGAGCCATTTTCAAGGATACGCTCGATGGCATGACGGCGGATACGATCTGCCATGAAGGAAGAAAGCTCATTTTTGAGGGCTTCGCGACCTTGGCGTAAGTGAGCGGCAAGGATGTGATATTGGGCTAAACCCTTGGCTATGTCGGCATAGGGCTCATCTCCCATGAGGATTTTCACGTCGGGGCCAAGGTTTTGGCGGATGACGTCCTGCACAAAGGGCCATGCACTGCTGCCACCTGTGAGGAGCACCATGGGCATATTGGCGTAGGAGGCACTTTGGCTGTTTTCTTGGCGAACGCTTTTCAGGGTTTCCAGGAAGCTGTCTTCAAACCATGAAATGAGATCCACGCGCTTGCCGGCAAGGAGCCCTTCACCACGGGGGGAAAGACCGGCTCTGAGGGCATGCTCTTGGAGTGAGGCCAAGAAAGAGGGCGTGGGGCTGTAGCTTCCGGCCCTTTGTAAAAAGTCTGCCCAGGTGAAATTTTCTATGTAGGCGGAGCATTCTTGACTCTTTCTACCGTCGAAATAGGACCAACGCACGCGCACGGTGATGCTTTGCTCACGGTTTTCAGCCATGGCGGCGGAGAATTCTTCCTTGGCGCGGCGACATGCCACCCAATGGACGTAATATTCATTGTTTTCGCGCTCCAGCTGATGGGCTAACTGCGGGTTGTGCTCTAAGAGTACTTGATAAAGTAAGTCGTCGAAAAGACGCCCACCATAGAGCATGTCACCATGGCGACCCACCACATCGGCGCGGCGCAAGTAGGCAAAATCACACGTGCCACCGCCAAAATCCACGGTGAGCACGCCTTTGGCTGCCTGTGAGGGAGGCAAGGCTCCATTGGCTATATAATGGAGGAGAGCACCCACGGGCTCACGTAAAAATTGGGCATTCTTCCAACCGGTGCTGTGCAGGCATTGGCGTAGGATTTGTTGGTAATGGTTTTCCGCTTGGGAGGGAATACCCACCAGCACTTGCTCAGCTTCTGCCAGCTCAGGTACACGCGAACTTAAGAGCTGTAAAAAATCCATCATATGCGCTTTGGCTTCTTCATTGACGGCAATGTCAGGCTTAAACTGACTGTGCAGGGAGTAGCTTTGCCTTTCGTTGTGGCTGGCCTCACCAAATTCATATTCGGCGGCGGCCCCTATGAGGAAGGGCGTGCCTTCTTTATAGAGGATGAGCGTGGGGATGGCACCACCCAAGGTGGGGTTATGCCACTCTTGGGGCTTGATGACGCGAACCTTGGGGATGCCGGTTTCAGTGGGCGTGTTGGGCTCTGGGCAAGAGGCAATGCAAGTATTGCTGGTGCCTAAATCCATGGCTAAAATGGTGGTTTTTTCTTGCATATTAACTCCTAACCTTGCGAACGGTGCCTTTGCGCACCAAAAGGCCCTGCTCCATGAGCGGCGGTTCATCCACATAGCAGGCATCGCCCACGGCTATGTGACCGAGGGCTGTGTAGCGTTCTGTCATGTCTTCAGACCAGAATAACTTGCCCTGCTCGCGCGTCACTTCAATGCCAAGGCGGCGTAAACGCTCTTCCAGCCACTGCCCGCGTGCTTCGGGAAGTTCTCCGGCCAGGGAATAGAGCTCCATGCCCACTTTTTTCCATGCGTCCTTGGTAGGGTCGTTTTTCAATGCAATATTTTCTTGTAAGAGCGGGCCTATTAATCGAGCACCGGCCCACCATTGCTCGATGGCCATGTGTAATTTTTCTTCAAAATCGTGAGTGTCGAAGGAAAGGGGACGCTTCAAGAGAAGTGAAAAAAGGAATAAAAAGAGCAGTATTCCGTAGATATTAGTGAAAAACGACAGGACTTGTCCCGTACCAAGGAAAAGGGCCATGGCTTGTAAAAGATGCACAATGCCAATTTTTGCACCCATGAAATCGCGCACCACGGCCAGCACTAAAACGGTGGCAAAGGTGAGGCTTGCCATGCGCCAAAAGCGTTTCCAGGTGTAGACTTTACCCAGAAAGGATATGCGCCCCAAGGTCATGGAGGCCACAAGATATTCCGACAGCCACACCAATCCCATGGCTCCCAAGAGACCGCAAAACATGCTTAGCCCATCATGCATGGAAGGGGTGATGCTTTGCGTAAGGCTTGGATCTGTTTGTGAGCTTAAGGCAGGGAGTATGTTGGATCCCCATAAGGTAAAGGCTTGGCCCAAGGCTAGTCCCAGCACAAAGCCCAGAAGGGCCAAGAAAGCTGTGCGCCACGCGGAAAAGTGCGCAATTTTTCGAATGGGGGGAAGCATGAGGGCCGGCAGTGCCTCGCGCCAGATATCTTCCATTTCCAGTGATATGTTGTCGTTTTGTGTGTCAATCATGCTGGCTTGCATGAGCCTTTGCACAAGGCGTTGTCTAGTGTCAAAAATTCGTCCCTGCACCAGCCTCTCATCGGGCATGGCGGGCATATCCTGCATGGCATGGCTGACCAATTCTTTGGATAAGGCTTGTGTATCCATGGTGAGGGGGGTGAGCATTGGGCTCTGTGTCATGTGGGGTGTTGTTGTCATATATACCTCTATGCCTTAATAAAAAGGCGGCTTGGCATACACCATAACCGCCTCATATGAAGAATTTCTTAAGAAACAACTTCTTCGGGATAAATACTTTCCATACCTGCTTTAAAGCGGGCAAATTCACCGGCCTTAATGGCTTCGCGGGCGCGGCGCACCGTATCCAAGAAGTAGGTTAAGTTGTGCAAGGAGTTGAGCCTAAAGGAGAGCAACTCTTTGCTCACATATAAATGGCGTAAATAGGCGCGGCTAAAGGTGCGACAGGTATAGCAATTGCATTGCGGATCCAGAGGGCTGTCGTCTTCGGCATATTCTTTGCGCTTGATATTTACTTTACCCAGCGAGGTATACAGGGTGCCATTACGCGCATTGCGTGTGGGAAGCACGCAGTCAAACATATCAATGCCGGCATCGATACCGTTAACAATGTCCAGCGGTGTGCCCACACCCATGAGGTAGCGAGCTTTGTCTTTGGGGAGCAACGGTGCGGTGAAGTAGAGATATTCGTTTAGTATTTCTTTGCTTTCACCCACGGAAAGACCGCCAATGGCGAAGCCGTCAAAATCTAGACCGCACAGTTCTTCCACCGAGCGTTGGCGCAGGTCTTTATAAAAGCCGCCTTGCGTGATGGCAAAAAGTAAATTGCCGGCTGTACCTTGAGGATACGCCGCACGTGCACGTTTGGCCCAGCGAGTGGTGAGGGCCAAGGACTTTTCCGTATAGCCATAGTCGGCGCCATAGGCTACGCATTCGTCCAGCACCATCATGATGTCTGAATTGAGATTGCGTTGAATTTTTACCACATTTTCTGGCGTAAAGAAGTGCTTAGAGCCGTCAATATGAGAGCGGAATTCCACACCTTCTTCGCTGATTTTGCGCAAATCATTGAGGCTAAATACCTGAAAACCGCCACTGTCGGTGAGGATGGGTTTATCCCAACCATTAAAGCCGTGCAAACCACCGCGGCGCGCCACCAATTCATCGCCGGGGCGCAGATAGAGGTGATAGGTATTGCCAAGGATGATTTCAGCCTGCATGGCGTGTAGGTCGTCGGGGGCAATGGCTTTCACAGAACCCACTGTGCCCACGGGCATGAAGATGGGTGTATTAATGGTGCCATGGGCCGTTTGCAAAAGGCCTGTACGGGCATTGCCGTCTTGGGCTGTAATGGTAAATGTCTTATTCATGGGCATATATATAATGATATTATGCAAGATAGGCAAGTGTAGAAGTGCTCGTGCAGGCGTTGTAGGGGGAGTTTTGCCAAAAAAATGACTATGCATGTATGCCTCTGACTTTCCCTCTTTAGGCTAGGTAAAATGCGCATATTTGGGCACGGTGAGGAGTCAATTTTTTGCCTAGCGTGGAATGTATGGCTGGTAATATGTTGTAATTGTGTGAGAAAATTTTTTTGGCATGGCTTGTGCTACAGAAAAGGCATATCTAGGAGGTTACCATGTTATTTTTACTCGGCGATATGTCTAAGAAAAAGAAAAAGGCGGAAGAGCATCCCGTGCAAAACTCCACCAATCTACGCGCCAAGGAAATATTTCTTTCCGGTCGTTTTCCTGTGGTAACCACCCACCAAGTAGAAGGTCGTAAAATTTTAAAAGTGCTGGGCCTTGTGTGCTGTCGTGGCTATGATTCTGAAGAAGCGTTCTTTGGTATGGCCAGCCGCGCCATTGGTAAAGGGGCGCAAGCCATTGTGGGCTATTCTGAAAATGTGGCTTTCCACCCCGATGGTAGCAAGTATTTTTCCTGCTTCGGCACGGCTGTTATGTTTGAGTACAATGCAGAAGAGCGCATTCCGCTCATGATGCAGCAAGATATGAATAACACCTTCCCAGATAGTATTTAGGTGTATATCCCCGGCTGAAAAGCTTGCGGCGAAATTTTTAAGAGAGGGCATCCTAGAGTGCTCTCTCTTTTTTTGTGCCGTGGGAAAGATGGGAAGACTCTTCTTGTGGGAGATTTTGGGGAAGGAGTTCTTTACGTATTTCTCTAAGTGTAAGCTCAAAAAAAACCGTGAGTTCATGACAAACCCACGGTTATATATACTATGTAAGCCGTACTATGCTTTGTTAGCCTTACGACGACGAATTACGCCAAGACCGGCAAGGCCAAGACCTGTGAGGATCATGGTAGCTGGTTCTGGTGTGGGAGTGGGGTCGCCCCCGGGGTTCAAGTTAGTAGAAGCAAAGGAAAAGTAGGCTTCAATGTTAAAGTCGCCAATATTGTCCTTGGTGCCTAAGAATTTGCCATCTTTGTCATAAAGATTGGTTCTGCTATCTTCATTGATGGCCCAGCCATGATATGTAACGCCGTCAATGACTGTAGTTAATGTTGCAACTCCGTCGATGAAAAGACCTACGCCTGTGAGGCCGTAGTGATAGCCATCATGGGTGATGGCTGTGGCACCCTGGGCGCTCACATCATTGGCATTGTAAAATACATATTCTGTACCTGTGGCGGCATCATAATGAAGTTGTAAAGGAATGTTGTATGTTACATTCATACGCACATTACTCTCAGTGGAGGATTGCACAGAATAAGAGAAGGAAAGTGTGAATAAATCTTGAGTGCCAAAGGAGGGGTTATCAGTGCCAAGTTCGGTGGATTGGTTGGCAACACTGTCCATTTGAGGTGAGTAAGCTCCACCGTTATATGTGAAGTCAACAGGTGTATTAGCGGGGGCTTTTGCTGTTACAGAGCTTGCATACTTGCCACCTTCCCAGCTAAAGCTACCATTTTCACCGGCTGTGGCAATGCCGTTTGCAGATTCTTTGAGTTCTACATTGACGAGTGTGTAGGACCATTCCGTTAAAAGTGCGGCTTGTGCTTGCATAGCTACGCCCATGAGCATGACAGCGCCCACGATGATTCCTAGAAATTTTTTCATTTCTATTTCCAACCTTGTTCTGTTTTGTGTACTTACGTACACACGTTAATGAAACACAAAAAGTACGCCGCGAGGTGGCGTACTTTAATGTATGGTATATATAAGTATCGTATACTTGTTACAGTGACACGATATCGAGGTGTGCCCTCAAGGCCTAGGCCTTATGTTCTTAATAGCGAGAACATGATTTATTAGGAGTACGAAAAATAGCGAGTACTCACATGTGCATATATATGCGCATCAGGACTTCTATAATTGTAGGGTGCTTTTGTCAAGATAAAAACAATTTTCTCGGCATGTATTTTTTATGAAAAATAAAAACTTTGGTTTATTAGCATGTTATAAATATGAGTTTTAGCATGGTTTTCGTAGGTTTTTTTCATTATGAGGTATATAGTATGTATTGAGGTGGCACTCACTTTTTACGCCTAAAAAAGAAAAAAGCCTACTTTTTCTAAAAAGAAAAGGTAGGCTCTTCGGTAGGTAATGAAAAGGAGAGTTAGTGGTTATTGGTATTTTTGCATGACCTCAGCACCCACTTTTTCCACGTCATCTTTAAATTGCTGACGGGCGGCACTGATTTTTTCTGCAAGGCTTGGGTCTTGTAAGGAGAGGATTTGGGCAGCAAGCCATGCGGCATTGCGTGCGCCGGCTTTATCTGTGGCAACGGTGGCCACAGGGAATCCGGGAGGCATTTGCACTGTGGAGTAAAGGGCATCGGCACCGGCCAAAGCAGACCCAGAAACAGGAATGCCAATAACAGGCTTAATGGTGCGTGCAGCCACAGCACCGGCTAGGTGAGCGGCCATGCCGGCGGCGCAAATAAATACTTGCACGCCGTCTTTTTCCAATTGGTCCACTAACTTCTCTGTGCGCTCAGGGGTGCGGTGGGCAGAAGTTACGGTGAACACAAAGGGAATGTCCAATTTTTTTAAAATTTCAGCGCAAGGGCTGATTTGGGGCTCATCGGAAATGGAGCCCATGAAAATGGCTACTTTTGTCATGTTGTTATCCTTGTAAACGTTTAATGCCTTTGGAGGCAATGTCTTTACGGTAATAGCTTTTATCCATATGGATTTTTTCTACGGCGGCATAGGCTTTTTCTTGAGCCGCTTTTAAATTATGCCCCAAAGCGGTTACGCAAAGAACACGTCCGCCATTGGCATAAAATTTATCGTCCTTCATGGTGGTGCCGCTATGGAAAACTTTTACATCACCAAGGGATTCAGCTTCTTCAATGCCGGTAATTTCCATGCCCTTGGGGTAGCTTTCTGGGTAACCTTCTGCTGCCACCACAACGCCCACGGCCACATCATTGTGATATTCTATTTTCAGAGAATCAAGATTGCCCTTTACGCATGCCATCATAATGGCATCAAGAGGTGTCTTTAAGCGCATGAGCAAGGCTTGACATTCTGGGTCACCAAAGCGAGTGTTATACTCCAGCACTTTTGGACCGCTGTCGGTCATCATGAGGCCGGCATACAGCATACCCTTGAAGGGGTGCTTAGATGCGCCAAAAACTTCCAAAATGGGAAGAATGGTTTTTTCCAACATCTCTTGATAGCGATCGGCTTGCAATAGGGGCGCAGGTGAATACGCTCCCATGCCGCCAGTGTTGGGACCTTTATCGTCATCAAAAACGGCTTTGTGGTCTTGCGAAGAGGGTAGAGCCACGGCGTGTTTGCCATCGCAAAAACAAAGGAAAGAAACTTCTTCACCCACAAGGCACTCTTCAATGACCACAGAAGCACCGGAAGCACCGTGAATTTTATCCAGCATAATGGAGTCAAGGGCGGCCAGGGCTTCTTCGGTGTTTTTTGCCACCACAACGCCTTTGCCGGCAGCTAGGCCATCGGCTTTAACCACTAGAGGGCCACCTTGCTTTTTAACATAATCCACAGCGGCGCCATGGTTGCTAAAGTGTGCACCGGCAGCGCAAGGCACATTGCCTTTTACCATCATGCCCTTGGCAAAGGACTTACTACCTTCTAGGGTGGCGCAGTATTTGTCGGGGCCAAAGCAGGCAATGCCCACGGCATTCATGGCATCCACAATGCCCAAGGTTAAGGGAAGTTCTGGGCCTGGTACCACCAGTTGAATTTTATTTTCTTGGGCAAAACGCACCAAGGAGGATATTTCTTCCACAGCAATGGGAACATGTGTCACTTTTTCAGAGGCAGTGCCTCCATTGCCGGGGGCCACGTAAATTTCTTTCACCGTTGAGCTTTGGCTCAACTTCCACACAATGGCATGTTCTCTTCCGCCGGAACCAATAACAAGTATACGCACGCTTACTCCTTTGCTTTTTGTCGTTAAGCAAAAACAAATTTAAATTTCTGTATACAGTATGCTTTCCAAAAATGGGAAAAACTGCTAAGTCATATACACTAAAGCTAAGACATACTGGTATACAAGACCCAAAGCGCATATGCACTGGCATATTTTGGGGCTCTTTGTGTTGTGTTGACAAAAAAGAGGGTGTATTCCCACGGGGCCAACAAGGAAGATGTACCTTTTTCCTTTGCAAAAAGCAATCCCTACAAAATAAGAGATTTTGAGGAAAATATGAGTAATATTAAGATGTTTACTGATGGTTTGCAAGAGCTCGACCGCATAAGTAAGGATGGAGACGCCCTGGAAGCTCTACAATTAAAGGGCGTGCGCGACACTTTACAAAGGGCCATGCACAGCCCGCAGTATAAAGCTAAGTTTGGGCATGTGCGGGGGGAAGATATCCAAAGCTTACAAGATTTACAGCAATTGCCCTTCACCACCGTGGATGATTTGCGCGAGGGCTATCCCTTACCTTTATTAAGCGTGCCCGAACAAGACGTGGTGCGTATTCATGCTTCTTCCGGAACCACAGGCAAGCGTAAGATATTAGCCTATACGCAAAAGGACGTGGATACTTTTAATATGCAAATGGCTCGTTGCTATGCCATGGCAGGGTTAACCCCCATGGATAGGGTGCAGGTGGCAGTGGGCTATGGACTATGGACGGCGGGTGCTGGTTTTCAGTTGGGCTGCGAAGCCTTGGGAGCATTAACCATTCCCGTGGGGCCGGGTAATATGGAAATGCATATTCAGCTGTTACAAGATATGCAAAGCACCTGCCTTGGGGCCACGTCTTCCATGGCATTGCTTGTGGCTGAAGAGATTGAACGTCACGGCCTTAAGGATAAAATTAATTTGCGTAAAGTCATTTGCGGTGCGGAAACGCGCAGCGAAAAAATGCGCCAGGCCATCGAAAGCAAGCTTGGCCTTGAGGGCAGTTATGATATTGCCGGCATGACAGAAATGTATGGCCCCGGCACTGCCATTGAGTGCGATGCCCACGCCGGCTTGCATTACTGGGCAGACCTTTTTCACATAGAAATCATCAATCCGGAGACCTTACAGCATGTGGCTGAGGGGGAAGTGGGTGAAATGGTGGTGACCAGTCTTTGCAAAGAAGCCAGTCCGCTTATTCGCTATCGTACGCGAGATTTATCACGCTTTATTCCCGGTACGTGCGCTTGCGGGCGTTGCATACCGCGTCATGATAAAATATTGGGACGCAGTGATGATATGCTCATTTTCCGCGGTGTAAATATTTACCCCGGTCAGCTTATGGATGTCATTGGGGCCTTCCCCGAGCTTGGCGGTGAGTATCATGTGGATCTTACGCGCGATGAAAAATCTGTGGATCACATGGATTTGCGTGTGGAGCGTAAAGAAGGTATTTCTCGTGATGGCGATGAGCACTTGGCTGAGGCTGTCAGCAAGCGATTGCATAAGGCACTCATGGCTAGGGTGAACGTGCGTGTGGTGGATAGTGCCACCTTGCCGCGTACCTTTGGTAAGTCCAAGCGCGTGAGCGACATGCGTTAATATATAATGATACAGGAGCAGCATATGAATATTTTTGAAGCCATTGCTACACGTCGTAGTATTCGTAAGTTCACCGATGAAGTTGTGAGCGATGCACAGGTTACTCAAATTTTAGAAGCCGGCATGGCAGCCCCCAGTGCAGGCAATGCCCAGCCTTGGCGTTTTATTGTGGTGCGCGAAAAGCAAGCCATGGAAGATATAGCCAAATTGCATCCTTATGCACAAATGGCCAAAGAAAGTTCGGTGTGCATTGCCGTATGTGCCGATACGCAAGTGGAAAAACATGCAGGCTTTTGGGTGCAAGACTGCTCTGCCGCCATTCAAAATATGCTCTTGGCAGCTCGTGGTCTTGGCATTGGCACCGTGTGGACGGGGATAACTCCTGTGCAGGAGCGTGCCGCGGCTTTTAAGGAATTTTTTGCCCTTCCTGACCATGTGGAGATTTTGGGAATTGTTGTTTGCGGCTATCCGGATCAGCCCTTTAAAGCAAGAGATACCTTTGACGCGGGCAAAGTGTTCACGGAAAAATGGGGTCAGTAGGCTTTTTCTTGTATAAAAACAGTGTCACTGAAAAGGTTTTTTCTTGACATTGAAAATATTTTGTTTACTCTTGGCTTCCCAAAAAGAAATTTTACGCCGTACTGGCGTACCGGAGGATTATAATGGCTACTTTAGAAAACGCCGTAAAAACCGCTGAAGGTGTATTACTTAATGGTTTCGCACTTTCCCCAATCGTAGAGCAATGTGAAGGCTGTGGCCGTGTTCGTGACTTTGAAGGTGAGAACTTCTGTTCCACATACCCCACACCTGCTCGTAAGTGGGTTGGTGGTAAATGTAACTTCTCTACTCACGTAAAAACTGCTGCTGCTAAAGCTGCTAAGGTTAACCCCCTTAAGGCTTCTAAGCGCGCTGCTAAGGGCCGCAAATAGTCTTTATCTATACCTTAATGGTATAGAGCTATGCCCTAGAAGTTTATTCGCTTTTAAAGGGCGGGCGGCTTTTTGTTGTATGACAAAAGGCTTACCGCCCTTTTGGCTTTTCCTTTTTTTCTCTTTCTACAGTCTTTTTGAGCAAGGTATTTATGAAAGCACAGTTTGACGTTATTGTGGTGGGCGCAGGCCATGCCGGTTGTGAAGCCGCCCATGCTTTGGCACGCCTTGGACATTCTACCCTGCTCATAACAGGTAATGTGGATCGCATTGGGCATTTGTCGTGCAATCCTGCCATCGGTGGTTTGGCCAAGGGGCATATGGTGCGCGAAATTGACGCCCTTGGCGGCATGATGGGCCAATGGGCCGATGCCGGTGGCATTCAGTTTCGCATTTTAAATACCAGTAAAGGCCCGGCTGTGCGCGCCACACGTGCGCAAATGGATAGAGATGTGTATATGAGTGTGGTGAAAAAAAGTATTTTTTCACTGCCTCAACTCAAGGTTTGGCAAGACAGCGTCGAAGAGCTAACCCACGATGATGCCGGTATTACCGGCGTGCGCACGGCCCTTGGTTTGGAATTTAGCGCAAAGCATGTGCTCTTGACCACAGGAACCTTTTTATGCGGACGCATTCACATTGGCATGACGTCTCAGCATGGCGGTCGCTTGGGCGATGCTCCCACCATGAACCTTACGAAATCCTTGCAAGACTTGGGCTTAGAAACGGGACGCTTGAAAACCGGCACCACGCCGCGTCTTTTGCGTTCTTCCATTGATTTTTCACAAATGGAAGAGCAAAAAAGTGAAGAGTTCATCGAAGGCTTTAGCTTCCACGGGCCTAAACCCTCTTTGGAGCAGGTGTCTTGTTATATTACGTGGACCAATGACAAAACACACGATGCCATCCGCACGGGCTTTGACCGCTCGCCACTGTTTACGGGCGTTATTCAAGGTACCGGCGCGCGTTATTGCCCCAGCATTGAGGATAAAATTGCGCGTTTCCCCGAGCGTGTGCGCCATCAGGTGTTCATTGAGCCCGAAGGGGTGGACAGTGCAGAATGTTATGTGAACGGCGTTTCTACATCCTTACCCTTGGATGTGCAATTGGCCCTCATAGCCACCATTCCTGGCTTGGAAAATGCGCATATGTTGCGTCCGGGCTATGCCATTGAGTATGATTATGTGAATCCTGTGCAATTGCATCCCACTTTGGAAACACGCAAAGTGCAAGGCTTATGGCATGCCGGACAAATCAACGGCACTTCCGGCTATGAAGAAGCCGCCGCCCAAGGACTTTGGGCCGCCATCAATATTTCTCACAGAATAAACGGATTGCCTCCCTTTATTCTGGGCCGCGAAGAAGCTTACATGGCTGTACTCATCGATGACCTTGTGACCTTGGGAACCCTTGAACCTTATCGCATGTTCACCTCTCGTGCTGAGCATCGCTTATTATTACGCGAAAATAATGCCGATGCCAGACTGACCCCCAAGGGGCGTGAACTGGGCTTGGTACACGATGATCAATGGCAAAAATTTCAGGAAAAATACGCCAAGGTGGCTGAACTCAATGCTTACTTGGAAAATACACGCATAACTCCCAGCCCCGAGTTGGCCGAAGCTTTGCAAACTGTGGGCGAAAATCCGCCTCAAGGTGGGGCTTCCTTGGCAGAGCTTTTGCGTCGCCCTGCGGTGACCTTGGAAACTCTGTCGCCTTTGTGCGCAAATATCAATGAATACGCCCATGATGTGCGGGCAGAAAGTCAAACCCAAGTGAAATATGCCGGCTATTTGCAAAGGCAAGAACAGTTGGTGCAAAGGGCATCGCGTCTTGAAAATACGCCTTTACCGCAAGATATGCCCTATGCCGAGGTGTCTGGCCTTTCTGCTGAGGTGCAAGAAAAGCTTTTAAAGCTCAAGCCGCATACCTTGGGGCAAGCAGGGCGCATTTCCGGCGTGACGCCAGCGGCCATTGCCTGCTTGGAAATTCATTTGCGCAAATTGGGCTTGCTACATAAAAGCAAAGCCTAAGAGCTGTTTCTGTATACATTATTTTACATATTATTATCAGGTAGCTGCATCAGACTGTCATGTGAAATTTTTTTCTTCTTGAGCTTTTGGTTTACATATGAGTATACTTTATGGGTATACTCATATTATTCATATGTAATCTGACAAAAGCAAAGGAAGTTCTATGTCTCTACCTGCTCTTACTCCAGAAGTCACCATGGTGCTTACATCTTGCAATCGGCACGATTTACTTGAACAAACTTTAGACAGCTTTTGTAAATATAATACCTTTAAGGGCGTTAAAGAAATTTTAGTCATTGAAGATAGTCCCCATAGTCCTGAAAAACTCTTAGATAAATATAAAAAAATGTATCCTGTGCGGTGCATAAAAAACGTAACGCGCCTTGGACAGCCTTTGTCCATAGATATTGCTTACAGCCATGTGCGTACCGATTATATTTTTCACTGTGAAGATGATTGGGAATTTTATGCACCACAATTTATAGAAAGTTCTTTGCGTATTCTGGATTTTTCTCCCACTTTATTACAAGTGCATTTACGGGCTACTGACGATATTGGTTATGCGTATACTGTGCATGAAAGCGGTGATTTTGCTTTTTTACACTATGGTTATTTAAACGTCTGGCACGGATTTTCTTGTAATCCAGGTTTGCGGCGGTTGCGGGATTATAAGCGATTGGTCAATTATTGTATGCATTTGGCCACCCCTTACTTTTCTGGTAGCTTTGAAGCCTATATTAGTGAGGTGTATCGAGGCTATGGCTATGTGGCCGCATTGAATTTAGGTAATAATGGCAAAGGATTTGTACGTCATTTGGGTGATGGGGCGCATGTAGTCTAAGGATTATCTGTATCTGGTTAAGCAGAAAAATATGTTTCCATGTATGTTTCAAAAGAGCCGCTCACTTTGAATACCCTTTTTGAGGGAGTTAGGAGTGACCCTGGCTTATGTTATCTAGTCGATGCTTAAAAACGTTTTTCCACTCGTTTTTAAGAAAGGCACGCTCACTCCAAATACCCCTTTCGGGGACGCCGTAAGCAAGTGACGGCTTATTTTACGTGGCGGCAAGCCATGCCAGAGGCACGTCTTGTGTAGCCGACAGCTGAAAAAAGCATTTCATATGTCTAAATTTTGCCAGAAAACGTATTCCATACGTTTATTTCTGGAAAAATTTATTAAGCTTTTTGAGCTATAAATTCTATTTTTACTAACATTTAAGTGCTTTTTCAGTGTCGACTATCTAGAATCCCGTTATAAATTTTGTAATTTGGCCCATAAATCTTGGGCCTTTTTTTTGCCTATGCCCTTGATGGCGGCCAAATCTTCTTGGCTGGCGGCGCGCATGGCGGCGGTATTTTCAAAGGTATCCCACAAAAGACGTGCCGTATGGGGGCCAATGCCGGGAATGCGCATGAGTTCTCCCGAAAGAGCCGCATTGCCTCGAGCTTGACGGTGCCTGCCAATGGCATAGCGGTGCGTGCAATCGCGGATATGCTGTAAAAATAAGAGTTCCGGCGAACCTGCCCGTAAAGGAAGGGGGTTGGAGCGACCGGGCAAGAATATTCTATCTTGAATATTACCGGCGCGTCTGTCGGCATGGCCTTGTTCGTCGCGTGCTTTGGCAATGGCCGCCAAGGCAAAGAGATGCTCTTGTCCTTGCTCTTGGAGCGAGCGTAATACGGCAGAAAGTTGCCCTTTGCCACCGTCGATGAGTAATAAATCCGGCCATGGCGGGCCAGATTCTAAGCGTCGCACCACCCATGCCGCAAGGGTTCCATAGTCATCGCTGGTGCCGTCGGGCATGGCGTATTGTCTATAGGCAGAAGTGTTGGCTTTCCCCCCTTCAAAGACAACCATGCCCACTCGGGTTTGCTGACCGCTGGTGTGAGAAACGTCCACGCATTCAATGCGCTGAGGTGGTGTGCTCAAATGCAAGGCCGCGGCAAGACGATCTTCCAAGGGCTGTTCCTTATGGCGTCGTCCTTCTTCTTTGGCATTGGTGGCAGCCATGTCCACCAGAGCATTTTCGGCGCTGTTGCGCGGAGCCACCATGCGTACAGGGCCGCCGCGCATGTCACTTAAATTTTGCTCAAGGGCAGAGAACATGCTGTGTGTTTCTTCACCATTGTCAATATCAGAATTTTGATTGTCATCGATTTTCACTGCAGAACAATCTGGAATCCATGGTAAAATGATGGTTTGTGGGGGTGCCATGCTCCCATAAAATTGAGAAAGGAAAGAGAGCAGCAATTCCGGTGTGTCGTCAAAATCCAGCGCAGGCCAAAAGAAGTTGCGCCCGTCCATGAGTACTCCGCCGCGCACAAAAAGTATACCCAGTGCCATGCCTTTATCGGCGCAACTTAAGCCCACAATGTCCATATCTGTACCACCGGGGATGACCACGGCTTGTTTTTCCACGGTGCGTTGTACTGCGTGTAATTGATCACGCAAGGCGGCGGCTGTTTCAAATTCCAAAGCCTCCGACGCTGCCAACATTTCGCTTTCTATGCTTTGCAAGAGGGCTTCTGAGCGTCCGGAAAGCAGCTCGCGCACCTTTTGCACGCCCACATTATAGTCAGTGGGCGTGATGTATTCCATGCAGGGGGCAGGGCATTGGCTCATGAAATGATATAGGCAGGGGCGTACTCTGTTACGCATGGCCTTATCGCTACAGCGGCGCAAGGGAAAGGCCTTATGGATGATTTTCCATGTTTCGCGTGCGGCGAGGGTGGAGGTGAAGGGGCCGTAATATTGGGCTTTGTCACGTAAATTTTTGTGAGTATTGCGCACAATTTCCAAGCGCGGAAAATGATGCTTGGTGGAAAGCTTAAATAAAATGTACTGTTTATCGTCACGCAAAACAATATTATAATGCGGTCTGTGCTTTTTAATAAGGCTTGCTTCCAGCAGTAGTGCTTCTTTTTCCGTGGTGGTGGATAAAGTTTCCAAGGAGGCGGCATGGCTCATCATGGCCTTGGTTTTGGCGGCAAGGCCTTCTTCTCGAAAATAGGAGAGAATGCGCTTGCGCAAAACGCGCGCCTTACCCACATAGATGATACGTCCAAGGGCATTTTTGTACAGATACACACCGGGGGTGAGAGGCAGAGAAGCTGGAATGGGTTTTTGCATGGCCTTAGTATAAACATTAGCGCGAATACAGACAAGGGGCACAGATGTCGTGAAAGCGGCTTTGCGGTGCCAAGGCAATAAAAAAAGCCCCACATATGACCATATGCAGGGCTTTAAAACAAAATTCCGTAAGGACTGAATTACTTCACTTCCATCACAGTAACTTTGCCGCTTTCTGCGTGCAACACGTGCACGGCACAGCCAAGTCATGGATCGAAGGCGCGAATGAGGCGCCCTACGTTTACGGGATTTTCGATGTCTGGTACTTCCACACCAAGAAGAGCTTCTTCTACGGTGCCGAGTTGGCCCTTGTCGTCACGAGGACTACAGTTCCAAAGGGTAGCAGACACGATTTGGTAGTTATCAATTACTTGGTCTTTAACGCTCAAGTAGTGGATAAGCGAACCACGAGGAGCTTCTGCACAGGCATAGCCTTCTGCAGTGGCGGGAATTTCCCACTGTGTCCAGGTTTCTTCGCCTGGCTTAATTTCTTTAAGCCATTTGCTTACTTGCTCAGCAATGAGTAAGGTTTCTTCAGCGCGAGCCACGTGGCGGCCCATGATGGAGAATACATTTTCTTTGCCAAGATCGCGGAAGTTTTTCACATCCAGACCAAAGTGCTCTTTGAGCATCTTTTTGCCCACGGCGGAGAACGGTGGGTTGGTGATCCACATGCGAGCGGCTGGGCCCACTTCCATGGCATGACCGTCATAACGAGGAGCCTTAACAAAGCTGTAAGCGTCCTTTTTGTCAGGAGCAACAACGGTTTCAGCTTCCATGAAGTTTTTGCCGGTGGTTTTGTCATCGAACCAAGAGTATTTTACTTGTTCAGTAATTTTCTTGGGATCAAATGGCATATCCTTGCCGTCGATGTATACGCCTGGCTTTAAGAGGAAGCTTTTGGCTTCGCCGTCAAGCTGGAATACACCAAAGCAAGAGCAGTTCATGTGGCCTTGACCTTGCTTGAACAAATCTTTGTATGCAGCGCCCACGGTGTAGGTTACAGGCAAGTATTTGTTTTTCACGAAGTCTTCAACCACTTTGAACTTGGCAGCGTATTCTACCAAGGCTTCCTTGGTGGGAATTTCTGTGGCGCCGCCAGGAGCAATGCCGTGTACGTGAGGCATTCTACCACCAAAGAGAGCCACCATTTGGTGCGCAATGCGGCGCACTTCAAGGGCTTCTACGTATTGGTCCACACCAACTTTGTTTACAGCTTCGGGCAAGCGCAAGTCTGGTTTAGCCATGCGGGGCACGAAAGGAGCTGTGTTGGGGCCAGCCACATAGTCAAGGGCTGCCAAGTGGTAGAAATGTAAAATGTGAGATTGCAAGTAGTTGGCGCCAAGAATAAGGTTACGGGTAATGCGACCATTGTCGGTAACTTTAATCTTGAAAGCGTCTTCTTGCGCACCAGCGGATACCATGGCGTGAGATGTTGGGCACACACCACAAATACGCTGTACAATCTGAGTGGAATCGCGTGGGTCACGGCCCTTAAGGATGTTTTCAAATCCGCGGTACATACCGCCGAAAAGCTTTGCATCCACCACTTTTCCATTTTCAACAACCACCTCAGCTTTGAGGTGGCCTTCGATACGGGTGACCGGATCGATGGCTATGGTTGTTTTAGCCATATATGCCTCCTTGATGCTGTACGTCTTGGCGTACAGTCAACCTAGTTAGAGTAGAAGGGAGAAGAATCGTCTGGGAAGCCAGGATCTGTACAACTAATACATGTAGCGTTGGCTACGCACCAGTTTACTCCGTTCCACTTACGCTTAAAGGAGTCACAGTAGGCCTGTGGTCCCTTACAGCCAAGATCATAACGACAGCCTTTCTTGTCGGTTATGATGGCGCTCATGACGCCCTCATCGTATTGTTCAACAAATGGGCAGTTTTCATGCACATTTTCGCCGAAGAAAGGTAAGGGGCGACCATTTTCGTCCAAAGCTTTAACCACTTCGCCAAGGCCTTTTTCAAGACCATGCTTGCCCACAAGATCAAGGGCAAGGGCCACTGTGCCCACAATCCAATCAGGTTGTGGTGGGCAGCCGGAAATGTTTACAACTGGGGTGGCGATATTATTCTTTTTAAGGAATGCGCCAACGCCCATGGCTTCGGTTTTAGAACCAGCAGCGGCAGGAATACCACCGAAAGATGCGCATGTGCCCACAGCTAAGATAGCTGCAGCATCGGCGCCAAGTTCTTTCACAAGATCTGTCATCATGATTTCTTCATGATGGCCGTCTTTCATGGTTTCACCCACAACGCAGTACTTGCCGTTGGCAGCCACAGGTATAGCACCTTCAACCACCACAAAGAACTGACCCTTGTGAGCTTTAGCAACGCTACGCATATGCTCAATGGCTTGCTCGCCTTCGGCAGCCATCACGGTAGGATGGAAGTCAAGGCTAATAACCTTAAGTAATACGTCAGCAATGCTTGGGTTAGCAGTGTCAAGCAAGGATACGGAACAACCCGTACAGCCTTGGCCTTGTAGCCATAGCACGGGGGGACGTCCGCCACCTGCTGATGCAGCAAGTGCTTCTTTCACTGCGGGGTGGAACATTTGGGCTACGCCAAAACCAGCCACAGAACCTGTGCAAAGTTTAACAAAATCACGCCTATTGAGACTCATCCAATGCCTCCTCAAAGTGTATGGCGTTAAATAAATGGGGCAAAGCCCCAGTTAGTGCACAAAAGTGCAAAGACCACAGCGGTCCTCTTTGCCATCTCGTACTATGTTTTGTGTGTTATGTCAATGTGTGAGCGTGTTTTCACAAGGTGATAAATGGGGCTTTTTCCCTAAGTTTTTCCATAAAAAAGGTAAAAAAATCATGGGAAAACCAAAAGTGAGTATTGTGAGAAGTGTTGTAAAGATGCAAAAAAACGCAGAAACATGACTCAAAAAGAGTTATATTTCTGCGTTTTAAAGTGTAGTGAAAGACTTGAAAATGGGGCTTATTAAGCGCCGATGTCCCAATCAAGGCCAAACTTGTCATGCAAGATACGAACGGCCAGTTCCACGTATTTTTCATCAATTAAGATGGTGATCTTAATTTCAGAGGTGCTGATCATTAAGATATTGATATTTTCTTGTTGCAAAGCATCAAAGGCAGAAGCGGCCACACCGGAGTGATTGCGCATGCCCACGCCAATGGCAGAAACTTTTGCCACATTGGTGTCATGTCTGATGCCTTGCGCACTGATTTTAGTTTTAATTTGTTCGCAAAGTTCCAAAGTCTTCGCCAAATCCTTGCGAGAAATGGTAAAGGTCATGTCGGTGATACCGTCAATGCTGGTATTTTGAATGATCATGTCCACCAAGACGCCGCCTTCGGAAAGGGGGCCAAAGATGGAGGCGGCGATGCCTGGCTGGTCAGGTACACCGTGTAAGGTGACGCGAGCTTGGTCTTTGTCATAGGCAATGCCAGAAACGAGAACGGCTTCCATTGTAGAATCCTCCTGAGTTACCAAGGTGCCGGGATTGTCCGTAAAGGTAGAACGCACGCGGACGGGAACTTTATATTTTTTTGCAAATTCCACAGAGCGAATATGCAATACTTTAGCGCCCATGGAGGCCATTTCAAGCATTTCGTCGTAGGAAACTTTATCCATTTTACGGGCCGAGGAACACAGGTTGGGGTCGGTGGTAAATACGCCTTCCACATCGGTGTAAATTTCGCACTCGCAAGAATTAAGGGCTGCGGCTATGGCCACGGCAGAAGTATCGGAACCGCCACGACCCAAGGTGGTGATGCGTTTGCGGTCGGTGCATCCTTGGAAACCGGCCACAACCAGCACGTCGTGATCTTCCAATTGCTTAAACAGTTCTGCGCTGTCTATGGAGAGGATGCGTGCATTACCGTGGTTGTCGTCGGTGGTGATGGGCATTTGAAAGCCCAGTAAAGAGCGAGCTTTAATGCCAGCATCTTTTAAAAGCATGGTGAAAAGGGAGATGGAAACCTGCTCGCCGGTGGAGACCAATTGATCGCATTCGGCGAGGTCTGGTTTGGAGGACCATTGATCTGCAAGGCCTAAGAGGGCATTGGTATCGCCGGCGCGTGCCGAAAGTACCACTACCATTTTGTAGCCACGAGCAAGTCCGGCCATGACCTTTTCTTGCACTTGCTTCATACATTCAAGATTGGCCACAGAAGTGCCGCCAAATTTTTGTACAAGAATTTTCATAGTGTTGCCTAATGGTTGGTGAAAGGCTGTTAAAATTTATGCATCAAACCAAATCTTGAGCACCTGTTGGGCTTTGGGACCCACTGCATGTGCTTCAAGAAGTCTGGATTCTTGGCATATTTTCAGAGAAATGTCTAGATAATCCTCGGGCAAAGCCGCGTTGGGCAAGTGCTCTGACCACTCAATGAGACTTAAAGTGTCACTGCTATCAAGGGCTTCCCATACTTCTTCGGGCAAGGAATGCATACAGCGGTATAAATCGGCATGTAGGATTTTAGGTTGGGTTTTATAGGCGTTGCAAAGCGTGAAGCTGGGGCTGGAAACTTCTGCCTCTTGTCCGCCCGGCAATGCTTGCACCAGTGCTCTTGTGAATGTGGTTTTACCACTGCCAAGATCTCCCTTAAAGAGTAGAGCATGCACGGGCAAAGAGCCTGTTTCTTGCCATTGTTGCAAAAGGCAGGAGGCAAGGCTCTGGGCCATGGCTTCGGTGTCTTGTAGCGTTGTTAATGTTTTTTGATGACTATTCAAGGGTATATACCTCGGCTTGTAAACTGGTTTGGGCTTTGGCTGTGAGTTTAGTTATGGCTTTGGGAATGGCATGGGCCAATTCTGAAGCCATATGACCGCGGTGGGGGAATTTCTTTTGTATCATGAGACCTGCTTGGGTGTGGATGCAGGCACCGAGGGCAAGGGTGCTTAAGCTGTCTAGGTGAGGCAAGCGTGATGCCAAGGCCGCTGTACATCCTGTGAGCACATCTCCGGAGCCTGCCACGGCCAGAGCTGGAATGTCATGGGGGAAAATATATATGGGGCTTTGGCTTTGTCCCAGCAAGGTTCCGACACCCTTTAAGAGCCATGCGCAGGGTATGCATGCTTGCAGGGAAGCCATGGCGGCAAAACGATCTTTTTGTATATCTTGCGATGTGCAACCAAGGAGCCTTGCGGCTTCTCCGGGGTGCGGGGTGAGCATGTCGTCGTGGCGAATCAAACTTTGTAAGTATGGATGCAATGCGAGCAAGGTGATGGCGTCGGCATCCAGCACGGCGCGAGGGCGTTTTGGATATGCCAACAGTGCCCCTAAAAAATCTTTGGCTTGCTCGCTTATTCCCATGCCGGGGCCCACGGCCAGGCAGGACATGCGCGTGAGTTTTTCTTGAAAGGCTTGGGGTAAAGTTGTCGGCCAATGTTCTTGGTCAAAGGTATATGCCATGATGTTGGCATTGCCATTTTTTATGCCATCACTGAGCCCTTTGGGGGCGGCGGCGGTCACAAGACCCGCTCCTGTGCGCAAGGCTGCAAGGGCAGTTAAATGGGCCGCACCACTAAGATCTGTCTTTTCTTGCGAACCACCCACCACAAGAACATGCCCCCAAGACCCTTTATGGCTTTGTTCCTTCCCATCCTGAAATAGGGTGATGATTCTATTTTTCTGCAATAATCGAAACGAAGAAAGTGTGCCTTGTTGCACGACTCGGGGAATGCCTATGGTACGCACATGTAATTTTCCCGTATAGGAACGCGCGCTTGGCAAGACTAAGCCCGGTTTTGCGGCGGCAAAGGCCACGGTGGCGTCAGCTTTTACGGCAAAATCTTGAGGGTGTGGCATGCCGGTGAGAGCATCACAACCGCTGGGAATATCCAAAGAGAAAATGAAGCTGTGTTCTTTATGGGCATTGATGTGGCAAATATATTCTTTAAAAAGAGGGCGTAGGGGAGTGGTGAATCCTGTACCCAAAAGGCCGTCCACCATGATATGTGGCTTTTGCCACGTGGGTGGAATATGCTTTTGCCATGAGTCTTTGCCTATATACTGTAGAAGCACATGGCATTTTTTGGCCATTTCAAGATGTTGCTTGGAGGCTCCTTTATATTGACTCATGGGCTTTGTGTGCGCAAGCAAGGGAAAGGCTCCGGCGTCGAGTAAATGACGCGCAAGGCATGCGGCATCGCCACCATTATTTCCCGGTCCCATGAAAAGCAAAACATAAGCACCATCCAAGGGGCCGTATTGTTTTTGTAAAACCGTAAGGGCTTCGCGCGCGGCATTTTCCATGAGAATGCACTCGGGTATGCCGTGGGCCATGGCTTGGCCATCCCACGCACGCATTTGCTCTGCCGTGGGTAAGGGGGCGCTGAGAGTTTCTAGGTTCATACTTTTTCCAAGATGACCACAGCGCAAGCGGTATCGCGGCTGTGAGAAATGCTAATGTGGCTTTGAGTGGCACCCATGGCGTGGAACATGTCCAAAGCAGGGCCGTAGAGTTTTAGGTGGGGTTTTCCACTATCCTCGCTGAGCACCGCCACATGTTGCAAAGTGATGCCCTGACTAAAACCTGTGCCGAGGGCTTTCACAGCGGCTTCTTTGGCGGCAAAGCGTGCGGCAATGCTGTGCGCGGGGAAGCTTGCACCAAAGTTTGGATATCTCACGTGCAGATATGTGATTTCCTCTGGGGTAAGAATTTTTTCCACAAAGCGCATGCTAAAACGCTCTAGAGAACTTTTTATTCTCGAAATTTCAATTATATCAGTGCCTAATCCGCAAATCATACGCCCATTGCCTAAAGTTTAGATTGTGTGTATGGTGATGGCTTCCATCTTTATAGATTTAAGCCGCAACTTGTCTGCGGATATAGTAAACATGGCCCTTGTCCTGCGTCAAGGTTTACGGGCCAAAGCAATTTTTCGAAACTTATCGAGGGATATATGAATCTTTGTATAGTGGGCACCGGTTATGTGGGCCTTGTGAGTGCAGCATGCTTTGCTGAAATGGGTAATACTGTTACTTGTGTGGATGTGAATCCTAAGGTTGTTGAACGCCTTAAAGCCGGCTCTGTGCATATTTTTGAGCCAGGCTTAGAAGATATGGTGCAACGTAGTTATGCCGATGGGCGTTTGCGCTTTACCACATCTTTAGAAGAAGCACTCTCCGATGCGGACTTGGCATTTATTTGCGTGGGTACTCCTTCCGGCGATGATGGCTCTTGCGATTTAAGCTATGTGGAAAAAGTGGCCAGCGACATTGGTAAGTTCATTAAAAAGGAAATCATTGTGGTGGATAAATCCACCGTGCCTGTGGGTACCGCCGATAAAGTGCGTGCTTTGATTGAAGCTTCCTTGGTGGAACGCCAAACAGCCATTCCTTTTGAAGTGGTTTCCAATCCAGAATTTTTGAAAGAAGGCGATGCCATCATCGATTTCATGAAGCCAGACCGTGTGGTAATTGGTACTTCCTCTGAAAAGGCCGCCGCTGTCATGCGCGAATTGTATGCTCCCTTTGCGCGTACCCGCGATAAAATCATCGTCATGGGTGTGCGTAGCGCAGAAATGACCAAATATGCCGCCAACTGCATGTTGGCCACCAAGATTTCTTTCATCAATGAAATTGCCACCATTTGCGAACAAGTGGATGCCGACGTGCGTGATGTGCGCGTGGGTATTGGTTCTGATTCGCGCATTGGTTACCAATTCATTTATCCCGGTGTGGGCTATGGCGGTTCTTGCTTCCCCAAGGACGTGAAAGCTCTTATCCATACCGCCAGCAATGCCGGCGTGGAGCCTGAATTGCTCAATGCTGTGGAAAGCGTGAATGCTCGCCAAAAGAAGAGCATGGCAAAACGCGTTATGGAATACTTTGCACCCCAAGGTGGTGTGGCTGGAAAGACGCTGGCCCTCTGGGGTCTGGCCTTTAAAGCCAACACCGATGACATGCGCGAAGCAGCTGCTTTGAGCATCATTAAAGAACTCACCGCTGCTGGCATGAAAATTCGTGCTTTTGATCCCGTGGCCCATGAAAATGCCGCAGAAATTTTGAAAGACAATGACTTGGTGGAAATTGTTTCCGGTCAATACGAAGCATGCGACGGCGCGGCGGCTCTTTTGGTGGTGACGGAGTGGAACCAATTCCGCAACCCAGATTTTGATCGTATCAAAGGTGCTTTATCCGCTCCCATCCTCTTTGACGGACGTAACTTGTACAATCCCGAAGCCATGGGTGCCAAAGGCTTTGCGTATTTCTGCGTAGGTAGAAAATAAGCTAAGGCAAAAAAATAACTTGCCAACGGTGCCTCGTTATCATAGAAATATGTGCGCACCGAAAGTGCTCCGTGCCGGGGTGGTGGAATTGGTAGACACGCTAGATTCAGGTTCTAGTGCGGGCAACTGCATGGGAGTTCGAGTCTCCCCTTCGGCACCAATAAAAATAAAGAAAAATCAAGGGTTACAGTGAATAGCTGTGGCCCTTTTTTTTTACCATAAATTTCTTTTTACAAGCTTCCATGAACGCCTGATTTTATAGATATGGGCGCAAACTGTGCCACAAAAAGATCGTAACATCTTTCAAAATCACTATTTGAAGAATAAGCAAAAAAAGAGGCAAAAATAAAACTCCTGCACAACAAACTGTTCACCTTAAACAACCTTGGAAAGGTACTTATTCTTATTGAAAAGTTGAACCAGAGCGTATGACAAGAAAAAAATAACAAATGACGCAAAAGGGATATATATAGTAGGGGGTATCTGTTCAAGCATGTCTTTTGTTATTAATTTTTTGCTGATATCTAAAAAAATTGGATGAATGAGATAGATTCCAAAAGTGCATTTCGATAAATTTCCCCATTTTAAATTTACATTTATCATATTTTTAAATAGGAAAAAAATAGAAATACTCATACCTGTGTTTGTGATGTTAAGTAGTTCTAAAAAATATTTTTGCCCCATGAAAAAACTTCCTAAAACGGAACATAGGGCAGAGGAGAGAAACACAAAAAAACAAAGAGAAGTATTACCTTTAATGGAGAATTTTTGGATATAGCCGCCTAGAAAATAGTATCCCACATAGGATAAGAAAGTATTAGTGAAAAAAATATGACCTGTTGTAAATTTTAGTATGGGGAGAAATGTTTGTGCTAGAGTGGACATGGTAGCTAGGAAAAAACAGAAAACAATAAAGAAAAGAAGCTCTTTTTGTTGCATATTATGTAGTAAACATCTTAAAAAAGGAGTAATTATATACAAAAAAGGAAGCATAAATAAGAACCACAGGTGGTAGTAGGGCTGCCCCACAGCCCATGAAATAATAATGGATTTTATAATGTTCAGTATATACATTCCGCTGTAAAGACCCTGTAAAGCGAACCAGAGAGAAAAAAAACATGTCCAAAAGATAAGAGGTAGTAGAATTTTTTGTATACGTTTTTTGAAAAATATATTGTTATCTTCCTGCTTATTGAGAAGAAAAAATCCGCTTATCATTATAAAGACAGGTACACACCAGCGGCTTAACCTGTCATAAATAATTCCCGACCACCAACCAAAACTTCCATGGCTTTCATGAGAGCTTTCAATCCCGCTGATAAACTGTGAGGATACATGAGCGATAATCACAACAAAAATTGCCACAACTTTCAGATTATCGGTCCATAGCATTTGATTATTCTTTTCCATTGTGAATACCTTTGATGTTTTTATATTTTTAATATTATCAGGGTGTTGTTTGATGTTGTGTTTCTTTTGTATCAAGTTAAGCTAACTCATAGTTAAAAAATTAACAACTATTATTGCGAGGAGTCTCAGTGGTAAAGGGAGTTGGAGCTTTTTACAAAGCAGTGAGAGGTGAAGGGAAAGTGATGAATCTTGGGGGGGCGTGGAACATGTAACGCTAGGTATACTTTAAACTAGATTAGCTATACCTTAGAGTAGGGTGTACAGGTACTTTTCCACTTGTTGCCATAGAGTAAAACACAGGAATACGATGCTCCCTGTGTTCTTTATATTTTGATAAGATAGTAGTATGTAAGGAGATATTGTATACAGTCTATTCTTTGCTCTTGTTGCGCGCAGCAAGAGTTTCTTCAATGACAGATGACTTTATGGCTTTTACGATGAATGCATTGATGTCTGAGCTGAGGAGCTCGTGGATATGTTGGCCTATTTTTGCAATATCCCAATCCCACCAAGCGATGCTTAAAAGGTGAGCTATTTGTTCTTCAGAAAATCTAAATTTTATAATCTTAGCAGGAACCCCGCCAACCACAGCGTAAGGTGGTACATCTTTAGTCACAAGGGCATTGGCACCTATAATTGCTCCATGGCCTATGGTAACACCGGACATGATTTTTGCGTCTGATCCTATCCATACATCGTTTCCAATGGTTACAGATCCGTTAGACTGTGTATGTTCTTCGATACTTTTTGCAAAGGGAAAATCCTCAGAGAATTCCGGAAAAGGGAAAGTGGTAACCCAGTCAGAGCGATGATTACCTCCTCCCATTATGGTGACACGGGGGGCAATGCTACAAAATTTTCCAATGGAGCACGAAGTGTCCCAATAGAGCAATAAAGGTTCCCCATATGTATAATCGCCTATGGTTGCGCCACTATATCCTGCAAGTCTATTGGTAAATACCCTTTCGTTTTTTCCGGGGCTTAAGTTTTTATATGTGTTGTCACCTACGATGGCGAGTTTACTTTCTTCTGTCTTATTGCTGGATGTGGGCATATATTTTTCTCCTATACTTCGGCGCGCATAAAGACGCTGGTGTTGTTCTTCATGGCGGTGCACCTAGAATAAGGCTTAGTCGTTTTTTTTAATTTACACAAGTTCAGGAAATAAAATTTTACAGCCTATGGCCATGAGCACAAGGCCTCCAATGGCGTTGGCATATTTAACGATATAAGTGTTTTGTTGTAGTAAACATCGACTCAAAAGCATGCTCATGGCTGTCATACCAAAGCAAACGAGGCCAATGATGATGGCGGGAGTCAAAATGGTCATATTTAAAGAAGCAAAGGTGCTCCCCACAGCTAAGGCGTCTATGCTGGTGGCAATGGCGAGTGCAATGGCAGTGAGGCCCTTGGTGGCGTCTTGCGTAGTGGTGGTGTCATTTTCTTCCGGACCATGGGTATAGCCTTCCCAAAGCATTTTTCCACCCACGCCCATCAGCAAAATAAAAGCAATCCAATGGTCGTAAGCTTCCACATGATCATGCACTTGGCTGTACAAAAAAAATCCTAGAAGGGGCATGAAGAATTGAAAAAAACCAAATATGGAAGAAAGGCGTAGAATGTGCTTGAAAGAGCAACAGCCTTTTATACTGACCACAAGGGCCACAGAAAAGGCGTCGGCGGCCAGGGCCAGGGCAATGATAATGATTTCAAAAAAAGACATGACAAACCTATGTATGAATATAAACACACCACGAGTATATGGGTGAGCATACTCGTGGTGTGTTGTATGTGTTTATATGTTTTATGATATATGAAAGCTGTGCCATATATTTCGAAAGAAAAAGCAGTTTCATGAAGCATGTAGGATTTTTATAACCCCACTATCCCCAAGTAAAATATGTTTAAAAAGTGCTGGAGGCAAGGCAGTCGTAGTTTTTTATGCAGGAAGCGTATCCAAACATATGTGCCCGAAGTAAAAAACAAGCCTAACGAAGCAAACAGCGCTTTTTTAACATATTTTATGCGCGCATGGCTCGGCTGGCGTTCAATACCGCTAAAAGCGCCACGCCCACATCGGCAAATACAGCCTCCCACAAGCCGGAAACACCTATGAGTCCAAGGCATACAAAGACGCCCTTGATGCTCAATGCCATGATAATATTTTGCCATACAATGGTGCGTGTTGCGGCGGCTATGCGTAATAACTCGGGAACACGTGCGGGGCTGTCGTCCAGCACCACCACGTCGGCTGTCTCCACGGCGGCTTCAGAACCAAGGCCGCCCATGGCTATGCCAATGCCGGCTGTGGCTAACACGGGGGCATCATTGATGCCATCACCCATGAAAAGCGTTTCTTTGGCGGGGGCCAGTTTTTCCAGCTCCTCGGCTTTGTCTTGTGGTAAGAGACGGCTTTTTACCACATCCAAGGGCAGATGCTTGGCCATGACCTTTGCGCCAAGTTCATGGTCGCCGGTGAGCATGGCAAGGGTGGTAATACCTTCTTTACGTAAGTCTTGTAAAGCTTGTGCGGCTTCGGGGCGTAGGGTGTCGGCACCCACAAGGCAACCCATATAGGCATTGTCTTTAGCAAGTAAGGCTAAAGAGCCACCTTCTTGTACCAAGGCATGTAAGGAATCGATGTGGGGAAGCCCGGTGATTTCTGGCATGGACTGTAGAAACTCATAGGTTCCCACCACGATGCGATGGTCATCGGCTTCGGCAATGACGCCTTTACCAGCCACCTCTTGCACGTGTAATTCCTTTACTTCACGCATTTTTCCATGACGCAAGAGGCAATCTTTGACAATGGCCTTTGCCAGAGGATGATTGGAGCGGCTTTCGGCAAGACCTGCCCAAGCGGTGAGTTCATCTTCCGTAATTCCGGGTGCCGTTTGTTTTTGGGTGATGCTAAAGGTTCCGTGGGTCAATGTGCCTGTTTTGTCAAAGGCCGCCACTCTTACGTGCTGCAGGGCATCAAGCACATAGCCGCCTTTCACTAAAATACCACGTCGAGATGCAGCGCCTATGCCGCCAAAATATCCCAAAGGAATGGAGATAATCAGGGCACAAGGGCAAGATACCACCAAGAGCACAAGGGCTTTATATAACCACTCGGAAAAAGATCCGTAGCCAAAAAGAGGCGGTAAAATGGCCACCATGGCTGCTGCAGCCACAACGCCGGGGGTGTAGTATCTGGCAAAGCGCGTAATGAAGCGCTCAGTGGGGGCCTTGCGTGCATTGGCACTTTCCACCATTTCTAAAATACGTGCCACAGAGGTATTTTGGAAAACTTCCGTCACTTGAATGACCAATGCGCTGTCTTTGTTGATACAACCGGCGAATACGTGTTTGCCTTCTTCAGCGGTGACGGGCATGGACTCACCAGTGAGGGGGGCCGTATCCACTTCGGAAATGCCGTCAACAACCACGCCGTCCAAGGGAATTTTTTCTCCTGGGCGTACCAATACATAGGCTCCAACGCTGACCATTTCTGGGTTCATATCTTTGGCATTGTGGCCTTTGGCGTCGCAAACATGGGCAATGGAAGGTTTGGCTGCCAGAAGGGCGCGAATGGAATGGCGAGACTTGCCAGCGGCTTTTTCTTGAACATATTCGCCAATACAATAAAAAAGCATAACGCCCACGGCTTCTTCCAAGTGACCGATGATGATGGCAGCAATGGTGGCACCGCCCATGAGGGTAAACTCATTGAAGAAGTCTTTCTTTTTTAAGGATTCCCACCCTTCAGCCAAAACCGTTTGTCCACAAACCACATAGGGAAGGGCAAAACAGAAGAGGGTGATAATGCGCTCCAGCGTGGGACTAGCTTCAAGATTGGGGTAAAAAGCTTCGGTGAGTAAGCCCACAAACATGAGCGCAGCACACACAATCATGGTTCTGACGGAGGGTCCATGGTGGTCTTCATGGTCATGGTGATCGTGCTTATGCGCATAATCGTGATCATGTCCACCGCAATTGCAATTTTCATGACTGTGGCCATGGGAGCCGATGGCTCCGTGGGCATGGTGCTTTTGGGTTTCCACAAAAGGCTCCACATAGGTGCCTTTTTCAATATCGCCCACAATGATATTCATGGCTTCAAGGGAGGGCTCGCTTGTACTTTCAATGCGTAATTTGCGATTATCCATGTTTATACTGGCCCCCTCCACACCGTCTAAGTGCAAAAGAGCTTCTTCTATGCGTGCAGCGCAGCCACTACAATGTAATTTTTGTACTTTGTAAAAGTATGCCATTATGATTGTTCCTTTATATTGTCTTCGGTGGATGATTCATCTGCCAAGGAGTGGATATATGCCGAATGTTCTTCGTTGCACGGTATATATTCATGATTGTGAGCGCCTTTTTCGTATTGCAACACCTCGCTGAGGCGCGCATTATCCTCTGTCACTTTGGCATTGTCTTGTAAGCTTTCTTGCACCCATGACAGGGCAGCAGCTATGGAGTCATTGGCGGCCTCAGCTGGTAATTGATAATAGGCCCAACGACCATGTTTTATGCACTCAATGAGCTGTGCCTGGCGTAAAATAGACAAATGCTTAGAAGTGGTAGAGGGAGCTAAATCTAAAAGTGCGGTCAATTGACACACACACAAGGGGAAATTTTTTAAGGCCATAAGGATGCGAACTCGATTTTCATCGCCAATGGCCTTGGCTAAATTGCAAAAATGAAACATAAAAAACCTCCTACGTTTCGTCGTTAAACGAAATATAGAAAAATAAGAGTTCTGTCAAGAAAATGTAAAAAACATGGATAAAAAAACGTGCTTTTTTGGGGAAGGGGAAGTGAGTGGTGTTGTAACTATCATGAATTAATTGGTATTTTTTATACTAAAAAATAATAGTCATAATGCATATCAAAGTAATATAGGATGTCAGCCGCAAAAAAAGGCTTATGCTGTTCACGTAGCAAGAACAACATAAGCCCGAGTAAGAAGATAGGCAGTGTTTTTATTTTTTTATATCACCATCTGTGTTTATCTGAACACATCAAAACCTTTAAGCACTTTACACTTAAGAGAGTGGGCATCGTAAGAAATGATTTCCACCTGTGCACCTTCATAAGAAAAAATGGAACCATTTTCCATATTATGAGTGATGCGTTGCTTATTTTCTCCTTCGCGATATTCAAAACTCACCAATTTTTGATGTGATCCGCCGTAGGAAAGGCTACGCATTTCTTCGTCTTCGCCCCTTTGCTTGATGCGGGCATTTTTCTTTAGGGTAAATCCTGCGTTGAAAGAGCGCATGATAATGTCGTCATCTATGGAGATGGTGAGGGCATTATCATCTTTTAAATATACAATATCTGTGACAGTTCTATCGTCGGCGGTGGCCTTTTCGCCACGTAAAGAGGTTGGCTTAAAGAAAATACGGTCTGCATCTTCTCCTGTTTTTTGATATGTTCCTTCGGGAATAAGAAAGGAGATAAAAATACTCTTGGGCATGAAAAGCGTGGAGTGTACTTCCACCACGTCGGAGACTTCTTCCACATGATAATGGATGATATTGTCGTTTATAAGCACATCTCGCACTTGCCCCACATGGCTATGGGAAGTGACTTTTTCTTGCCTTGTGTAATTGTAGGGAGATCGAGGCCCAACACAGCCCCAGAGGAAGAGTGATAACATAAGGAGAGCAGAAAGTTTTTTACCCATGACGCACCTCACAAAATTTGTATCTATTTGATTTTTATGAAAGCATTATTTAAGATAAAAAGCAATGCATTGATGTGATTTTTTGAGCCATTTCTACCTTTAATGTAGATTAATATAATGTTTATGTATAAATGTCTTTTATGTGAAAATATTGACAATTGCCAACATAGCTCTTAGTCTTCCACCATCGCATGATATTTGTGCGTGCAATTTTCAAAAGGGGTTTGAGACAATGGCAGATAAAGATACCATGCAAGACGAAGAACTTGCTCATAGAATGCATAACCGTTTGCATTCTTATAATATTGAATGTCCTCAGTGTGGCGAAAATCATAGTTATTCCACTGAAAAAGTACATAAAATTGCTACTACACCTCGTCGTGCTGGGGTGGATGCGGTGCCCGTGCAAGAGGCCCTGAAAGATGAAGAGCTTAGCGCAAAAATGCACGATAGATTGCACTCGTATAATATTGAATGTAAGCAATGCGGTAAACCACATGCTCCGTTCACCGTGGATACCTCGGTGATAGAACATATTTTTTCTTCCGATGATACACCAGAAGAAGAAATGGGCAATAAAATGCACAATCGTTTACATTCGTATAATATTGAATGCCCTCAATGCGGTGAAAATCATAGCTACTCTAAAGAGCATGTGCATGAAGTGGCCACCACTCCGCGCCGTGAAGGTGTGCCTGTGGTAAGTGTTGCTGAAGCTTTGGCCGATGAAGAGCTCAGCGCAAAAATGCATGACAGACTGCATTCTTACAATATTGAGTGTAAGCAATGCGGTAAGCCACATGCTCCGTTCACCGTGGATACCTCGGTGATAGAGCACATTTTTTCTTCCGATGATACGCCAGAAGAAGAAATGGGAAATAAAATGCACAATCGCCTGCACTCCTATAATATTGAGTGCAAGCAATGCGGTACCAAGGATAATAGCTGCGATTGCAAAAAATAAACATGCCAGTCATGGTGTAGCGTGTTAGGCGCATCTCATAGGCTGTATGCAAATACATTTTATGGGGAAGGAGCTCTTGTGGCTTCTTCCCCATTTTTCATATTATAGTCGATGCTTAAAAACGTGTTTTCACTCGTTTTTAAGAAAGGCACGCGCACTCCAAATACCCCTTTCGGGGACGCCGTAAGCAAGTGACGGCTTATTTTACGTGGCGGCAAGCCATGCCAGAGGCACGTCTTGTGTAGCCGACAGCTGAAAAAAGCATTTCATATGTCTAAATTTTTTCAGAAAACGTATTCCATACGTTTATTTCTGGCAAAATTTATTAAACTTTTTGCGTTATAAATTCTATTTTTATTAACGTTTAAGTGCTTTTTCAGTGTCGACTATTATAAACACTGTTTTACGGCTTGTAATAGTATGTCAGCATCTTCTTGGCTGGTGCCCCAAGAGGTGACAAAGCGTATGGTGTGTTTGTCTGTGTGGCGTTCCCAGGTTTCAAAGGCGTGGCTCTGGCTCAGCTTTTCCACACTATGAATGGGAAGAATGGGGAAGATTTGATTGGTACAGGTGGGCGCAAGCAAGGGAATATCCCATGCTTGCAATTGCGCGTCGATATATTGCGCCAGTTCATTGGCATGGCGCGCCAAGTCAAAATACAGGTTCTGTGTGAAAAGGGCTTCAAATTGTGAGGCCACCAGCCAACCCTTGGCAAGCATGGCACCACGTTGTTTGCATAAATAGCGGAAATCTTGCTGTATATCTTCATGCACCAAGATGAGAGCTTCGCCGAAAAGGGCGCCGTTTTTTGTGCCTCCCACATAGAAGGCGTCACAATACTTCGCCAAATCAGCCAAGGTCACATCGCTTTGCATGAGGGCGCATCCAAGGCGTGCCCCATCCAGAAACAGATACAGACCCAATTTTTTGCATGTGGCGGACAGGGCAGCTATTTCGTCTTTGCTGTAAACGGTTCCAAGCTCGGTGGCTTGCGAGATATATACAAGCTTGGCTTGCACCATGTGCTCATTGTCATGCTCAGCGCACAGCTCTTCAATGTGCTTAGGTCGTAATTTTCCATCTGCGGAAGGAGCGGTAAGTACTTTATGCCCTGTGGCTTCAATGGCACCGGTTTCATGAATATTAATATGACCGCTTTGGGCCGCAATGACGGCTTGGTGTGGGCGTAAAAAAGCACCTATGGTGAGCAAGTTGGTGACGGTACCACCGGCCAAAAAATGCACTTGGCCTTGCGGGCATTGGCATTGGTCCAATAAAAGCTGGGCTGTGCGTTGGCTGATGTCATCTTGCCCATAGCCGGCGTGGGGCGTAGCGGCGGTGCGTGCTAAAGCCTCCAAAATGGCAGGGTGGCAGGTTTGATTATAGTCGTTTTTAAATTTTTGAATTTGAGACATGTGTTCCTCTTTTACGTAATATGGGCAATGTGTGGGCTTGGTTATAGGGGGAGGCTTTGCTTAAGGGCAAGTGTTTTTTTGAGTTCTTGGTAAAAGGCGTGACTTGCTTTCCCTTGGCATTCCAGATAAAGTATATTTTTATTTTTGAGCCCATGGGGAAAGCATGCACAGTTTTGATATGGTAAAAATATTGACTTTTTTGCGCCAAGCAGAAAATTTGAAGAATACTTTACGCTCAGCCACCACATCACAAGGACGTTCGGAAAGCAGTGCCGAGCATTCTTGGCGTGTGGCACTCATGATTTTAACTGTAAAGCAAGAATTTCCCGAGGCAAATCTAGAGAAAATGCTTTCCATGGCCATAGTGCATGATTTGGCCGAAGCCATTTGCGGTGATATTCCAGCGCCTCAAAGGAAAAATAAAGAGCATAAGCATGTGGTGGAAAGGCAAGGCATGCTAGCCTTGTGTAAGGCTTTGCCCGAGGGCATGTGTGAAAATTTGCTCGTCCTTTGGGATGAATATGAGGACGGGAAAAGCGTGGAGGCGCGTTTGGTAAAGGCTTTTGATAAGCTAGAAACGCTTTTACAACATAGCCAAGGCTTGAACGGGCCTCATTTTGATTATGCATTTAATTTGGAATATGGGCGCGAGTACACATCGGCTCATGCTTTTTTGCAGGAAATGCGAGCACAAATTGATGCGGATACAAAAAAACGTTTAGAAAATTCGTAAGAATACTGCTAATATAATAAAAAACCCTGCTGTTGAAGGCAGGGTTTTTTTGTGACTAAATATGTATCAGTACCTAGGCTCAAGCATAGGCAAAATATTTGAATATTATTTAAATGAGTCAAGAGCCGTGGTGCATAGGTCTTTATACGTTTCATGGACACTTTTTCCATGGGTAATACGCAACACATTGGCGTGCTTTGGACCAAGTATACATTTGACATGAATAAGATTATTACCTTTTAGGCCAGTCACAATGAAGGTGTTTTCTTCCGGTTTGGTGATGGTGTCTACCACGCTGTCAAACTCTTTGCGAATGTCTAAGACAGCATCAGTGAAGCTTTTTTCAAAAATAACAAAGCTGTTGGTGCCGTAAGCGAAAAGGGTGAACCCTTTACCGTCTTTTATGGTGATATCTTCGCCATCGCTACTTTCTTCAGCTTTGTAGACGCCTGCGGGCAGGCTCACGCTAAAGCCATAACGAGGGTTGGTATAGGTGGGGTTTTCTCCCGAAAAATCAACAGCAGCACTCAAGGCAGTGTTTGGGAGAATAAGGCTCACCAACATAAAAAGCACAAAAACAAAGCGGTCCTTGGTCATAATGCATCCTTGTAAGTGAAAATTTGGGTGTATAAAGTGCATTGATAATAGCCATAAAAAAGTGTCACGTCAAGCCTTGGCGCGCTTGCGGTGCAGAGCCTAGGCATTGCCAAAAAAAACATTGTATTGTACTTTGTTTTGGCTGAATGAATAAATTTTATGAAATAATGGCTTAAAGTATGGCCTGTTATGTGAAATGCTCGGCGTGAAAAAATATACCAATTATGTGAGAATGTATGAATAAAAATATTTCCTTATGCTTACAAGGGCTTTGTATGGCCTCTTTGTTATGTGTGGCCGCTCCTGCGCAAGCGGATCCTTTGCAGGATATTGCCGATGGGGTGAACTCCCTGGTGCAAGAAGGGGTGAGAACTGTAGACAAAGGCGTGAGCAACGTGAAGCGCGGTGTGAATAGCGTGGTTGAAGGTGGCGTGAACACGGTGGAACGAGGCGTGAGTGCGGCGAAAAATTATCGTCCTTTTGGTGAAAATGATGACGACGATGATGACCGCGACGATGACCGCGATGACCGTGACGATGACGATGATCGCTACGATCGCGATGATGACGATGATGATCGCCATGACCGTGACGATGACCGCGATGATGACGATGATCGTTATGACCGCGACGATGATGACGATGATGACCGCCATGACCGTGATGATGACTAGTTAGCTTAACCCAAGGGGAAAATAATGGAAAATTCCAATCAAGAAAGCAAAAGTGTTTTGCCTGTGCATGAAAGTGAATTGGCGGTGGCTTCCCAACAAAGCGTGGATGAAGTTGCCAAGAGCATTAATTTAGACGATCCCTCTTTGGATGTGACCTATGGCACCAAAACCATGCAGGATATTTCTCGCTTTTCCGATGACTTGCTCTCCCGCGTGCAAGCTAAAGATGCCGGAGAAGTGGGGGAGACGCTAAGTGCGCTCATCACCAACGTGAAGGATATTGATATTGCTGAGGTGGGTAGGGAGCCGGGCTTTTTTGAAAAGTTGCCGGTCATTGGGTCTTTGTTCAGCGCAGCAGAAAAGACGCTGGTAAAATTCCAAACCCTATCGGAGCAAGTGGGACATATTAGCCAAAAGCTAGATGCATCCATGATAGGACTTTTGCATGATATTGAAGTGCTGGAGCAATTGTACAAGCACAATGAGAAGTTCCATCAAGACCTCACCTTGTATATAGGAGCCGGAAAGCTCAAGCTGGAAGAGGCAAAAACTGTGGAATTACCTCGCTTGCAAGCCGAGGCCACCGCTTCTGGAGATGCGCTGGACGCGCAAAAAGTACGTGATTTTTCAGAGCAGATTAATCGTTTTGAACGTCGTCTGCACGATTTAGAAATTTCGCGCACCATTACCATACAAACGGCACCGCAAATTCGCCTTATTCAGTCTAATAACAGAGCCTTGGCGCAAAAAATTCAAAGTTCTGTGCTCACCACTATCCCCATTTGGAAAAATCAAATGGTGCTGGCTTTATCCTTACAAGGGCAACGAAATGCCGCTGCCTTGCAAAAGGAAGTGGCAGACACCACCAACGAGCTTTTACGCAAAAACGCCGCCATGCTGGAGCAAACCGCTGTGGCCACAGCGCGCGAGGTGGAGCGTTCCATAGTGGATGTGGAAACCTTACGCGAAGTGCATGCTAAACTCATTTCCACCATTGATGAAACCTTGAATATAGCTCAAGAGGGGCGTCAAAAGCGCGCTGAGGTGGAAAAAGAATTGTCTCAAATGGAAGGCCAATTGAAAGAAAGCCTCATGGCTTTGGCAGTACGCAAGCAACAGCAAAGCATAGAGAACGCTTCGTCATAATTTTTTGTTATAAAAACGAGTTATTCATAAAAAAAGGAGGTGTTTGGCCTCCTTTTTTTGCGTCCAATACTTTTATTTTTTGCGGCTCATGCCCAACCAGTATTGCAAGGCGCTGTACAGCGTTTCGGGCACAATGGGCTTTGTGATATGGTCATTCATGCCGTGGGCTAGGCTTATTTCCTTGTCGCCTGCCATGGCGTGGGCTGACATGGCCACAATGGGAATTTCTTTGAACTGCTCCAGCTCGCGAATTTTTTTACTGGCGGTGAGGCCATCCATGATGGGCATTTGAATATCCATGAGCACAAGGTCGTAGGTTTTGGCTTGCAGCATGTCCAAGGCTTCTTGCCCGTTATTGGCTGTATCCAAGGTATAGCCCACAGAGCGTAATAACTCTTCTGCAATGAGTTGGTTAATTTCGTTATCTTCCACCAAGAGCAGGTGCCCAGATGCTTGCGCAGTTTCTGCGTCCCCTTGACCTGTGCTTTGGTCTTCCAAGGATGTGATGTCGTGACATATGCCAAAAGTGGCTGTGAAGTAAAAGGTGGTGCCTTGGCCCTCTACGCTTTCCACCCACATTTTCCCTTGCATCATTTCAGCAAGATTTCGCGAAATGGCAAGTCCTAGGCCCGTACCACCGTATTTACGCGTAACGGAGGAGTCTGCTTGAGAAAAGGCTGAAAACAATCTGTCCATTTGGCTTTGGCTAAGGCCAATGCCTGTATCTGCACAAGCAAATTGGCAAGAAACGGTGCTTTCCTGTCTTTCCAAGGGCTCCACAGTGAGCGTAATGCCCCCCATTTGCGTAAATTTGATGGCATTGCTCGTGAGATTAAACAGGATTTGCTTAAGGCGCAGAGGGTCTCCCAACAAAATTTCCGAACCCATGTCTTGCGTTTGTAGGTGTAAGGCAAGGCCCTTTTCCTTGCTGGGTACAGCATACAAATCATGTACTTCGCGGAAGATTTGATCCAAGGTGAAGGGGGTTGCTTCAATTTCTAACTTGCCCGCTTCAATTTTAGAAAAGTCTAAAATATCGTTGATGATGCGCAAAAGGTTATTGGCAGAGTAGAGGGTTTTTTGCACATAATTTTTTTGGTCGCCTTGCAGTTGAGTGCCATTGAGCAGGTGCAAGAGCCCAAGAATACCATTCATGGGCGTGCGGATTTCATGGCTCATATTGGCCAGAAATTCACTTTTGGCCTTGGCACTTTGTTCAGCAATGTTTTTTGCCTTGCGCAAGTCTTCTTGGGCCATGTCTATTTCATTGAGCATGGCTTTAAACTCGCGTAAATCGCGCACATAGGAGATGGCTCCAAAGGCACCTTGGTGCACAATGCGCTCGATGGTCACTTCCACTGGCAAGGGAGCTTGCGTTTTAGGCATGACGCACATGAACTCAAAGCGTTCATGTCCCGTTTCAAGAGCCTGCTGTAGCCAGGTGATGACCACTTCGGTGGAAGGGCGCCCGTCGGGCTGCGTGGGAGGCAGTACGGAAGCGAAGTTGGCTAGATACTCTTCCTTGCTGTCATAGCCGTAGAGCTTTGCCACTTCCATATTACAATCCAAAAGCTTCAGCGAAGAACTCCAGAAATTGGCTCCCATGGGGAAGGAATCCAGCATGAGTTTGGCACGATGCTCTGCTTCTGTGGCCAAGGCGCGGCTGGCTATGAGCTCGCGTAAGTCACGTGTATAGCCCACCACCACATCTTCACCATGGGCACTGGTGCGAATGAGCGTGATTTCGCAGGGCATGGGCGTTCCATCGAGCTTTTGATGCATCCACTCAAAGGAATATCGTCCTTCCGCAAAGGCCTTTTGAATGCCTTTGGCAGCCAAAGTAGCAGACAGCTCGCCGCTGGGTTGATACTCAGGTGAGAGCTCAAAAAATCTGTCCAGATATTCTTGCTTGTCTTTTAAATCAAACAGTCGCGGTGCTTCGGCATTACAAGCCAGATTCACCATGTCTTTGCTCCAGAAATTGGCGCACATGGGCATGGTGTCCAGCATGAGTTGGTTGCGTTCGATGGCCTCTGCGGCTAGGGCTTGGCTGGCCTTAATTTCGCGCATGTCTCGTGTATAACCCACCACATATTCTTCTCCGCGTACGGTAATGGCTATGAGGGTAATTTCGCAAGGCATGGGTGTTCCATCCAACTTTTGGTGCATCCATTCAAAGGTGCAACGTCCTGCTGTAAAGGCTGTTTGAATATTTTGCCCTGCTATGGTGGCAGACAGCTCTCCATTGGGTTGGTATTTAGGGGAAAGTTCAAAGAATCTATCAAGATATTCTTGTCTGTCTTTGAGGTCAAAAAGGCGCGGCGCTTCGGCATTACAAGCCAGATTTTCCATGTCTTTGCTCCAGAAGTTGGCGCACAAAGGCATGGTGTCCAGCATGATTTGATTGCGTTCGGTGGCTTCAGCCGCCTTTTCTTCACTGGCTTTCAGTTCACGTAAGTCACGTAAATAAGCCACCACGATTTCTTCACCACGATAGGAGGCGCTGACTAAGGTCACTTCCACGGGGATGGGATTTCCCTGCAAGTCTTGATGCATCCACTCAAAGCGCGCGTGTCCTTGTTCAAAAGCTCTATCTATGACTTCTATGACTTTTTGGCTGGTAGGCTTTCCATCTGGTTGATATTCTGGAGAAAGGCTTGCGTACTTCTCTATGGCTTCTTGTTCATTTTTTACACCAAAAAGCAAAATAGACTCATTATTACAGTCGAAAAGCTGATACTTTTTATTCCAAAAATTCACCGCCAAAGGCATGGTGCTTAAAATAACCTTGCCGCGTTCCTCGGCTTCTCGCGTTAGGGCTTGGCTGGCCTTAAGCTCACGCAAATCTTTGGTATAGCCAAGCACAATGGGTTCATTTTGGTATGTTGTACGAATGAGAGTTACTTCCGTGGGAATGGGGTTTCCGTGAACATCTAAATGATCCCATTCAAATTGACAGTAACCTTCTTCAAAGGCCGTGGTTATTTTTTCAAAAGCAGATGTGGCTGAGAGCTTTCCGTCTGCTTGATATTCCGGCGAGAGTTCATAAAATTTCTCTAAGTATTCGTCCACAGAATTGAGGCCAAAGAGCTGTGCTGCAGCAAGATTTGAATCGATATTTTGAAAGTCTTTGTTCCAAAAGTTTGCAACCAAAGGCATGGTGTCCAGCATGACTTGAGCGCGCTCATTGGCGGCCATGGCTTCTTTTTGACTGGCTCTTAGCTCGCGCAGGTCGTGAGCAAATTCTATGACCACATCTTGGTTATCAAAATGGACCTTTTTTAAGGTAATATCAACAGGTATGGGCTCGCCATGGGTGTCTATATGTGTCCAAGGAAATTGATATTCGCCCTCTTCAAATGCTTTTTTCAAAGCAGTCCGTGCCAATTGTTGAGAGTCCTGCCCATTGGCTTGTACAGCTGGTCTGTATTTGGCATAATTTTGAAGAAACTCTTCTTTGCTGTCCACCTTAAGTAGTTGTAGCATGACAAGGTTACAGTCAATGAGTTCGTGATTTTGATTCCAATAGCAGATACCCATGGGAGTGGCATTGCTCATGGCTTTAGCCAGCTTTTCTTCTTTGTATTTCTTTTCTAGACTTTCTAGTAAGGTGCTAGATTCATTAAGAAGGCCTATGATAATGGTTTCACCCTCGTATTCAGCCACAGAGGCTTTGTATTCCACAAGAAAATCCGTGCCGTCAGGGAGAACATATTGCCATACGAAATTGGCACTGCCATTGCGTATGGTTTCTCTCAGATAGAACTGTCTCTTTTCTTCAGAAGACATTCCATCGGGTTGAAACTTTGGAGAAAATCGTGCTTGTGAGGCGATGTACTCATCAATGGTATCGCAAGCAAAGATGCTCAAGAATTTTTCTGAAGCATAGAGGAGTTCGTTGTCAGCATTCCAACAGAAGAAAGGCAATTGCATGGCCTGCAGGATATGAAGTAAACAATCTTTGGACTGTACGCTTTCTCTTGTGATCATAATTGCCTCATGGTGGTCTAAAATATGTGCTTTTAGACGGTGAATATATATCTATTGTTGCAGCCTGTCTTGCTGAGCAAGGCACTTGGGTGGCAACCTCTATTGTTCAAAACTGTATTTATTATACGTTGAGAATTCCTAATATTTTACTCAGAAAACAAGCAATTGTAAAGTTCTCATACGCTGTTGCTTTCTCTACAAAAAAAGGGGAAGCCGAAGCTTCCCCTAGAGACTTAGCAAACTGAGCAGTTTAACCAAGCTTCATCGTAGTTGTAATTATTGCCATACAACCATGATGTCAGCGCGACGGTTAAGTTGCAAAGTTGGGTAGTATTGGTTTTCACCGAAGCCCTTCAAGATGATGGCGTCAGCGTTGCAACCCTTGCTTACGAGGTAAGACTTAACAGCCTTAGCGCGGTTTTCGGAAAGGGTCTTGTTGTAAGGAATGTTACCACGTACGTCAGCAAAACCTTCTACGAAGATCTTGAGTTCAGGACGGGTCATGAGGATAGCGGCCATGCGGTCAAGACGAGCAGCAGCAGCCTTGGTGATGTTGTACTTAGCAGTGTTGAAGTACACGGAACGGAGGCTTTCTACGCTTTCAGAAGGAATGGTAGGAATGTAGAAAGCTTGGCTTACGAAAGACTTAGCAGCTTCGTCAGTGTTGATAACGTCGCGTGCGTCTACAAGTAAGGAACCGCTCTTTAAGGAAGCAAGTTGCTTAAGTACAGCTTCGCCCTTAGCTGTGTCAGCTACGGAAACGAAGTGCATGGTGGTGCCAGGGTAAGCAGCATATAAAGCTTGCAAAGATTGAGCAGCCATAGGTCCGAGGTTTTCATGACCGTCAGACACAAGTACCATGGCAGTGTTGCCAGGCAATTGGGAAAGAACGTTGGAAACGCCAGAGAAGCTGTTGCCCATTGGGGTCAAACGGCCGTAGATTTTGCCACCATTGGCGATGTCATTGATTTGACCAGCATATGCAGCGCGGTCCCAAGCAGCAGGAGCAACAGCAACAGCGTTAGGATTCAAAAGGGCAAGGGCGCCTTGGTAACCCAAAAGAGGGGTCTTAGCGTTTAAGCGAGCAAGAACTTGCTTTGCCATTTCGATTTTTTCCACGCCAGTGGCTTTGTGTGTCATGTACATGGAACCAGATTGGTCAACCAAGTACAAGATGCCGTCGGTAACTTTTTGATGGATACCAACGCCTTGGTAAGCTTGAGCGGAAGCAGTCATAACCAACATAGCTGCAACTGCAACAATAGCGGAACGAATGTGTTTCATAGAAAACTCCTTTACTGAAACAATAAGTTATGAAATGTAAAAAAACCCACAAAGGACATATACTGCAAATGGGCCGTGAAGTACAGAGAAATAATTTGAAAAATAAAAGTTTTTTTACGTGACGCCGTATGAGCCACCAAGAAGATTTTTTCATTGGTTATAGCTAGTTTCGAAACTTCTTCCAGCGGCAAACCTAAGAAAAGCGTAAGTGTTTAATGCAAGAATATTAAGAAAAACTGTGCTGTGGCAAAGACGTTGACTTTATCATGTCTACGCCGCGATTTTATGAATAAGGAGAAAAATATTTAGCGTTTTCGTCGCAATAACTAACGTTTACCTACTTTTTCTTAAATGTTACTGGATAGAATAGAAGGTTTTTTTAGCGTAAAAATACAGTGAGCTTGTTATTGGAAACAATTTATGAACATGTCTCGCGTAAAAAAATTTGTATTTTTTGCGCGAGCTCTTCCATGAGGTTTTGTGCAAGCTTGTAAACCAGTGAAATTTCATCCTTGGTGATGGCGTGAATGTGTATGCCACATACACAATGTGCCGTGCAGGAAAATCGCTCTTGCATGTGTGTCGCTACCATGGTTGCCAGTTCTTCCTCCTTGTGGTGTGGTAAGCTATGGCTTTTCACGTTGTGGTTGTTTGCTGTACTTGCTGCTCCAATATGGGGTTTTTCCCCACCATCTAGCAAAATGCATACGTCCTGTCCCATCCAAAGGGCCCTAATTCGCAACGTTACACGCCCTTGCCGTGTGCTACATGTTATTATTTTTTCTCCCATGTCATGACTCATATATTACATATAAATTGTAATAATGAAAAAGCAAGAGGCTTGAGTGGTGTTTGTGGTATATTTTCTTTGCATCATTATATAGCTATTTTCATACTCCTTATGTGACGGCGTGCACCTTGTCTGTGCCAATGCCCGAAGCAAGAATGGCTATGCGCGCAAAAGATGAGGGAGCATAGTGTATTATTTGGCTGCAGCGAGCCAGTATGAGCATTTCTACCACGGCATCAAAACCTTTTTCCACATTACTGATGCCCGGCACGTAATTATGCAAGGGGATATTGACACCTTGAAATGTTTTGGTGCGAGTAACACAGTGTGGATACAAGCGCTGCACCATTTTTTCTACCCTTTCGTTGTCGGTGCAAAGAAATATTTCTTGGTCCTGTGTGTGAAGGGCCTGCAGTGTTTCTAGCATGCGAGGCAGAGGGCTTTGCAAATCGCTGTGGCGTATGTGTATTCCCAGCGGTTGCTGGCTGAAATGTGTACGATAAAAATCCTCCACATGCTGTAATACCGGTGGCGTTGGGTGGATATGTTTAACAAACAAAGCATGCGCCAATTCTTGATCGTTAAGATTGGCCAGCTCTGGAAATTTTTCTCTTAGGGGTGTGCTCAAAGTCAGTAGAGCTTGCAAGTTCCAGCCCCAATATACGAGTATAGGTGAAGCTTTTGCATCTTGGGTGATGGCATCGGGGCTTTCGATGTCATAGCAAGAATCCTGACGTCCTTGAGGACTCATGTGCTCGTTAGCATCAAAAAGATATTCCACAGCGATGGCTTCATGTAAGTATTTTTGCCAAAAGGGCGGTGCCAAGCTTGCCCCTTGAGCATAAGCTTCTTCAACTTCTTGGCACGTGGCAGTATCCATGCCGTCAATGTTAAACCAAAGAGGGAAAACATTGCTGAAATCGTCAGAGTAAAGGCCATCGCGCCAATCAACGCAAAGACTTCTGCCTGTGAGTAAGCAATACGCGATGCCGCCCAATACAGCTTGAAGGCGATTGGATAGACCGCCAGAAGCGCGTACCACAAGGTATCTTTTTCTACTAGCCATGTATTTTTGCTCGCTGGGCTAAAAGGTGAAGATAGACCACAAAATCTGTAACGGCATCGGGACCGCTTTGTAAACGGCATTGCACGTAGGCTTGAATATAGCTTTGAAAACTCATGTGTTGTCCATATACAGGATAAAGTCTGTCAGCACTGGCAAAGGGTAAGGCGTAAAGCTCTCCTATCTGCGGATGAATGGGGAGGATGAACTCCTCTTCATGTTGTAATAAGGCCTCTCGCGGGATAGGAGCCACATCTCCAAAGCCCAACACATGCAAAATAGCGTCAGCAACATAAAGCGATAATTTGGGCGCAGGATGATTTACCGTATAAAAAAGCTGCTCTTCACGCCAATGTTTTTCAATGAAATCTAATGTTTTGATGGAAAGACTTTCTTCTTTTCCTTGCTCTTTTTGGAAAGAGGCCTGTCTCAAGGCATTGAGGTCATATTTGGTGCTGATGTTACCTTTTGTGTAAAGGTGCACAACTTCACCCAAAGAAAGGCCACGCGAGCAAAGCTCTTCCAAAAGTAGATCTCCATAGGCCATATGTGTTTTATTTGTCCATAAAGGCCAATAACCATTGAAGAACATGTTGGGTATTTCTAGGGCATGCGCTTTGGAAGGGAGCTTTTGTAAAAGACTCTCTGTGGCTAGCTCTCCCCACCGAGCGTCGAGTTTTTGATACAAAAAAAGATCACATTGGCTTAAAACTTGTGAATCTATTTTTTCTTCGAGGTAGTTGGTGTATTTTTTTATGCCATACTCTTTTGCAAAACTGGGGGTGTTTTGCAAAAGAAATTGCAGGGTATCCCCTTGGCAATTGGCATGTATGAGACAGTTTTTTTGCGCCATATGATCCTCGTTGCTCTGAATAAGGCGTAGTATATGTCAGATAAGAGGAAAAGTACTCAAAAAAATGCGTCAATAAAACGGTTGATTATAAACAATATTCCAAAAGAGTGAAAATAGTGCTTGACCCGCGGGCCTCTTTCGTCCATATTGCGCTTCCGCCG
>CAYJHD010000012.1:0-45609 GCA_964370015.1 uncultured Desulfovibrionaceae bacterium | reverse complement strand
AGTTCAATTCTGTCCCGCGGCACCACCGAAAATGGTCAAGGCTTTAGATGTAAAAATCTAAAGCCTTTTTTCGTGGGGAATTTTCTCCCAACTCCGCTTTCAACTTCCAAGCGGTCTTCACCAAATCTAAAGTTTAAGGTTTTTCCCTATAAAAAGGCTTACAAGATATAACCTTGTAAGCCTTTTTTTGTAATTATTTAGTATCTGCTGTACTATTATCCCTATGTTTGCGTGAAGCTTTTAACGATGCTGGCGATGGTCTTTTTGTATTACGTGCACAGCGGAGGGTTTATTGGCTGCATGGGTACGGGGAGCCTTGTGCACCACATGCGTAATGGGCGCCTTTTTTACCACATGATGTACAACAGTTGGTTTTTGTGCCTTGTGCACAACCACATGTTTAGGGGCATTGTGTCTAGGGTCTAATATTCTATCAATAACGCCTAAAATACCGGCCTCAGCGGGAACAGCCATGGCCATGGACAATAATATTGCAAAACTCATAATAAATTTCATCATTTTCTCCTCATGTAATGATGCGCAGTGTAAGCTGGCATCACATATCGCTTAGCAATGCCCATGCCAAAATGTGAAAAGAATCTAATTCGTTGTTATGACAACTAAAGTGATTTTACTGTTTTTTTGCGTGTGTATAAAAAATATACACACGGTGTTCGCGTTGTATGATTATTAGGCAGTGGCTGGAAAGGTAAAGAGCTTCCCATTTTTGAAGGTTTACATTGAAACTTGGAGAGGTTATCTTTTATAAAAATCGTAAGGATAACAGTTGAAAATGCTTTTTTGGCCGTGTATTTAAGCACGGTATCGTTATAAAGGTTGCCGTAAAAATCAATTTTAGCAGATGCATGAGGTTTGTGATGTGCTCCGCAGGAGAGTACCTTTTTATGTTAAACAAGGACAACTTCGTCCTTTGTGGTATTTAGCGCCTAAAGAATTAAGTCTTAAACATGTAAAAGTCTCCACGAGAGCCCTGTAGGATATTTATAATGCATAATAGAGTTTTCTACTTAGATTTATTAAAGAATATTGCTCTAATAGCAGTTGTTATCATTCACATAGCGATGCCGTTTTGGTATAAGCTTCCCGCAGAGTCGGTCGATTGGCAGATAATGAATTGTATAGCAGGGGCTTTGCGATGGTGCGTGCCGATTTTTTTTATGATTTCAGGAGCTCTTTTTCTCTCACCTCAAAAACATCTTAGTATTGAAACTGTCATAAAAAAATATATTCCAAGAATTATAATATCATATTTGGCTTGGGCTTTTATTTATGCTTTTGCCAAGTTTTTTACGCATAAGATAACATCCATAGAAGATTTCCTCAAAGCTATTATGTTTGGGAATTATCATATGTGGTTTATGTTTGCTATTTCCATACTTTATATTGTCATACCTTTACTTAGAAAAATTGCTGAAGATAAGAAATCAACCATTTATTTTATATTTTTATCTTTAATTTTTTCTAATAAAGTAATTATAGATTCAATTTCTTTCTGGCAAAATAATACAGAATTCTTTATGAGTAATCTTAGCATTGAATCAATTGTTGGATATTTTGGATACGCAATGCTTGGGTATTATCTAAGTAGTAATGATATATCCATTAAGTTTCAAAGAGTATTATATGTTACAGCGTTTTTTTCATATGTGTTTCTAGTAGTATTTACAAATGTATTAGTTGTAAGTATACAGTTAAAAACTGAAAATTTATTTTACTATACATCGCTTGCAAATGTATTCATAAGCGCTAGCATTTTCATATATTTTAAATATGCTGTATCTTCCATGCATTTTTCTGAAATGACAACGAAAATAGTTCAAACTATCTCGTCGCTGTCATTGGGTATATACCTTGCACACGATCTGATGAATGGTGTTCTTGCAAGGGTTAGTGTACTCAACGTACTTAATCCCTTTTTGCTGATAACGATAAAAACGATACTTGTGTTCATTGGTACTGTCGTGATTGTTCTCTTTTTAAAGAAAATTCCAGTAGTTAACAAGTTGTGCATATAAATAATTTGAAATGAGCCTCGAGGCTTTTGAAAAATACTTCGAAGCGTATTTTCGCATCGACTAAAGCTAAACTTGTGCACAAAAAAGCGCTGTCCCTTCTTGAAAAGAACAGCGCTTAAATAGAATTGATTGGGGACGCTTAGTTATTTTTTATCGCTTTCAGCGGCAGGCGCAGCTTCTTGGGCGGCATCGGTTTTAGGCGCAGCTTCTTGAGCTCCATCAGCCTTAGGGGCGGCTTCTTGAGCGGCAGGCGCGGCTTTTTCTTCTTCAGGCATGATGGATTTGTACTCAACCTTATGCTTGTTCATGGCAACAATAACATCGCCGGTCACGTCCACAGCTTTATCGAAAGAAAGAGCGGCTTCTGTGCCCACAATGACAGAAATATTCTTGGCTGTGCGATATTCATCCAAGCTTTTTTGTACCAATTCATTGAGGATATTCACCACATTTTGCTCTTCTGCGCTCATGCGTTGTTGCAATTGGCCGAAAGATGCTTGGGCTTCTTGTTGCAATTCCATATTTTCAGGATCTGCTTGTATTTTAGCTTGCAAAGTGGCCAAAGCAATTTGCATATCTGCTTGAATGCTCTTTAAAAATTCTACGCCGGCCTTACCTGGTTCACTTTCGCGAAAGATTTTAGCTGTATCCACAATGGCAATGGTTTGTGTGGCGGCAGTGGTGGCTGCTTTGGGAGCCTCGGAAGGGCTATTGCAAGCTGTTAAAAGCCCTAAGGTCAACAGCATGAGAGGAAGAATACGTAACATAAAAACTCCTTAGTATTTTTGAAAAAGGTACAATGCAACAAAAAAGCATGGTGCACTTCTTAGGTTTGTAAATAAAAACAAAGCGTTAGCTTTTGAAAAAAAGCCAACGCTCAATGTATGTTTTTTTGATGAAAAATACAAGTTTTATGTACTGCCCTCGGGCGCGCACTTACATGTTTTTATACAGTGACTCTCTGTGGCTCACGCGTGACACATAGGTGCGTGTTTCGGCGATGGGCAGTGTCTGTGTAAGATGTCTGTATACTTCATGCGGCGTGAGGCGATTAATGTGGGCAAAAGCTTCTTCAGCAGTGGCCCCAAAATAACGCATAAGACGCCCAATTCCCATATTATAGGCCGCAATGGCGCACACTTCGCGGGAACGGTGTTGCACAATGCCATTGAGATGCTGAGTCATGAGTAAGTGGAAATAGGTGGCTCCGTAGGTGATATTAAGCTCTGGGCGAGCCAGTTCTTCATGGCTCACAATGGCATTGTGGCCGTGTAAATATCTGTAAACCTCACCGCCGGCGGTGGTGGGCAAAATTTGCATAAGACCCATGGCCTTGGCAGGGCTCATGAGACGGGGGCGGAAATTGCTTTCCGTGTGAATGATGGCAAAAAGCAAGGATGGACGCAATTTAAAGCGCTTTGCCAACGTATTTACAATGGGTTGATAGCGACGCGCGGCACTCACATAACTTTCACCGGAGGCGGGGGCATAGGCTCTGGCCAAGACTTTTGCTTGCAAAGCTTCCATGCTGGGGCGTTCTAAATCACACATGGGGTCAAAAGATGCCGGTTCGTGCGGGCCTTGAGGGAAGGTGCTTTGTTGCCAGCGTAAAGGCTTACCGCTATGGCCCAAAGCTTCACCGGGTTCTGCCGGCTGTGTGCTGAGCAATGCGCTGTCTTTATCAAACAAAGCGGCCTCTTCGGCCATGACTACGGCGAAAGCCAAGGCACCGTTATCTAATTTTTTGGAGCCTTGTTGTGTGTGAAGTACGATATGTTGTGATGAAAAATCCATCCAATGGCTTTTTGTGGAAGATGCTGCCATGGTGGAGGCATTGGCGTAGATTTTCTCTTTGCTCACGGCGGCGCGAAAGGACGTTCCGTTGGTATTATGCACTATGGGTAGGGGATAATCTTGAGGGCGCAGTTGGGCTATTTTTTTCTCCACGGGACGGCGTACAGAATGTCCCTCCATGGGGGGCACAAAGCCCACCAAAAACAGGGAAAGCACAACACCAGCACTGGTATAGCCCGTCACGGTGGCGGCCTGTACCAGTTTGTGTAAAAAATTCCATAAAGGCGTTTTTTTGTGCATAGCGTATCCTCGGCGTTGAGAGTCCAACGTCAATACTTTTTCCTTTGGTGCATTTTAAGCAAATGCCGTGCCACAGTCATATTTCTGAGCTCTCTTGCAAAATGAGCTTAGGCTTTGCTTAAAAAGTACCCACAAGCCTCCTACACTTTTATCGACCACGTGGCCCTTTTGTTTACCTTGAGCGGCACATAAAGTGTTTATGTCCTTTATGTATATTTTTCTAAAAAGAAACCGCTAACAAGAATGTAATAAATGTTTTATAATATAAATAGATTAGACCGCGTCTTGATCTTCGTCGTCATACTTTACGGCGCAGAGCTGCAATTGTGTTTTCACATATTCACGATGCGTTTTAAGGTAAAAAGCCAATGAAGGGCTAAAATTGCGCCCCACCAAACCATCCACAAAGAGCTGACTCACATGTCTTTCTTGCATGAGCACCAGTTGCAAAAAGGCAAAGGCCGTGCGTTCTTCTTGGGTCATGCGCTGCACGTACTTTTTACAGACCTCTTTGGAGCGCGGTCGATAGTACCAAAAATATTGTAAATCAAGGGCGTTGATAATGATTTCCGCATAGAGTTTTTTATCTTTGTCCGCCACCCTTTGTAAAAGCACACGCGGTGAACGTAGCATGTCGTTGATATCTTCATGGGGAAAGGCCAAATCCAAACGTACATAGGTTTGGAAAAGGTCCCTAAGCTTACTCTTATAGTCCCAAGTGCGCATACGGACAAGGTTTTTCTTGTCTGCATAGCCTTCAATGAGGGCCGCCACCGTGTCTGAGGCCATCTTAGAAATGATGGCAGAAGATGTGGCCACCAGTGCTTGTGCATTGTCCACTTGCGCCACGTAGATAAGAAAATCCAGCACCAGCGTGTTGAAGAGCAAAGCCATGGGGATGGCAAGGGCAGAGCGGAAAAGATTGCCTATGACGGCCTCTTTGGGCAAGCCGCGAATGATATTATGCCAAGAGATATACAAACCATTGACCACAGACATGATGGTATACACCAGCACGGTGTGGGTGGTGGTATTCATGTTGAGCAAATCTTGTAGCAGTAAGGTACGCACGCCCAATTCCAAGAGTGGCACCGAAAAGCCCGTATAGAGCAGAGAATCACACAGGCGCGACCAGCTCACGTGTTCATTCCAGCGCATGAGACTATAGCGATGTAGCCCTCTGCCTGCCACCACAAATTGCACAATATTGCGCACACCGGTGATGCCAAACCAAATGACGGGGCCAAACCACGCCAGTACCCACCATGTTTGGGTATAATAAAAGGCAAAGCTGGCTGGAATAAAGCCCAAAATAACTTTCAGCACATTGGAAAGATTGGTATTAAGGTGCTCCTTGGGAGGCAGTGTACCTTCTTTTGCCACCACTTTTTCTTTCTTTTGTAGGCTTTCCAGCAAGCAAATATTGCTTTCTTTGCCATAGACGGCTGAAGCAGAATGACTGCGCCACTCTTTTTTCTTCACATAGCCGTATTGCGCACCGCCCGGTAATGACCGAATAATGCGCGTGAAGAGGCTTTTTTGCGCCAGCACCTTACTGGGGGTATGGCGTACAAGATAATGTATGTCTATGGTGAAGGGCACTTCGTCAACTTTGCCCTCTTTGGCCAAAATTTTTGCAGCACTACGTGGTAAGGTTTCGGGAAAAACCAAGCCCATATGTCTATGGCTATTGGTGCGGTCGGTGGTATTGGTACCCATGCGGGAGCGTAATTTGGGCGAAGAGTACAAATTCTTCAATGACATGATATTGCTCAAAATCTCGCGCAATACTTCCTTACGCCTTTTATGCTGTGGGCAGTCCTGCAGCTCAGCATCTTGTGCTTCTCTTTCTTGTAGCAAGAGCAAGACAATGTTTTTCAAGCGCGGCGCAGAGCCCAAGTTCAGTGCTTGTTGCAAGGCGTTAATGGCTTCAATATGCTCCAATCGGCCGTCTTGCCATTGTTGCACATTGAAAACTTCCAAGTGGGATATGAGCCCCTGGCATTGCCATAAAAGCACCAGCACATCTTCGCAGGTTAAGCGACCCACCTGCAAGGTGAGAAAGCCCCCAGACTGAATGGAAGTGATCCAATCCAGCAAAGAGAGCGGCGTTAAGCGCAAAAGTTCCGGACGATTGGGATCGTTTTTGCTGATGGTGCAAAGGTTGACATTTTTCTCCAAAGCCGGGTTCACATAGGTATCATAAATATACTCTATGGACAGCTCATTGAGCAGAGCTTTTTGCTCTTGCAAAATGTCCAACTGTTGTTGCTGATTTTGAGTGCTAAGATCCTTGGCTTGCTTAATAATTTCTTTGCGGCGAGCTTTCAAGGCCGGCGTTATGTGATTGTAAATACACTCAGCCAAATGATTCAGAGAGGCTTGCCCTGCACCAACGCAAATTTTGAAATTTTCTTGGCTAATGGGGCCAAGCTCTTGAACGTCCGCGCCAATGGCTTGGGCCAAATGCTGGCAATGGGTGCTATTCCATGCTTGCAAAAGGTCGTACACGCCAAGGGCGCGCCATGCCGAAGCTTCGCGACCGCTTTGCATGAGCACTTGCACGGGCTTTTCTGCCAAAAATTCCATGAACTTGACAGGGTTGGATGCATATCTTGGCGCCCAAACAAATTGCACATGTTTTTCATCAAAGGGCAGAGAAAATTCAATGCCAATGCGTAAATGCAAACCAATGATTTGCGCCGCGTGTAAAAGTTCGGAAGCGGCTTCTTCGTCAATGAAATTATAATAAATAACCGTAAGATAGCGAATGCCCTTGAGGGCACTATCCATAATGAGGTGCGTGGGGCTTTTGCGCCCCTTGGAGTTGGCATCGTGCACGTGATGGTCAAAGGTGAGCTGTGACCACGTTTCCGGCATTTCCAAAAGGCCGTACTCTTTGAGATACTTACGCACAATATGTGGCTTGCCCTGCGCCACACGGCGAAAATCACTGGCAAGATACAGTTGCTTTTCCGTATTTCCTTGAGCGCGGATGAGGGCTTTCATTATTTCCACCAAAACGCGCGCCGTATTGCGGCGAAACTCCGTCAAGGCACTATTGAGCATCTCATCAAAAAGGGTGCGCAAAGCTTGTAGGCGGTAGGCAGGGTCATCATCCTTGGTGCTGCCAAGCAGGCGAATCATGGCATTGGCCACGCGCATATCCCGCGAAAGGGCTAAGGTTTTTATGCCATGGGGGTGCAAATTGACATGTAGCATGTCTTCGCTGACTCTATCCTCCCTTTGCATGATAAGAACTTTATTAACAAAGGTAAGCAGTTCATGGTCTTGCTTGTCAAAAAAGAAACTTCTTCCGAGCATGGCATTTCCTTTATAATGGACGAGTCTTACACATTGCTAAAATAGGTTTGCCCTTGGGCCACAAGATGCACAGGGCCGCCCAAGATGGCCGTGAGTCCCTCTTGAGGAAGGGGGGCTTTATGGAGCGAAAGGCTTAAATAACCGCCCGGTTGGCGCACGTAAAATTCTTCTTTGCCGCTGTGTCTTTGCAACCAAAGTCCCAAGGCCAATGTGCCGGAACCACAGGCATTTTCATAATATAAGGTATAGGGATTTTTCACCAGTACCACAGGGTGCATGTCTAAAGCACACAATAAATGCTGAGAGTGCGGCCCTTTAATGGCTTGCCACCAAAGGCATCCCACGGCGGGAAAATGCTCCAGAGCAAATTTTTTGCGTAAATCATGGGCGTTTTCTTGCCAATGTTTTTCCGAAAAAGGATAGATTTCTGCATCGATGAGCAAATGGCTAATGCCAGGCAAACTCACCAGCACAATACCTTTGGCCAGCTCTCGCATGAGGGGTGGCGTGGTAACGGGAATGTGTAAGGATACATCGTGCCCATGCCGAATATTATCCACTTCGGGCATCTTCACCGTCACGTGCAAAGGCTGATCAAAGCCCGACGTACTTATGCAACCTTGCCATGAACAACCAGGCTCCAGGCAACCGCCCTGCGTGGCCATGAGCAAGCCCAAGGCTCTGGTGGCGTTGCCGCAAAATTCACCGCCGGCCATGCGTAAGATGCCCTTTTGCACATCCACAAAACCCACTTGCTCACCGCCAAGATGCGTTGGGCAGAGGGCTTTGGATGAAATATCAAGCATTTGTTCTGTGCTTAAATGTAGGCCTTCCAATAAAATAGTAGTATTGCCGCTGGGGCTCACTTTATAAAAAGGTAGTGTAGGCATGGGCAGGCTCCATAAGCTTACGGCGTTAGGCATGGCATGTCTAAGAGATTAGCTACAGAGTATGTGCGAAGGCTTAGCTAAACTCTAAAGACCGTGCGTTGCGAGAAATTGTCTAGTAGTCTGACACCCATGGGTGTTAAGATATGGTATCCATAGGATAATATATTGCTAAGTGTATAAAAATCTTATATAGAATTATGTGCGAAGCGTAAAGTGTTTCGTAAAATATCTGAAAATTGCCACGTTTGAGAATGTGTCTAGGAGGAATTGTGCTTTTTTTACGCAAACTTATATTTTTATTGATGGTAATGGCTTTGGTGCCTTCTTTTGCAAAAGCCGAGCTTATTTGTGGCAAAAAAATTGCCAGTTTTGACTTTTTGGTAGACTATTCCGGCTCCATGATGCTTTCGCACTCACGTATTGATGAGCCCAAGGTAGATATTGCTAAGGTAGTTTTGCAGCGCATTAATGCCGTTATTCCGCAATTGGATTATGCCGGTGGCTTGCATACTTTGGCTCCTGCCACAAGCATTGTTAATCAAGGTCCTTGGGACCGCGCAGGCATGCAAGGCGCATTAAATAACTTACACAGCGATTTTGCCGTGTACGGCCGTCTCACCCCCTTGGGCACGGGTTTGCAAACCTATGAGCCATGGATTGCCGGCATGCAACGTAATGCCGCCATTATTTTAGTCACCGACGGTGGCAATAACCGCGGTGTGAACTTGGTGGACGTGGTAAGAAATATTTATGCTACGCAACGTGGCATGGTGGTGCATATAATTTCCTTTGCTGAAACCGAAAAGGAAAAAGAAATGATTGCCACCGTGGCCGCCTTGAACCCCGCCGCCAAAGTGGCAGAGGGCGTGGTGCTCGCTTCTGATGACGCAGCTTTGAAGAAATTTGTTTTGGATATTTGGTGCGATGAAACAGAAGAAGTGGTGGTTTTACGTGGTGTGAACTTTGCTTTTGACTCCGCCGTATTGGACGCCGCTGCACAAAATACTCTCATGGCTGCTGCCATCATCATTAAGAATTATCCCAATAAACGTGTATTCATTGAGGGCTGGACCGACTTCATCGGCGATGATGCTTACAATGTGGGGCTTTCTGAAAGACGCGCACAAGCGGTGCAAACATTCCTCATGCAACAAGGTGTGCCCGCAGGACGCTTGAGTGCCATGGGCCGCGGTAAGTCCTATAAGTACGACAATCAAACCTCCGAAGGCCGTTATTTAAACCGCCGTGTGGAATTACTTTTCCAAGAATAATTCTTGGACGCAGGACACTATATGAAACATTTTTTGCCAAAGCTTTGTGTGGGTATGGTGCTAACTTGCGCAGTGAGCTTCATGGGGCAAGACATTGCTCATGCTTCTGAGGCTCGTGTCAAAGCGCAATTGGACGCTGTGGCAACGCAATTGGTGAACCACGCGGCACAAAATGTTTTGCCAAAGCCAAGCCAAAAGGCCGTTAGCCAAGAAGGCGGAGCCTATGTGGCACGTTATATAGCCATAGATACCACCAATGTGAGCACCCAATTGCACAAAGGGCAGGGGCAGGATTATGTGGGCATGGTAAAATATAATGAACTGCATTTCATCTGCAAGGGAGCCAGCAAGGCAGAAGCTTTACAGGCCCCGTGCTCGCGAGAGCGCACGCGGAAAATGACAGAAATTCTTGCCTACACTAAGGGCAAGTGGTTATATCACCAAAAGTAAAAAAGTAAGGCGTACTCTCGGGTACGCCTTTTTATATGGGAAAATGCTCTTAAAAAAATTACGCAACACTTAAGGCATAAGCCTTTCGGTGCGCAAAAGATGCAGAAGTGTTTTTACGCATTCTTCGGGGCTGAAGCTTGTCACATCCAAGGAGCATTGCGCATACTTGGTATATAGAGCAGCGCGCTCTTCAAAAAGGTCTTCAATGGTTTGCCCGGGCGCAATGGCAATGCCGCGTTGCGGATTGCGGGCAATACGCTCAAGGATGAGATCCAAAGGCGCATGCAAATATACTACAGGTCCCAAACTACGCAAATGAGCCATGGCTTCTTCGCGATAAATAACACTGCCACCGGTGGCTATGATGGTGCGGAAAAGGCGTAAAGATTGGATGACTTGCCCTTCCACATCTAAAAATTCTTCCTTGCTCATGGCGTCGGTGACCTTTTGTAAAGGCACACCGTAGAGGGACTCAATGATATAGTCGGTGTCCACAAAGGCCCAGTCTAAATCTTTTGCCAGAGCAAGGCCCACGGTGGATTTGCCAATGCCGGGCATGCCGATGAGGGTGATACATGGCGTCTTATGGCTTTTGGGTTCTGCTGGGGTAAATGTCATGGGGCATCCTTTTCTCTCTGTGTGGGCAATTCTAGAAGGTATCTTATATTTATACCATGCATCATGCCCCATAGCCCCTTGTGAGGTCAAGGGGTAAGGGCGTTGTGCGCTCTCAGATTGCTGACAAAGCCAGTGAAAAATCTCTTTGTAGGATTACGAGCTAAACATAAAATATATTTTTTACAAATGTACATTGCGGTAAAATGTAGTTCTCAAAGGTAAGACGTTGCCGCAATTGAAGTTTTTTGGAAAGGGGGTCTGGGGGAAGAACCTTTTCTTCAGAAAAGGTTTTCCCCCAGTAATCGCTTTCAGCCCTCTGATATCGTTACACGCTCTAAGCTTTTGCGCATATGTACCGATATATGTTTTAGTTGCCTTGAAAATGTTTTCAAAGTAGTACAGTAAGTATGTACAGGCATAAGCATGTGCTGTGCCATGTTTTTAGGCTTAACAAGTTTTTATGAGCGTGCTTGCGGACATACATGGCAAAATGAAGCTCGTGTACTCTGCTTAAGACACAGGTGATTTTACATTGGGAGAAAGACCATGTTTCACATATCCTCTTGCTTACGTGTGATGTTCGTCATCGTGGCCCTTATGATGCTTATGGTTTTACCTGCCTTGGCAGGGGCGCCTCCTGCGCCTAAACCTTCACCCCCGGTGCCCATGGTGCCTTCTCCCACAAATCCTGCCATCTTGGTGGAATGCCCTCCGTGTGAATTTTGTAATATGTACCGCGTAAACCCCAATGGCCCCAAGGTGGCCGCGCCGCAATTGCAAGGGGCTTCTCCCACGGCCAGCTACGCACCCACTTATTTGCCCTCTGGTGCTGCTCCGGCGGCTTCTGCGCCCATGCAGTCTGCACCAGCGCAATATGCACAGCCACAGCAAGCGCAACAAGCACCTGGCACCTATGCCGTGGGCGGGTATGTTTCCAATCAGCCCATGCCGGCAGGCCCCAATCCTAGCCTGGGAGAAGTGTGGATGCGCCATGGTGGTGCTCGCTTGCAATATGATGCCTTGCGTGGCCCCATACAAATGAATACCAATGGCAGACCTTTGAAAGATCCTGCCCTGGTACATGCGCCGCCTTTATACCCCAAGCCTCGCGTGGTGCGCGCTCGCGTTACTAAGCCCAAGGTCACTGCCACCAAAAAAGTGACGCCGGCTCCTGCTGTGGTAAAAGGTAGTGTCTCGCACAAGCCTGTGGCTAAACCTGTGGCCAAGCCTGTGCTGACACCTGCATCTGTGAAGCCCACAACTCCCGTGGCCACCAAACCCAAAGCTGAGGCTGTGGCTCCTAAAACAGAACCTACCCCCACTGCCAAAGCTCCTGCCAGCCCTGCTCAAAACGCAGCTCCGGTGCGAGCCATGCCAAGGACTGCCAGTCCCAGCTTGTTGGAAGATTACGGCCCCGAGGGCATAAGCCGTCCCGCCGGGTCCACATCTTCGCTGTATGATGGGCCTGCTCAATCTGTGGGTACACGATGAACAGGATATTTCATCAGAAACTCTCTTAGCACAAAGAGTATTTAGCAATCTGTTAAGAGAATTGTATATATTTTTAAGAGCCGCTTTCCGCATGGGGAGCGGCCTTTTTGTGCCTACATGCAGGAAAGAGGGATGCTTGCGTAGACGTAGCGCATGGGTAATGTTGTTTGGATGTGTTTTTGCACCTAAAAAAAGGGATAGTCTTCTTCATGAAAACTATCCCCATATGATTTATGAGATGTGAGTTTTTATTTATCTATTGGTCATGCCCCAACGGGGGAAGGAAGCATCGCCCACACCTGTATTGATTTTCTTGGGGGCTGCGCCATTGCGTGTGGTTAAGTAAATACCACGGGTACCGCCGCGGCTAGAGGTGAAGGCAATGGAGTAACTGTCGCCACAAAAGGCTGGTTGTTCGTCGCTACCGGGGCCAAAGGTGATTTGTCTTTCAGAGCCGGAAACCAAGTCTTGCACAAAGATGCGATGCCCAAAATCGGTCATGCGGCTGTATACCACAAGGCTTCCGTCGGGGGACAAAGAGGCTTCGGTGTTATAGCCACCACTGAGGCTCACGCGGCGCACAGAGCCTGTGCTTAAATCTTTCAAGAAGATTTGCGGGCCGCCGAGGCGGTTGGAGGTAAAGGCCATCTTGGTGCCGCTACGGTCAAAGGAGGGCGATACGTTGATGGAGTCATTTTGTTCCAAAGCGCCGGCACGTTGGAAAGCACTGTTCAAGGTGAAAATATCGGGGTTGCGACCATTGGAAAGGCTCACAGCCACTTGATTATTGGGCATGTAGGCAGGGCCGATGACAATATTCCCGGGGAAGCGAATACGGCGCACAGAACCGGCATTTCTATCCCAAATACCAAGGCCATGGGAGCGATCGTCAATGTGGGTAAAGACCACAAAACGCCCGTCGGGAGACCAAGATGGTGACATGGACTCACCCTTTAAGCGGGTGACTTGCCTAAGATCGCGGCCCGTGGGGCGTACAGTCCACACGTGAGCATTGAGTTTACCTTCTTTGCGCACAAAAGCCAAGGTGGAGCGGAATAAATCGCCATTACCAATGATAACTTCCAGCAAGTCTGCGCTGAAGCGATCGGCCACGGTGGTTAAGTCATTGGCGTTGAGATTGGGGTATTCTTTACCAAAAAGACGCTTGCCGCTGAGGGTTTCAAAGGCGCGCATTTGCACGGTATTATCATTGGGCCAGTAAGAGGTGACCACAATGTCAGAACCGGCCAGTTGGAAACGTTTAAAATCAAGGCTGGGTGGTTCATAACCTGCCAAGGTGGTACCGCCAAGCACTTTTGAGTCGGCAGTTAAGGACAAGAAGGGCAAAATGGACATGTTTTGCTGCACAAGTTCTTGCAATTGGGTGGCAAGGCCTGTGGCCGGTGTATTGGGGCCTTTGATGGGCTGTGTGAGGGCCAGATTGATGAGGTTTTGACCGGGGCCATAAATGTCCACCTTCACCGCCGCTTGTGCAGGGCCAAATCCGGCGCATACTAGGCACATCATGCCAAACAGGGCCGCATAAAAACGTTTTTTCATAACATCCTCCTGGAGAAGAATAATTTGTATATTAAGCGATGACGCCCAAATATAGTTAAGGTTTTGGAGTTTCTACCATGTATATGAGATACAACTCTTGGGGCTTACCCGTGGGGTGCGCCGTCAAGCCGGAAACTTTTTTAGTGGCCGCCACCAAGGCTTCGTCCAAGGCTTTATTGCGGCTGGAACTGGATAAATACACATCGGTGATGGTGCCATTGGCTTGTATTTTCATGACCACCGAAGCAGACACGATGCCGGGGCGTAAGCCCAAGGGAAATTCCACCACGGGGCGTACCTTGCGGATGACTTTTTCCACATAGTAGTCCACTTCGTCCATGACTTGCCCGCGGCGATTTTCTTGAATGAAAGGCTCTTTGCCCTTGGCGTAGGGGGCGGGTTTAGCCTCGCTGGATTTTTCTTCATGAGCCTGTTCTGCGCTGAGGGGCTTTTCCTTGCCTTCCTCTGTGGGTTTTCCTGAGGCTTTTTCTGGTGACGCTTTTGGGGACGCATCTTTCTTATGAGTCTTTTCCGAGGGAGTTTCCTTGACGCTTACTTCTTTGCCTTTTTGTGTCGTGCTTGCGCCAGTTTTGGGGCTCTTTTTCAGCTCGTCAGGGAGGGTTTCCTTGCTGGGCGGTAATTTTGCGCCGGATAAATCTCCCAGAGGTAGAAGGCCTGCAGGAGTGGGTCTTGGGCGCGAATAATCAATGCCGGCGTGAATTCTGGTGTTTTTCACGACTGGGGCACTTATTTCTGGGGTGGATGCGCTTTCACTTTTTTCGGAGCTTTCCACGGCTTTCCTATCAGCTTTTTCTTTATTTGCGGCAGTGTTTTTTGTGTCAGAGCTTTCTGAAGCGGCCTTGGGGGTTTGTTCCTGCGCATCCTCAAGAGATTTTTCCACCACTTGGGCTTGCAACGGCTTTTCTTCCACAGCTTTCTCATCTTGTGCTGAGGTGCTTTTCCCTTCCTTTTTGGCGGCTTTGGCCTCACCTGTCCAAAAGGACATATACACATCACTGGGGATATTATGCGGATGTGCCACGAAGGGGGATGCCTTCTGGGCACTTTCGCAAGCCATCTCGTCAGCCTTCTCAGAACCGGAAGAGCTGAGCACTCTACAGCTTTCTAGGGAACCATCACCGGATATTTCCAAAAGAATACGTGTGGGCTTGTCTTGCTGGCCTTGGGCTGTCCAGTATTGTAAAACCTCATCCATGACCAAGGCAGAATAGCCGCCCTTATGATCGGCGGTGACCACACTGGCCCCATGGGCTAGGTTCATGCATACACATAGGGGTAAACAGCTCAGAACAGATATTTTTTTCCACATGGATTTTTCCTCAATGGTTATTGCATCATATCTCGGGTAAAGACCAAACGTAAATTATGGTACTGCGATGTGGGTGGCCCTGGGAACATATTGGCTTCACCCGTGCGCAAAACGGCATTCACCGTGCTGGCATCGTATTGCGCATTACCGGAGCTTTTGTAGAGTTTGGCAGAAAGCACTTGCCCGCGGGAGTTGAGCTTCACATCCACTTCGGAAACAAAGTTCACACGTGTGGCAGATTCAAAATCCCAATTGGGGCGCACCGCCATCATCACTTGCCCGATATACACATCGTTAAGGCTACCGCCGCCGCTACCTTCACCTTGACCGCCACCGCCGCCATTGAAGCCACCGGCATTTTTCTTGGCTTCTGCCAAAGCGCGCGCAATGGGATCATCCTTGGGCTTGGCCGGAGCCGGTTTTTTGGCTGGCTTGGGCGCAGGTTTTTTGGCAGGTGTTGTGGCTGCCTTGGGTTTTTCTTTAACTTCTTTTTTGGGTTCCGGCTTTTTTACTTCTGGCTTAGGCTCAGGCTTTTTGGGCTCCGGCTTGGGCTCTGGCTTGGGCTCTGGTTTTTTAGGCTCAGGTTTAGGCTTCGGCTTGGGAATCTCAACCTTGGGTTCCGGTTTTGGCTCGGGTTTGGGTAAAGGCTTAGGCTCTGGCTTGGCTTGTTTCACTTCTTCCACAGGCTCAGCCTTTTTTATTTCTTCGGGCACCACAGGCACTTCTTCTGCCTTGGGTAGAGAAGGGGGAGCAATTTCCTTGGAGGGTAAAGAAGGGGCAATCTTTTCTGCAGGTTTGCCCGCCGCGCCTAAGATGGACGAAGGCGCATTATTACCGCCAAGGTCGCCTTCCACCAAGGATATGAAGACAGGCGCGTCTTTTACCTCAAGGTCAGAGCCGCTGGGCCAGAAAAACATACCGCCCACAAGGCCCACGTGTAAGGTGATGGAAAGAACTAAAGCAAGAAATTGCATGGGAATTTACTTTCCACCCTTTTCTGGGGCTGAGGCGGGAGCCGCGGCTTCGGTGCGCATGGCTATGACGCCCAGTTTTTCAATGCCGGCAGCCTTGATATGGGCCATGACATCCACCACCACGCCGTAGGGCACTTCTTTATCGGCTTGTAAGAACAGGCCTTTATTTTGTTCCTTCACCAGCGTGACAAGTTTAGAGCCAAGTTCTTCCAAAGAGACTGTGTACTCGTCTAAATATAAGGTGCCATCTCTGCGCACGGTGAGGGTGAGGTTTTCATGCTCGGTGGGCAGCACGTCCACATGCTTGGTTTGGGGTAAATCCACTTCCAAGCCTTCGCTCATCATGGGTGTTGCCACCATGAAAATAATCAGCACCACCAACATAACGTCCACAAAGGGCGTTACGTTAATATCGGCCACAAAGCCATTGCTTTTTCCTACATTTGCACCCATGGTTTATGCCTTTGCGCCTGGTCTTTGCGCGTTGATTTCGCGTTGTACGCGGTTCAAAAATACACCGGCAAAGGTGGTGAGCATATTTTCGATTTGGCTAAGTTTACCAAGGAAAATATTATATCCCACCGTGGCAGGCACAGCCACACCCAGACCAATGGCCGTGGCCACAAGGGCTTCGGAAATGCCGGGGGCCACCGTGGCTAGGGAGGCAGACTTGAGCATGCCTATGGAATGGAAAGAATGCATGATGCCCCAAACAGTACCGAAAAGACCAATGAAGGGCGCAGTGTTGGCGGTGGTGGCCAAAAGAGCCAATTTGCGATGCATGCGGGTGATTTCTGTGCCCACGCCCAATTGTAAGGAGCGGTTCACGTTGTCCACTACGATTTCGGAAGCATTGCCCATTTCTTTGGATTTGTTAAATTCCATAACCCCTTGGTGGGCTACGAAATATAAAGGGGAGGCTGGGTCTGATCCTAAAGATTGCACGGCTTCGCGCAAATCTTTGGCTTGTTCAAAGCGAGCCATGCCTTGGGTGGCCTTTTTTTTGGCAGCGCCTAGCATGAACCATTTTTGAAACATAAGCGCCCAGCTTACGATGGACATAAGCACCAATAATGCCAACACCATTTGTGCAATGAGGCTGGCTTCTTTTACCATTTGAAAAAAACTAAATTCCATGATTCTCCCTCGGGGCATTGAAAGCCTTGCAAATTTTTTGATATGAAAATTCCAAAAAAGCCTTGCTTTTTGTGGTCTAATACACCGTACTCAAGGGGCTTTTTTGGCAAAATAGCATAAATGTATAGGGCACAATGCATTGCTTTAGACTTTTTTTCAAGAGATTTTTTAGACTTTTTTTAGCAAGCCACAGGCGAAAAAACTTGATAACTCATTTAAATATAGCCTGTAATGTTTCTCTCGCACCTTCTCGCCAAAGGGGGCATAAGTTAGCTGCTACGGCCTTGCTAGGCCGATGTTATATAAGCGTATTGCCAGTGCTCACCAATGTGTGTATATACATGCCCAAGGAAAAGCGTTACCTTAGCCCAAAAAAGTTCATTTTTTTCTTTTTCACACAGTCCTTATGTTTTTCAGCGCTGTGAGCGGCTTTATTCTCCAATTTCAAGCACGGGTAGCGCCGAAAAAATATATGCAAGATACTTTTGTTACCATTACTCCCCTTGGTGGGATGGGTGAAATTGGCCTCAACTGTCAATTGTGGGAAGGGCCTCAGGGCATTGTCATGGTTGATTGCGGGCTCATGTTTCCCGACGATTCACATTTAGGCATCGATGTTATCATCCCTTCTTTTGAACATATTCTTTCCATACGCGATAGATTGCTTGGCATAGTGCTCACCCACGGCCACGAAGACCACATCGGCGCTTTGCCTTGGCTAGTGCCTTTGGTGCGCGGCATTAAAATTTATGGCTCGGCCTTCACGCTGGCCCTAGTGGAACATAAACTGCGCGAACGCGGTCTTTTGGACCGAGTGGAGCTCGTGGTCATGAAGGGAGAAATCTTTGAAGAGCCACGCCAAAAGCCTTTGTCCGTGGGGGATTTTCTCTTCCGTTTTTTCCCTGTGTGCCACTCCATACCCGATGGCTTTGCTTTGGCGGTGACCACACCCGTGGGCAATATTTTGCACACAGGCGACTTTAAGATAGACCCGCACCCCTTGGAGGGCAGCGGTACCGACGTGCGTCTTTTTGAGGAATTTGCCGGCGAGCAAGGTTTGCGCCTCCTGCTTTCAGACTCCACCAATGTGGAGCGCGAAGGGCGTACCCTGTCTGAACGTGAGGTGAAAGACTCCTTACAGGCCATTGTGGAAAAAGCACAAAAACGTGTGATTATTACGCTGTTTTCCAGTCATATCCACCGCATACAAGAGGTCTTTGACATAGCGCGCGCCACCGATCGCACGGTGGTCATCAGCGGTAAATCCCTAGCCAATAATATTGAAAAAGCCAAAGATCTTGGTTTTATTCGTATGCCTCCTTCTTTTTATAATGCCCACAATGGCGTGCCCGATGTGTCGCCAGAAAGGGTGATTCTTTTGGTCACCGGTGCGCAAGGTGAGCCCTTATCGGCTTTGTCGCGCATGGTCATGGGCGGACATAGGCAGCTTTCTGTGCAGGAGGGGGATACCATCATCATGTCTTCACGCATGATTCCCGGCAATGCTCGCACCATTTCTGCCATGATTAATGGCATGTATAGGCAGGGTGCTGAGGTGTATTACGAAAACGTACGCGCCATTCACGCTTCGGGCCATGCCCATAAAGAAGAACTCAAAGACGTTTTTTATGCCACACGTCCGCAAAATTTTGTGCCCATTCATGGTGAATACAGGCACCTTGTGAAGCACTGTCGTCTGGCTCAAGAATGTGGTGTGCCCGAAAACTGTACATATCTATTGGAAGATGGCGACCCCATAACCTTGCTTGCGGACAGTGTTCGTCGTGAGCCTAAAATTGCCGCCGATCGCACCTTGGTGGACGGCAAGGGCGTGGGCGATGTGGGGCATGCCGTATTGCGTGAACGCCAAATTTTGGGCGGTGAAGGCATAGTTTTTGTGGTCTTGGTGGTGGATGACGAAACGGGCAAGGTGCTACACGGGCCGGAGATACATTCCAAGGGCTTTGTGTTTGAAATGCAATTGCGTCACCTACTGGAAGATGCACAATGTCTTGTACTGGATCAGCTTGAGGAAGTTGGCGCCACCAATGTGAGCCGCTTGCATGATGGCATTCGTGCCTCGCTACGTCGTTTTTTTAGACGCGTGGTGGATAGGGATCCCATAGTGGTGCCCATCATTTCCGTCGTGTAGCAGGTTGTTGAAAAAGCAGCGTATACTGCGTCAGGCTTGCTTTTTGCTCCGGTCATGTATGTTCATATACACTTCCTACGCAAAAAGCTTCGCCTTCCTTGTCTCCACTACTTTTTGAACAGCCTGCTTTGGCCGACGTTTGAAAAAGGGCAGTCTGCTACAGGAAGTAGCAAGCCCCGCAGGGGAGCAAGTCCAAGACAAGACGGAATTTACTTCCGTCGTAGACGACGCTTGCGATAGCTTGTGTTGTGCAGGACGCACGACCGAGCGTTATCTAGACGGTTGAAAAAGCAGCGTATACTGCGTCAGGCTTGCTTTTTGCTCCGGTCATGTATGTCCATATATATTATAAAGCCTCCCGCTGTTCACAGCTAGGAGGCTTTGTTTTATTTTCGCACGGTCAATTTTGCCAGAATCTTAGCAGAATTTGGCATTATCCATATTGCTTATGGGAACATGCCACGCAATTGCTTTGCTCTTACAACGCGCTGCAAGGCAAGCATATATCCTGCCATGCGCAAGGGAACCTGCTTTTCTTGCGAGATTGCCCAGATTTCGTCAAAAGCTCTGCTCATGATTTTTGCCAAATGGGTGTTGATATAGTCTTCTTCCCACATGAAGGCTTCCAAGTTTTGTACCCATTCAAAGTAGGAAACCACAACGCCGCCGGCATTGGCAAGCACGTCCGGCAATACCGCAACGCCCTTTTCGTGCAAGATTCTATCAGCTTCAACAGAAGTGGGGCCGTTGGCTCCTTCAATGATGATGCTTGCCTTAATATCATGCACATTTGTCTCATTGATTTGATTCTCCAGTGCTGCCGGGCAGAATACGTCCACAGGCAATGCCCAGAACTCTTCTGGGGTGATGTTTTTAAGGCCTGGCTCGCTATAGCCTTTAAGAGATTTGCCGTATTCTTGGGAGTAGGCTATGGCTTTTTCTACATTAATGCCGTCAGGATTGTAGAAAGTTGCGCCCACGTCACTTACGGCAACAATGCGGCATCCTTTCTCTACCAACAAGCGGCTGGCAATACCACCAACATTACCAAAGCCTTGCACAGCAATGCGCAAGCCCTCAAAAGAGCGATTGGTTTTGCGCAGGTAGTTTTCCAGCGTCAGCATAACGCCTCTGCCTGTGGCTTCCACGCGACCCAGCGAACCGCCAATTTCTATGGGTTTGCCGGTCACAACGGCAGGCACAGCATAACCATGGAATACGCTGTAAGCGTCCATCATCCACGCCATCACTTGGGCATCGGTGTTCACGTCGGGTGCCGGGATATCGCGCTCAGGCCCAACAATGGGTAAAATTTGCGCCATATAGCGTTTGGAGAGGCGAGTTAACTCATGGCGTGAAAGCTTGGATGGATCCACTTTCACGCCGCCTTTGGCACCGCCATAAGGTATGTTAACAATGGCGCATTTAAACGTCATCCACGCCGCAAGCGCTTTTACTTCGTCCAGATCTGCGTCGGGGTGGAAGCGAATGCCGCCTTTGCAAGGCCCGCGAGAGCTACAATGCTGCACACGATAGCCTTGAAAAATTTCTACGTGGCCATCGTCCATGGTCACTGGAACAGATACAATCAATTCACGCTCAGGGTAGCACAAGCCAACGTATTCATCACGTTGCATGCCAAGCTTTTCAGCCGCAGTGTGTAGTACTGAGAGCATATTTTCATAAGGATTATAATCATTCGACATGGTTGTCTCCTTTTATACTGTCTGTCTATTAAATGGTTGCTACGGTGTGTTTGGTGCAGATGTATTTTTACTTTCTACACCTCAAGCCTTTGATATTCACAATTGCTTATAATGCATTGTAATAAAGGTGTTTTTTTATGTATATCTCCCATGGTTGAATGAAAGGTTGTACTTCTGTGAAGCAATATACGACTTTTCTGTATTCTGCAATACTATTTCCTTAAAAAAGCTCACTTAGAAGGCATAATGTGCCATTTTTTCGTAAAAAAGCACTGTTTGAGCGCTCATTTTGTTCTACACACGTGAGACATCTAACCCCAATGGTGATGGCATGATTTTTTTTAGGATTTTTGAAAAAAACAGTTTTTTTTGTTTTCTACCAAAATGTATATGTGAAAAAAATATACATGAGCGAAAAAGGTCTTTTTTTGTGTAAAAGAGCTTAAAAAGAAGCAATATTGCGCGGTAGAAAAGCTTTTTCTTTAAATGCAAAAAATACCATTCTGTATAAAATTGCTTCTTGGGAAAAATAGTAATTAACTATGAATTGCCGCAATATGCTGGAAAAATTACTTTTCTGATAAAGAAGTCCATGTCAAAATGAATGCTTATTGACAAGGTAGGGTTCTCGTGCCATCATGTGTTTAACTCAACCTGTAACGCACGCTGTTTTGGCGCTCTTTGTGAGGTGCTATGTTTAAAAAAGCTTTACTTGCCTTTTTGGATCACTTCGAAAGTTACATTTGTCAGTTCTTGTTGGTCTTTTTTGTGGTCACCATTTTTATGCAAATAATTTTGCGTGCCATTGACCAATCTCTTTATTGGACCGAAGAGATCGCCCGATTTGCCTTTATTTGGTTCATCCTGTTTGGTGCCTCCTACGCCACTCGCCTTGCTGCGCTCAATCGCGTCACCATGCAATTTAATAAATTCCCGCCCATCATCTCCACCGTATGTATTTTCATCGGTGATGTGTTGTGGATTGGATTTAGCCTTGCCATGGCATATTACGGGTATTTGAGTGTGCTGGATTTGGCGGAATTCCCTTATTATACAGCGGCATTGGACTGGAATCTAGCCTATGTATATATGGTGTTTCCCATAGCTTTTAGCCTCATGGCCATACGCATTATTCAGGTGAATTTCATTAAATTTGTCCTTCATCAAGAAATCGAAGATCCTGATCAAGCCGCCATTGAAGAAAGCAGACATATTTTGGCCGATAAAGGAGAAGACGTATGATACCCGATATAACTTCGGCCCAAATAGCGCAAATCCTCTTTGTGTCCTTTTCGGTGCTCTTGCTCCTTGGCACGCCCATCATGGTGGCCCTTGGTATTTCTGCCATGCTCAGCTTTGTGGTGGTGGGTACTGACCTTAGTAATATGATTCAAATGGCTTTTTCTTCCATGACATCCTTTCCGCTCATGGCATTGCCGTGTTTTGTGCTGGCAGGGGCGCTCATGGAATGTGCCGGCATGTCGCGGCGGCTGGTACATATTGCTGAAAACATTGTGGGCCCCATTCCCGGCGGCTTGGCAGTGTCCACGGCATTATCATGCGTGTTTTTTGGTGCCATTTCCGGCTCCGGCCCTGCCACCACGGCGGCGGTGGGCATGCTCATGATTCCGGCCATGACCAAACGCGGGTATGACCCCGGTTATGCCGCAGCCACCACGGCCACGGCAGGCGGTGTGGGCATTGTTATTCCGCCCAGTATCCCCATGGTTATCTATGGTGTGTCCGGTCAGCAATCCATCACCAAAATGTTCATGGGCGGCATCATCCCCGGCATACTCATTGCCCTTGGTTTAAGCCTCTTGCATGTCTATCTTTGCCGTAATTTGCAAACCACAGGCGCGGTGCAATGGTCTGCCTCAAGCCTTAAGCATTCTGTGAAGGACGGCTTTTGGTCTGTCATGGCTCCGGTCATCATCTTGGGCGGTATTTATGCCGGTTGGTTCACCCCCACCGAAGCCGCCGTTGTGGCCATCATGTATACCATATTTATAGGTATTTTCGTTCATAAAGAATTGACTTTCCATAGTTTCATGAACTGCCTCAAAACCACCTCTTGGCTCACGGGTCGTGTGCTGGTGCTGGTGTTCACGGCCTATGCCTTTGGACGTATTTTAACCGAATATCGCATCCCCGCGGAAATTGCCGCATGGATTTTAGCCTATACAGATAATGTGTCTGTGGTGTGGGCCTTTGTGGTTATCTTACTCTTATTCCTTGGCATGTTCATGGAAACCTTGGCTCTTATCCTCTTGGTGACGCCGGTGCTTTTGCCCGTCATGGTGGCTTATGGGGTGGATCCCATTCACTTTGGTGTCATCTTGGTGTGTTGTTGCGGTGTGGGCTTCTCATCGCCGCCGCTGGGAGAAAATCTCTTCATTGCCTCGGGTATTTCCAAGGTCAGTTTGGAAGAGCTGGCCGTGAAGGCCTTGCCCATGATGGCTGTGAACGTGCTGGTCATTATTTTACTGGTGATTTTCCCGCAATTGGTGCTGTGGTTGCCCAATATGGTGAAACTTGGCGCCATGTAAAGGTTTATGTGCATTTACCCCTAGTTGTTAGGGTTAAATATAAGTTCATCTTGAAAAGGAGAGAAAATGAAGCGTTTATCTTTGTTAGTTTTGGCTTTATCTTTGTTTTGCTTTGGTTCTTTTTCCGAAGCCTATGCAGCTAAAGTGTTAAAAGTGGCTGTGGGCGACCCAGAAGACTCCGAACAAGGTTTTGCCGCCAAGGCCTTTAAAAAGTATGTGGAAGAAAATGGTAAGGGTAAATATGAAGTGCAATTGTTCTTCTCATCTGCCCTTGGTGATGAAACCGAAACCATTCACAATGTTCGCGCCGGTACGTTGGACTTTTGTGTGGTAGGTATTGCCAACTTGGTACCTTTTTCCAAGCAAATGGGTGTGCTCACCTTGCCCTACCTTTTCGATAATTTAGAGCAAGTGCGCACCGCCACCAGTGGCCCTGCGTCCGACCTCATGAATAGCTATGCCACCAAGGCGGGCTTTCGCATTTTAACTTGGACATATACCGATTTCCGTTATATCTCCAACTCCGTGCGTCCCATCAAGAAAATGGAAGACATCAAGGGCTTAAAGTTCCGCGTGCCACAAAGCGCCGTGCTTTTGGCTGCCTACAAAGCCTTTGGCGGTAGCCCTGTGCCCATCGCATGGTCTGAAACCTTCACATCCTTACAACAAGGCGTTGTGGATGGCCAATGCTATGGTTACATTGGTTTCAAAGCCATGAAGTTCCATGAAGCAAATCAAAAGTACATCACCGAAGTACACTACACCTATCAATTACAACCACTCATCGCTTCTGAGCGCGTGTTCAGAAAAATGAGCAAAGAAGATCAAGCTCTCATCGTTGCCGGCGGTAAGGCCGCTCAAGATGCTGTATATCAATACCAAGTGGACGAAGGTTCCAAGGTTAAAGCAGAACTCATCAAGATGGGCGTGCAAATTGATCAGCTTGAAGACGAAGAAAAGTGGAAAAAAGCCGCCATGGACATCGTTTGGCCTGAAATGGCTGAATTTGTGGGCGGAAAAGATGCCATCAACGCTTTCTTAAAGGCTGCTGGCAAGCCCGAGTGGAAATAAGGTTTTAGATTAGAAATGAATGGGGCGCCTTGTGCGCCCTTTTTTGTGGAAAAATTTCCCCATGCTGAGGTGGCAGGGTAAGATTAAAAGAATGGCGCGCGTCAGAATCTAAATTATGTATAATAGTATGATTTATAATAAAAAGATGAGTTTTGGCAGAAAGTATTTTGCATATACTAGGTATTTTCATGGAGCATTCTTGCATAAAAAGAGTATTTAAAAGATATTTGCTTTCTTTAGCAAAGCATTGTATGTACAATGAAAATATAAGGGTTTTGCGCTGTGTGCGCATGCCTATACTCAACTTTAGGAAAATTATATGCTTACATTGGTGCTAGCTGTGGCGGCTGCGCTTATCATTTCTGCCATTTGCTCCCTTACGGAAACCATGTTGTACTCTGTATCGTGGGCTCACATTGAGGAACTTCGCAAGAAGGGAAAAATTTCCGGCGAGTTGCTTTTCCAAATGCGCTCCCAAGTGGAAAAACCCATTGCCGCCGTGCTCACATTGAATACCGTGGCCAATACGGCCGGTTCTGCCGTGGCCGGTGCGGCTTTTTCTACTGTTTTTGATTCTGTATATATGGGTGTTTTTGCCGCCATTTTCACCTGTCTTATACTTATTTTTGGGGAAATTATCCCCAAAACCTTGGGTGTGCTGTATGCCAATCCCGTATCCACGGTGCTGGCAAGACCGCTTTTTGGCATTACCAAATTGCTCACGCCCATCATTTGGCTTTCTAGCTGCATTACAAGACTTTTTTCTCCGGCCAACGATGGCCCGCAAATGTCGGAAGATGACATTCGCGCAGTAACATCGCTTTCTCGCAAAGCCGGCATGATTCAGCCTTATGCCGAAAGCACCATACGCAATGTGCTCTCTCTTGAGAGAAAGCGCGTATGGGACATCATGACGCCAAGAACGGTGGTTTTTTCCTTGGAGGCAGACCTTGAACTCAAGGAAGCTTGCTCCCAACCGGACATTTGGCACTTTAGCCGTATACCCATTTTTGCCGATGATAATGAAGACATAGTGGGTCTTGTAGAACGGCGCACCTTGGCCAAGTATTTGGCGCAAGGCCAAGAATGCAAGGGCAAGGATTGTACCCTTGGTGACATTATGATTCCTGTGCAATTTGTGCAAGAAAGCCTCACCTTGGATAAGCTTTTGCAAAACTTTTTGAATTCACGCATGCACCTTTGTGTCGTATTGGATGAGTACGGCGGACTGGCTGGCGTGGTCTCTTTAGAGGATGTCTTAGAGGAAATTTTAGGACGCGAAATTGTGGACGAAAGCGATGCTGTGGCAGATTTACAAGAACTTGCCAGAGCAAGGCGCAAGGCAGCAACGCAAAAAGTATGAAAAGCTTGACCTTGTGGGCTTATTAAGAGTAATTCTTAGTTAACGCAACTCGCAACTCATAGGAAGTTCTATGGCAAAAAAGAAATCAACCCATGTGTATATAGTGGCCCTTCTCTTGTTTTTGAGTGGTGCCGGCTACTTGGTGTATTCGGGGCTTTCAGAAAATAGTATTTATTTTTTGAATGTGTCTGAAGCTTTGGCCGCCGACTCTTCAAAATTACAAGCTGCCAGATTGTTCGGTACTGTCAGTGAAAAAGACTTACACCCCTCCACCGAGGCTCCCGGTGTATCCTTTCGCTTGGTGGACGCAGAACATGCCGACCAGACGCTTTTGGTGCGCTACAGCGGTGCTGTGCCCGACACCTTTAAAGCCGGCGCAGAAGTCATCATTGAAGGTGGTCTTGGGCAAGATGGTGTTTTCAGCGCCAAGAGCCTCATGACCAAATGTCCGTCTAAATACGAAAAAGAAAATCGTACCTAAACTTAAGCGCACAGCCTAGCTGTGAGCCTGTATTTTGCCTTAAAGATTTATGAATTATTCATGAATCTTTTTTGGCGTGCTCATAAATTTAGCCAATTGGGAGTCTTTATGTATATATTTGCCTATGCCATGCTTATCTTGGCATTATTAACCAGCCTTGGTGGCGCAGGCCTTGCGGTGATGCAGCTCTATCAAGGGCGCGCCCAAGCCTTGTGGCTGGTGGAAAAAGCCCAAGCCATCATGACCTTTGCCTTGGTTCTGGCTTCTGCCTTGCTCTTACACGCCTTGTATTGGAATGATTTTTCCGTGGTGTATGTGGCCAGCTACACAGATAAATTATTGCCCACCTTCTACCGCTTAACGGCTTTCTGGGCCGGTCAACCCGGATCCTTGCTCTTTTGGGCCTTGTCGGTGGCTGTGGCAGGAACGTGTTTTTCCTTTACACCATCTTATAAAAAGCTCACCGAAGAAACCCGCCTTTGGTTCTGGATTTTCTTCTTGCTCATCATGGCCTTTTTTGCACTCTTGCTCACGGGCTGGAGCAATCCCTTTATAGTTCAAACGCCTGCACCTGCCGACGGTAGAGGCCTTAACCCCCTCTTACAAAACCCCGGCATGATTTTCCATCCGCCCTTACTCTTTTGGGGCTATGGCGGTTTTGTTATTCCCGGCTGTTTGGCACTGGCGCAATGTCTTTCGGACAATGAAGAAATCGAAGGCTCTTGGGTCACTGTGGCTCGTCCATTTACCTTGTGGGCATGGCTTTTTCTCACGGCAGGTATCATTTTAGGTGCTTGGTGGGCCTATATGGAACTGGGCTGGGGTGGCTATTGGGCATGGGATCCGGTGGAAAATGCTTCCATTATTCCTTGGCTCATAGGCACAGCGGCTTTGCACACCACCATCATACAGGTGCGCCGTGGCAAGCTCGGTCGTGCCAACGTCTTCCTCATGGCACTCACCACCGTTTCTGCTTTCTTTGCCACCTATTTGGTGCGTAGCGGCGTGGTGCAATCTGTGCACGCCTTTGGTGATGGCGGCGTGGGAACGCCTCTTTTGGTATTCATCATTGCCAGCACCTTGCTCAGTGCCGTGGTGGCCATTGTGGGCTATAACAGCCGCAAATCCTTGGTGGGCATTGACAGCCGCGAAGGCATGTTGGTGGTGACGGCATGGGTGCTTATTTTACTTTCCATCATCATCTGTTTAGGTACCTTATGGCCCATCATTTCCAAGCTTTGGTCGGCGCAATCGCAAGGTCTGGACGCCAATTTCTATAATAAAGTGTGCTTGCCACTCTTTGCCCTCATTGCGGCCATCTTCTCCTTCTGCCCATGGCTTGGCTGGAATGGCGGCGTGCGCGACATGAAGAAATTGCTCATAGTACTGGCCACTTTTGCTTTCACAGCCATGGCTTTATGGATGACAGGCTACAGACAAGCCACGGCCTTTGTGGCCACGGCGGCTTCCGTGGCGGCATTGGTTTCCTTGGGGCTGCTCATGATGGAAAAGTCTGTGCGCAAGCAAATGAATGCAGTGGCGGCACATGGCGTGCACTTGGGTCTTTTGCTCATCGTCATTGGTGTGGCCTTCTCCGGCCCGTATAAAGATGAAGCCACCCTCGTGCTTGGCAAAGGTCAGCAGGGTAAAGTGGGCGATTATACCGTGGTCTTGGTGGACATGGCCGAAGGGCGCGAGAAAACCTTTGAATACTTAGAAGCACGCATTCAGATCTTGAATGAAGACCAAGAAACACAAGGTCTTTTGGCACCGCAAATGCGTATCTACCATAATTTTGACGGCATGAAATTCTCCGAAGCCAGCACCATCTTCAGTCTTGGCAATGAATTTTATGCATCGCTCTTGGGCATAGATGCCTCGGGGCGCGCGTCCTTGCGAGTAAGCTCCAACCCCTTGGTCAATTGGCTCTGGGTGGGCGGCACGCTCATGTGTCTTTTCCCCATTTTGGGCTTACGCAGACGCAAGCGTAGCGTGGTGCCCGATGAGGACGAAGACACCAGCTCGCAACAGGCATAAAGGCTTGGTATGACAGCCGTGCTGGAATTACAAAAGGTTACCAAGTTCTTTGGGCAGCGTTGCATCCTTAAGGATGTGAACCTCTCTGTGCAAGCGGGCACGGTGACCTTGCTCATGGGTGCCAATGGGGCGGGCAAGTCCACCCTCATGCGCCTCATGGCAGGCTTGGCACAGCCCAGCATGGGGCAGGTGCTTATGCATGTTCGAGAGCAGGAGCTTGGCTATTTGGGCCACGCTACTTTTGTGTATCCGGCGTTGACTGCCAGCGAAAATTTGGCCTTTTGGGCACAAATGTACGGTTTACAAACACAAGGCCCTTTGCAAGATGCCATTGATGCCGTCTTGCAAAGGGTAGATTTACAGCCTTTTGCTGAGGAAAAAGCCGGTGTTTTTTCACGCGGCATGGCGCAACGCTTGAACTTGGCAAGGGTGCTTTTGCTCAAGCCCAAGCTGTGGCTTTTTGACGAGCCCAGCACCGGCCTCGATGTGCGCTCTGCTCAGATGTTGCGTGAAGAAGTGCTCAGTGCCAAGCAAGAAGGTGCCGCCATTGTGTGGATTAGTCATGATTTGCACAGCGATGGTGCCATGGCCGACGCTTGTTTATATATTGAAAAAGCACGCGTGCAGCTCAAAGATAAGGCAGAATTATCATGCTAAAAGCACTGTTGGCTCTTATCCGTAAAGATATACGCTTGGCCCGCGGGCAAGGGCTCATCCAAGCTCTTTTGCTGGGCTTGCTCTTACTCTTTGTCTTTAGCCTATCTCTTGAGGTGGGCTCTGTCATGTCGCCCCAAGGGGCGGCGGCCATCTTTTGGTTGGCTTCGGCCTTTTGCCAAGTGTTGGTTTTCAATATGCTGTATGGCATAGAAGAAGTGAACAATGCCCGCCAAGGTCTGTTGCTCATGCCGCAACCTTTGTATGTGGTGTGGCTGGCCAAGGGCATAAGCGGTTTCCTCTTAATTTTATTGGCTCAAGCGGTGTTTTTGCCGGCTTCCATCATTTTTTTGGGGCAAAGCATTTCGCCATTGTGGTTGGAAGGCTTAGCCATCATCTTATTGGTGGATGTGGGCATGGCGGCTTGCGGTTCGCTTCTTGGGGCCTTATCCCAAGGGCAAGCGGCGCGCGAGTCTTTATTGAGCATCATTGTATTCCCCCTCTTGGTGCCCTTGCTTTTGGCAGGCATACGCGTGGGGGCGGCGGGCTTTTCGCAAGCAACGCCCGAAGGTTTAGAAAATTGGTTTGGTGTGGCTTTGGCCTTTGATGCCCTTTTCTTGGGGGCCGGCCTGCTCCTTTTTGATTATATTTATGCCGGGGAGGATTAAATGCCCCTTGTAGCTATTTTAGCCCTCTTGGGCACCGTGGCCATGGTGGTGAGCCAATGGTTTATTTTTGTATACGCTCCCATAGAGGCTCATATGGGCTTGGTGCAAAAGATATTTTATATCCATTTGCCCTTGTCTTGGTGGTCTTTTGTGAGTTTTTTTGTGGTTTTTGTGGCCTCCATTGCTTATTTGAAAACGCGCTCCCCCAGGTGGGATGAACTGGCAAAAGCCGGTGCCGAGGTGGGCGTGCTTTGTGCTGGATTGGCCATTGTGACGGGCTCCATTTGGGCGCGGCACTCTTGGGGCGTGTGGTGGACATGGGATCCACGCTTAACCACGGCCCTCATCATGTGGTTCATATACACAGGCTATTTAATTTTGCGCGGGCTGGATATGCCCAAATCGCGCAATGCCAATATCCGCGCCGTTGTGGGTATTGTGGCCTTTGTGGATGTGCCGCTGGTGTTTTTGTCGGCGCGTTTGTGGCGTTCCATTCACCCTGCGGTGTTCGCTTCCAAGGGTGGTGGGCTTGATGAAGCCATGAAGGTGACTATTTTTGTATGCCTTGCAAGTTTTGGCATCCTTTGGGCGGCTTTACTGCTTTTCCGTAAAAAGCAATTGGAGCAAGAGGCTCGGGTGGAAGAATTGTTCATGGCACAAAGGGAAGAGTTTTCTTCGTAAGATAAGGATATATGTATGGAAAGTACAACATGGATACTCATGGCCAATGTGGCCGTATGGATAGGAATTGGCGGCTATGTGGCTTTTTTAGCCAAAGGGCAAAGCGCCTTGAAAAAACGTATAGCGTTAAAGGAGCACATGGACAATGTTTGAGTTAGCTGCTTCTCGTAAAATAATTTTGGCCCTTCTTACTCTGGGCTTGTTGGTGATGCTTGGTATTTCGTTGCAACAACGAATCTCGGGCGAGCCTTTGGTTGTGCAAGGTCGTTCTTCTTCTTCTTCCAATGAAGCCGCAGACCCCATGGCGGCCCTCATGACGGAAATTGGCACGCATATGGAAGAATTGAAGCAAAAACCCGATGATTTCGATATGCTTGTGCACACGTCTGATTTACTCATTCAAACCCAGCAATGGGACGCGGCAGAGTCCTTTTTACAGCGCGCCATTAAAATTGACGCCAGCAAGTCTGAGCCGCATTATATGCTGGGCATAGTGCTACATAATAAAGAAAAGCATGCCGAAGCCGCCGCATCTTTGGAAAAAGTGGTGACCATGAATAACGATGCTTCGGCCCGTTATAGCCTTGGTGTGCTCTATGCCTATTACTTGGACAATGAAGAGCGCGCCCTTGAGCATTTGAAGACGGCGTTACAGGATAAAAACTTGCCGGATTCTTTGCGCTTGGCCATTGAAGATGAAGTGAAAAAACTTGAGCAAGCTCCTGCTCAATAAGAGGGAATAAAGCTTATGACACAAAAAAGAAAAAACGCTCCAGCCCCCAGTGATCCTGTCATGGTGCGCCGTAGCACGCTCTATGTTTCTGTGGTGGCGGCTTTGTTGTTTGGTTTATATTTGGGCACACTTATTCCTGCGCTCATGGGCGGTGCCACGCCTCAAGGCGGCCAAGGCACAAGCAATCTTGAAGTGATGCAAGACAATGATGAGCATATTGCCGATGCCGAAGCCTTTGCGGCGCAAAATCCCAAGGATGCCGATGGTTGGATACATCTAGGTAATTTGTATTTTGATGCCAAAAATCCAGAAAAATCTGTCATGGCCTACACAAAAGCATTGGAAATAAAACCAAATAATGCTAATGTTTTGACCGACAGAGGCACCATGTACCGCCTTTTGGATAAATTTGATTTGGCATTGGAATCTTATCGCAAAGCCAGTCAAGTGGACCCACGCCATGAAAACTCCCTTTTCAATGCTGGCGTAGTGTTGTACTTTGACTTAAATCGTAAGGATGAAGCCAAAGAAATGTGGCAACGATTGGTGCGCTTAAATCCCAATGCTAAAACTCCCGATGGGCAAAGAGTTGAGGATATGCTCAAGAAATTGTAAGAGCCTTATCCCAACGTGAACTTTTCTAAAGTCGCCCCCATGGAGTCGCATGCTCTGGGGCGGCTTTAGTTGTTTTTATGTGTAGACAAAAGCGCGCACGGGGTGCTTTGGTAGCGTGCTTTCAAGCGCGTGGTATAATTCGATTTACATGCTACTGCAGCATGCTGCAGTAGGCGACCAAATATGGAAAATTTTCCAGCCAAGAGAATACATTGTCGGAGGCATATATGACATGGCAAGATTTGCGTAATAAAGGGGCTGTTCAAGCACCGTCTTTTCTTCCTTTGTGGAGCTTTCTTCTCATAACGGCCTTGGCTTGGTCTTGGCTTACATGGGGAGCCCATGCGGCTTCTGATTCTGTGCCTAATATTCCTTTGGCCGAGGCGCAAGAAGAAAGTTTTGAACTGGCGCCTTATATGTCAGCCTTTGTGGATGAAAGTGGAACTCTTTCGGTGCAAGATATACAGAATCCGCAAATCCAAAAGAAATTTTCTCCTTTACAATCGGGCTATGAACAGGACTTTGGCGTTCTTTGGTTGCGTTTCACCCTTTCTGCCAAGGCAAATACCACTGAGGATCCCACCTACTTGCTAGATCTAGGCAGTGCGCTTGCTCAAAAGGCTTTGCTTTTTGTGCCCGAAGTGCAAAATCCCATGCAATGGCAAGAGTATACCCCCAGTTCTCGAGGCATATTCCTCATGCCGGAACAACAAGATACCACCATCACGGCATATATTCGCTTACATGGATTGCCCAATTTATGGTTTTCGACTGTACTGCGCACGCCGCACAATGCCGCAACCTCCTTTGAGTTGTTAGCGTATCCTGCCGCCATTGTGGGGCTTTTTGTGGTTATGCTTTTATGCCTCTTGCGTGGCGTTAGTGGCAAGGGGCAGTGGCGTTATTGGGCAGGTTTATATACGGCGGTGGTGCTTTATCACGCCATTGTGGGCATTCCCTCCTATGCCACAGCGCATATTCCCATGGGAGATCTGAGTGCCGTGTTGGCGCCCGGTGTGGCTCTTATTTTGTGGGCCCATGTGGCACGTCATATCATGAATACGCCACAACAATCGCGCGCCATAGATATACAATACGTGCTCCTCACTGCGGTGGGTATGGTGGTGGCTCTTTTACCCTTGGTGCCGGGCTTCACATGGACGGTGCGCTATGTGGAATTATGGCCTTTGTTGTTGCTGCTTTTTGTACCCACTTCCTTAGCTGCGTGCATGAGCGGCTATGTGGGCTCTCGTCGTTTTCTCATTGCTTGTTTGGTGCCGCCCTTGGCTGTGGCCGTGGCCTTGGTGGGGCTTTTACCGCCCGTGGGCTTTAGCCTGTTACCCATGGGTATGCTTGCGGCATTGCCTCTTTGGGGTGTGGCTTTGGGAACGCTTTTCCTTGTGGGCACCACCACCGCCGATGCTTGGCATGAGCAAGGGCAAGATGCAGCTCATGATGCCCATTCCAGCGTGGAAAGCTTGGTGGAAAGTGACCCCAACTTGCGCTTGGTTCCCGTGGAAGAGGCGCAAAGTCTTGATACGGAAGAACAACAAGACGAAGACAGTGCACCCAAGCGCGCCATTTCGCCTTTGGAGGAACAGCTACGCTGGCCTGTGGAGCAATTGAGTCGTCATGTGTCGGCCCTGGAAGATTGTGCTTTGCCTGTGGCCGCCAAGGAAAGCATTCAATCCTTAAGCACGGTGAGCAAAGAAATCTTGCAAATATTGCACGCTCCTGCCAGAGAACGCATGGCTGTGCCTTCCATGGGCGGCATAGAAGATAATATTTTCGATTTACAAAGCTTGTTACGCCAAGCCCATGATTCCGTATCTCCCGTGGCAGATAAGAAAAACATAGCCCTGTCTTGGTTTATGCCACCGCACTTGGCGCAATGTTATAAGGGAGACGCCTTACAATTATTGTTTGTGTTGCGTTTATTGTTGGAAAGCTCAGTGCGCTCCACCCATAGAGGGGCTGTGCAATTGGCGGTGCGTCGTGTGCCCGAAAGCGTTAATCCTGGACATTTGCTTTTCACCATCACCGATACAGGCACGGGTAAACCCCCGCAAGATCGCAGTGTGACGGCCTTGGCCAGAGCTTGGGAGTTGTCTGCTTCGTATCATGGCTTTTTGGGCGTGGAGTGCAATGCACATGGCGCATCCATTTCTTTCACGGTGCATTGCGAAGTGTGCTCTTTCACGCAAAAGGACGCCACTCCCACCCCACAAGAAGAGAAAAATAATCCCATTATTCTTTTGTCTGACAACACCGACGAAAGACATATGTGGCGTTTTTTCTTGGAAAAAGTGGAACACCCCGTGGCAGAAGCTCGCAGTGGCGAGCAGGTGGCAGATATTTATAAAGAGCATGGCTCCTCCCTCATCATTGTGGATACGCGCATGCCAAGTGTGAGCTTGGAGCAAACCATGCAAACCTTGTATAAAATTAGCCAAGAAAAGGAAGAAAACTTCCCTGTGTGTTTGGCCATTTATGCACCAGACCCCACCTTACCTGAGCCCGAAAGATATTTTGAGGCCTTTGGTTTTACCCATTGCATGCCCTTGCCTGTGACCAAGCAAAGCTTATGCTCCCATTTGGAAGCCATTTTGGCGCAACAAACCATTGAAAAAATAGTACAACATCAAGAAGATATTGGCAGTATCACCGAAGAGGTGACGGATTTTATTTTGGCTGAGCAAGAGCAAAAACAGCTAGAAACTCAAAATGATGCAGCTGAGAATGCTTACGAAGAAGATGATGAACCGTACTCCTTTGAAGATGCGCTTGCTCAAGAAGAACAAGACACCCAGGTGCAGGAAGAAGACATCATAGACACAGGCATACCCATTTTGGAAATGGGAGATCAGCGTTCCACGGCAAAGCCTGTCGCGCCGAGTACTTTGCCCGAGCCCTTGATGGATATGAGTTTTGATGCTCCTACGCCAGCACAAGCCGCATTAGATGAAATGGATATGACGCTGGATATGACACCAGACATGGAACAAGGGCAGAAATCTACGCTCGAGTTCAATGCCGAACCGGTGCAAAATACAGATCCCCTAGATTCAGAAGTTCAGGCTCTCATAGAAGAGCTCAGTGAAGAATTCATGGAGGAAGTGCATAAAGACGCAGAAGAGGAATATGCGAAACATGCGTCCGATGCAGAACATACGTCCAACTCTCTAGGCGATGCCATTTTATTGGGCGGCGTGGATGATGAGCCTCAAGTTACGCAAAAAGCTTATGAAGAGCAGGAAGAAGCCGGCTCCATAGCCGATGTGTTGTCTGATCAAGAAAGGCATTTTATTCAAAAACACAGTCCCAATGTAGCAGATGATGAGCTCATGGAAGAAATGCTGCAAAGCTCGGAATCTGCCTTTGAACAAAACCATGCCACGGGCTCTACACGTCCTGCTCCTTCGGCAGATAAAAGCAATGCTGCGTATTTAACATCTCTTATAGGTATGGATGATGACGAAGAGCAAGACAGCGAGGTTAAAGAAGAACCAGCACCCGTGCCCATGAGCGAAGCCGCCCTTACGGTGCAGAAACTTTTGGCAAGTATTAGCAATGATTCCGAGGGGAAAAACTCTAAGGAGCAAGATTCCAAGGAGCAAGAGTCTGATGTGTCGGTGTTAAGCCATGAAGAAGTGGCCGATGGGGTGACTTTGCATGAAGCCACACGTCCTGTGGTGCGCGTGCAACCTCGCAGTATGTTGCGGCCCAAGGGAACAGTGCCCTTTGAGCATGCCAAAGCCTCGTCGCACAGCGGCGGCGGTGAGTGGGTAGGTGAGCCTGTGCCCGTGGGGACAAAAATTGTCAAAAAATCCCCCGTGGTGTTGAGCACCAAGAAAAATGTAGCTGAAAAGCCCAAGGTGAACTTGGTGGCACAATTGGCCGCCGCCACGCAAGAGCTGCAAAGCTCTTTGCAAGGTGATCAATGGGTGGGTGAGCCTACACCCATAAATAAAGATGTAGCAGTTGCAAATACTAAAGAAAAATTAACACCGCAAGAGGAGCAACAACAAGAACCGCAACAAGTGCCCGAGCCTATGTTTGAACCTAAGTCCGAGCCTTCCTTTGTACCGGAAAAGGAAACACCGCACAGAGTTGAGCAAATGGAAGAGCACGTTTCTTCCCCTGCGGCGTCCGAATTGCTGGACATGGGGCCGGCTGAGCAGCCAGAGCCAAAACGCTCGCTGTTGGGGTCTTTATTGGGCTTGCGCAAAAGCCCTAAGCCCGCCCCTGCGCCTGTGACTGCCCCTTCTCAGGAGTGGGTGGGTGAGCCCATGCCCGTGGCTGTGCAAGTGTCTAAAAAGTCCGAAGAAAAGCTTGGCTTACAAGAGGACGACCCTCTAAGCATGACTCCCCTTGGAGCCAAAGCCGCTGAAGATTTGCCGGAGCTTACTTTTCATCGTGATACAGACGCCGAAGAGCGCGGTCGGGCAGAACTAAACCACTTACGACAATATCTTGATGAGTTACATAATGAAGAGGGCGAAAAAGAAGAGGGGCATTCCACCGAGTCAGTGGAGGAGTTCTTTGAAGATATTTCTTCCACTTCTGACGTGTCTGCGAACTTGGACGACGCTACCGCTGTGAATCCTTCCGCTTCGAATCCTCATGGGCCAAATGAAGCCCCAGATGAATCTCCAGATGAAACAGCATCGGGTGAGTCAGCACCGGATGAATCGGCATCGCAGGTCTTTGCACAGCAAGAGCCTTTACAAGCAAGCACTGAAGAAGATACGCTTAAGCCCAAGGTATTTTCTCCCTTTGCATGGGAGGCTAAGCCCACCCTTCAAGAGGATGCAACCGTGCAGGCAGAGACTGAAATGGAAGAAAATGCTGTCAGCGCAACAGAAGAGAATGTTCCCCTTGAAATTCCTGAAGGGCTTAATCCCATTGAGCAATTGCTCTATGAGCTCGATGCTTACTTAGCGCAAGCCCATGAAGAGCTACGCGTCGGCCACTGGAAAGGCGTGGAGCAATCCGCCGCCGCCATGGCAAATAGTGCAGAAATCTTTGGCTTACGCACCCTTGGTCGTCTTTCGCGTACCGTGGAAGCCGCCGCCAAGGCGGGTGATCAAAATGCCCTTGAAGATTTGTTGCCAGAACTAGATATGAGTGTACAAAGGAATAAAGCAGCCTTACAAGCGTAATACATCCTGGGGGCTGTCTTGTTAAAAGGCAGCCCTTTTAAACATATAGCTAAAAACGGAAAGCCCATGGAAGTACATTGGTTTCAATTTTTAGATCTTAAGCCACTCTCCGTAGCATATCTCTTTTCGGCGGTGGCATTGGGGCATCTTTTACTCCACAAAAGCAATCCGCGTTCGGCATTGGCGTGGTCGGTGGCCATAGTTTTTCTCCCTTGGGTGGGGGTTGTTCTGTACACCATTTTTGGCATTGCACGTTCAGAAAGCCGCGCCGCATCTCTCATGCGTAAGGCACAATTGAAGGCTTTGGATTGTCCGGAATACGCCAAGTGCTCTCATCCCGATAAAAAACCCGAAGGGCACGTGCAAAGCTCCTTCATTCCCAAAAAATTTATTCCCATGAATACGGTGGGGCGCAAGCTTACGGGCAAGTCCATCAGTGGTGGCAATGCTGTGCATCCTCTTTTTGACGGAGATGCGGCCTATACCCATATGCTTGAAGCCATTGAAGAGGCCGAGGACTATGTATACCTTGTGACCTACATTTTTAATGGCGGTGACATTGGCGCAAAATTCATGCAGGCCTTGGGCGAAGCTGCCCAGCGCGGTGTGGATGTGCGTCTTTTGGTGGACGGCATGGGGCAGTACTATTCTTGGTCACGCCCTTGGCGACATTTGCAAGAAAGGGGTGTGCAGATTGCGGAATTCATGCCATTGCGTTTTTTTCCGCCCAAGTTTTCCATCAATTTGCGCAATCACCGTAAAGTGTTGGTGGCAGATAGCAAGGGTTTTACCGGCGGCATGAATATAGCCGATTATCATAGAAATACGCACAAAGATTTTTCCGTGCAAGATGTGCATTTTGCTTGTTCCGGCCCCTTGGTGAGCCAGTTGCGCGAAGCTTTTTTACTGGACTGGGGCTTTTGCACCAATAATTATTCTGTGCCCACCAGAGCAGAGGAAGACATGTGCGGCGATATTTTATGCCGAGTGGTGCTGGATGGGCCAGGCTCCGGTAAGGATCCTTTGCATGAGCTCATTTATGGAGCCATTGGCGTGGCCCGTAAAAGCATTTGCATCATGACGCCGTATTTTTTACCCACCCATGAGGTCGTGGCGGCTCTTAAAGCTGCGGCTTTGCGCGGCGTAGATGTACGCATTATTTTGCCGGAAAAAAATAATATTTGCATGGTACATTGGGCCACATTTCACCTGCTACCCACGCTTTTAGAGGTGGGCGTACGTATTTTCTACCAGAGGCCCCCTTTTGCGCATACTAAGCTTTTTTTGGTGGATGATTATTATGTGCAAATGGGCTCGGCAAATTTTGATGCACGCTCTTTGCGCCTTAATTTCGAGCTCAACGTGGAGTGTTTTGACTCAAGCTTTTCCAGAGAAATGAAGACACATTTTCGCCATGTGCAAAAAATAAGCACCCCTTATACCCTGGAAGATGTAAATAAAAAATCTTTGCCTGTGCGTTTGCGCAATGCAGCGTTTTGGCTTTTTTCGCCATATTTATAATGCGGATGGAGTTGGAAGCTTTGGGATTCACGAGCGAAAGGCGATTTGTGAATGAAAGAGAGTACGGGGATTAGCGAGGAGTGGGAAAACTCACATGCCTGTCGGTGGAAAGATGCTTTGTATGGAGAAGTTCAGCCAGATGATTTTGCGTTGTGGAAAAAATAATGGAACCCACAATGAGAAAGCAAACACATAATATCAATACAAGTTTAATACCAAAATGTTTGAGTTGTCCTTTGCCACATTGTGGACAGAAGGTTGCCCCCAAAGAGATTTCTGCTTCGCAATGGTTACATTGCAAAGTTTGGGCAGGAGAATGTACGTTTTGAACCATGAGACCTTTCGCTACATCTAAATGAATTTTCGCACATTAAGGGGTTTGCCCTGAAAAGTCAACAATTCTGAACCCGCTTGATTTTTTTGTGGACGTAATTTTTACGCATACATCATGTTATTGGTGGCAACGTTCTGTTGTCTCCATGCTTATTAATGTTTTCACAATGGCGTTCATATATACTTTTTTTGCTAGATAGGCTATGAGCACAGAGAGTATGTAGGCAATGTTTACTTAAGGAGGTAGCCATGCAATATGTGACAGATATTATACAGCAAATAGCTGCGCAAACTGTGGCATTTCGACGCGATATTCATACGTATCCTGAATTGGCATGGCTTGAGTACCGTACCACCAGTAAAATTGCAGAACTTTTTTTGAGCCTTGGCTATGCCGTGACCATGGGTAAAGATGCCGTTGTGGGAGAGGCTCGACTCACAGTACCCTCAGAAGAGCTTTGCGCACGTCATAAAGCCAGAGCCATTATCCAAGGCGCACAACCCCCCTTGGTGGCGGCCATGGGCAATGGTCTCACGGGGCTTTGGGTGGATATTCCCTTTGGGCCGGGGCCTGTGTTGGCTTTTCGTTTTGATATGGATGCCAATGCCATTGACGAAAGCAAAAGCACAGACCATACACCCACCTCACAAGGCTTCTGTTCACAAAATACGGGTATTATGCACGCTTGTGGGCATGATGGTCATGTGGCCATGGGTGTGGGGCTTGGTCTTGCTTTGCATGCCCTAAAAGAGCAAGGCCATGCGCCTTTGCGTGGGACCGTACGCTTGATTTTTCAACCGGCTGAAGAGGTGGGGCAAGGGGCCAAAGCCATGCTTGCCGCCGGAGTCATGCAAGATGTGCAAGAAGTGTATGGTTTACACTTGGGGGTTCAAGCCAACCATCCCCACATAGTAATGGCCGGCACCACACATTTTTTAGCCAATACCACCTTTGAAGTGTCCTTTTCTGGCCAATCAGCTCATTCCGGCATTGCTCCACAAGAGGGGCGCAATGCGCTGTTGGCAGCCACCACCGCCATACAAGGCATGCTAAGCATTGCAAGGCATGGGCATGGCGAAACCCGTGTGAACATAGGGCAACTGCGCGTGGATGGGGCTCCCAATGTGGTTCCATGTTATGCGCATTTGGTGGGGGAAACACGTGCCGTGGAAAAGGGTATCAATGCGTGGATGGTGGAAGAAGCCAAACGCATTTGCCAAGGTGCGGCTCAGATGTGGGGCTGTAGTTGTGAGTTCACATGTGTGGGCTCTTGCGTCAGTGGTTTTTCTGACGAAGCCTTGGCGCAAGACGTGTGCGCCATTGCGCAGGATATGCCTTGCTTTGAAAATATTATTCCTTCAGCAAAATTCATGGCATCGGAAGACTTCACATGGTTTTTGGAACATGCCCAAGGGCAAGGCGGACAAGGGACATACATACAATTGGGTGTAGAGCTTGGTGGGGGGCATCACTCTGCGACTTTTGACTTTGACGAAGCAGCTTTGCTACGTGGTGTAGAGCTTTTATTGCGTATTATTCTACAAAGAACAGGATAAGAATATGGGTCAGTATGCAGGTTATATTTTTGTTTTTATAGCAGCCATTTGCTGGGGCTTTCTAGGCATTTTAGGTCGCATAGCCATGGATGCTGGGCTTTCTCCTTTGGATGTGGCTTTTTGGCGTGCACTTATTGGTGGTCTTTTTCTTTTTTTGCATGCTTGCATCATCAAACAAGCCAAGGTGCATACTATCAAGGACTTTGCTTTTTTCTGCCTTTTTGGCATTTGTTCCATAGCCACTTTTTTTGTGGTGTATCAATACGCGGTGCGTGAGGGCGGCGCTGCCTTGGCTTCTGTACTCTTGTACACGGCGCCGGCGTGGGTAGCTGTGTTTTCGCGCATTTTCTTTGGTTTGCCCTTTACTCTCATGACGGGTATAGCCATTGGCATTGCATTACTTGGTGGTATTTTCATCAGTATTTCACCCATGCCGGCACAAGAGAGCGTACAGGCTAGTGCACTGGCAGAACAGTCCCTTGCCATGCAAAGTCCTTCCTTGCCCGTGTGGGGCATTGTCTTTGGTTTGCTATCGGGTTTTTTATATGCCACGCACTATGTGGTAACTAAAAAATTTCTCATAAAATATACGCCTTTTACTTTGTATGGATATAGCTCCTTGGCGGCGGCTTTGTGCTTGTTTCCCATGGCAAATTTACATTTAGATATGGGGATTACGGGTTGGCTCGCCATCTTGGGCATTGGTTTCATAAGCACGTATGTGGCGTATTGGGCCTACTGTGAAAGTATAAAACGCTTGCACCCCACCAAGGTGGCAGTGCTGGCCACATTGGAGCCAGTGGTGGCCACCATTGCCGCTTGGGCCATTTGGGGGGAGAATTTTAGTGCTCTTGGTTGGGTGGGTGCTGTGCTTATTTTGTCCACCGTAATTATCTTCCTTGTTGATGATAAAAGGCGGTTGACAAAGGCCTAAAGTGGCTATACGGTGAGTACGTACCTTTAGTTTTTGCTGTGGTACTTTTATGAGCCTTTTACAAGAAAAACACATGAAAAAACCGATACCCCACACATTTTTTGTGCTTTTATGGATATTTTTCTGCGTGCTCCCTCTTTCAGCACAAGCTTCAAAAAAAACTGAGAACGCCTCAGGTTCATATTCCATTAAGGTGCCGTCCAATGCTCCACGCATGAACTTGATGGGGTCAGAATTTATTTTAGTGCAAGGGGCTACCTTACCAGATCATTTGCAGATTATGAACGAGCGTTGGGATAAAATCATGGCTCAGCATGATCCCCGCCTTTTTCAAGCCAAAAAGATACCCCTTAAAGGGCAGCATAAAGATCAGTGGTCTGCCTTAGTCTCCCTCACAAAAAAATCCTCCGATTCTCTTAAAACCCTTCGTAATGTCAATGGATTTTTCAATAGAATAATGTCTCGAAAAGATGATGATTTTTACGGTATTGGTGAGTATTGGGCCACGCCGGAAGAGTTTTTAGGTAATGGCAGTGGCGATTGCGAAGATTATGCCATTACAAAGTACTTTGCCCTTAAGTATTTGGGTTGGGATCCGCAAAAGCTTTGGGTAATTTTTTTGCGTGAGAACATCCGTAATTCTGGTCATGCTGTTCTTTTGGCTAAAGATAAAAGAGGGCTTTTTGTTTTGGATAATTTGAGTAAGCCTAGCCACTTGCTTGTGCCTGCTGCCCAATATGCCAAGCAAGTGACCCCTTTTGCCTTGGTGAATCATAAGGGGCTGTGGCTGCGTGTTAACGGCGAAGAAAGTCCTAAGAGCACTGCAAAAACACAGCCTTAGACAAAAATGCCCAAGGCTGAGAGTGTGCTTTCTTAGCTTGTGAAGTGTAGACTGTTAATGGCCTGCAATGCTGTATTTTTTCAGCTTATATTGCAAAAGAGACTTTGATATCCCTAAAATCTCTGCGGCTTTTACCTGTACAAAATCCGTGCGTACCAAGGCTCTACGCACCAGCGCCGCTTCAATTTTCTCCAGCGTGTCTGCCAAATCCAATTGCACGGGCAATAAGTCCACGGCGCTTTTGTATTGCGCTTCTTCGTCGCGGATTTCCGGTGGTAAATTTTCCACATCAATGACTTCTGATTGAACCAGAACGGTGCAGCGTTCCACAATATTTTGCAATTGACGAATGTTTCCCGGCCATTCATAGGCCATGAGATAATTCAATGCGCCGGAATTAAATGTCTTGGGCTGAATTTCATTTTCTTGAGCAAAGTTTGCGGCAAAATGAGCCAAAAGCAGAGGGATATCTTCACGTCTTTCACGTAATGGTGGAAGATGAATTTCCACCACGTTGAGGCGATAAAATAAATCTTCGCGGAATTGTCCGGACTCTACCAATTGTAGCAGGCCTTTATTGGTGGCAGCCACCACACGAATATCCACTTCTATTTGTTCATCACCGCCCACACGTTCAAAGCGTTTTTCTTGCAGCACGCGCAAAAGCTTCACTTGTAAGTCCGGCGTAAGTTCGCCTATTTCGTCTAAAAAGAGGGTGCCGCCATTGGCTTGCTCAAAGCGACCGCGACGCATGGCCACGGCCCCCGTGAAAGAGCCTTTTTCGTGCCCAAAAAGTTCGCTTTCTAAAATACCGGGATTGAGTGCCATGCAATTGACTGAAATGAACGGGCCTTCCTTGCGCGGAGAGGTCACATGTATGGCTCTGGCCACCAATTCCTTACCCGTGCCGGATTCGCCCGTGATGAGCACCGTGGAGCGGCTGGGGGCGGCTCTGTCTATCATGGTGAACACATCGCGAATGGCGCGGCTACGGCCTATGATTTGATGGGTTCCATAACGTATTTCCATGGCCTCTTGCAAAAGGCGATATTGGCGATGCGTGGTGGCAAGATCCACGGCATTATGCAAGGAGAGCAAAAGTTCGTCATTTGCAAAGGGCTTGGTAATATAGTCAAAAGCCCCATACTTCATGACCTCAACGGCACTTTCAATGCTGCCAAAAGCTGTCATGATAAGCACAGGAATATGTGGCCAATTTTTCTTGATGCGTTCGAGCACATCGCGCCCCGTGAGGCGTGGCATTTTCATGTCAGTGATGACCACATCCACTTCAGATTCTTCCAAAAATGTGAGAGCCGTTTCGGGGTCATTGATGGCCGTGACATTATATTCTGCATCCAAAAGCAGGGTTTCTAAAATGAGCAGATAGTTTTTTTCATCGTCAATGATAAGTATATGCGCTTTGTCGTTCATACATCACCCTTAGTGTTAAAAGGATTCCTTGGGTGCGGCGTCAAATTCTATGCGTATTTGGGCATGACCCTCTGGGGTATTTTGCAAAGTGATTTCACCCATGTGACTGGTAATAATGCTTTTTACAATGGCAAGGCCAAGTCCTGTACCAGTGTCTTTGGTGGTAAAGAAAGGGTCAAACATATTTTCTATGCTATCAGCCGGAAAGCCGGGGCCAGAGTCGGTGAAGGTCATCTCAACCCTATCTTCCACATTTTTTCCGCAAATGTGTATAATTCCAGGGCCATCCATGGCTTGCTGTGCGTTCACAAGTATATTGTAAAAAGCACGGTATAACAAGTCTTTATCGCCTATGATATCCAGATCTGGTTCCAGGTTAAACTCCACACTCACTTGACGGCGATGAAACTCTCCTTCCAAAAAGGCCATGACTTCATCTAGAACCCTTGCCATGGAGATTTGCGTATCGGCCAATTTGCGCGGTCTGGCATAGTCCAAAAAGTCATTGATGGTTTGACTTAGACGGCAAGCCTCATCATAAATGGCCCCTAAAATACGTTGAGAGGCCACATCGCCTTCTTTTTCCTTTTGCCTTTTGAGCAAAAATTCTGCACTGGAGCGAATAATGCCCAAAGGATTGCGTATTTCGTGGGCAATACTGGCTATGACGCGTCCCATGCTCACCAATTTTTCCTTGCTGTGCAGCTCGTCTTCCAAAGCTTTATTGGCTGCCACACGATAGGCCAGAGCTTTCTCCGTGCGGCGAATGAGGGCCATGAGCAGAATAAAAAGCACCACAGAAGAAAATAAGCACGTGGCCACAATGAGCCCCTGAAAAGCCATGACGGCGGTGTAGTCATCGGTAATGTCTTGGCTGAGTTCCAAAACACCCATGACGTGCTGGGTTACTTTGCCATCATCGTCGCGGATTTGCCCCGTCAAAGGATAGGCTGAGCGCAACACAAAAGAGCCGGGCTGCAAAGGTAAGTGAAAGGGGGCTTCCCACGCGGGAATGGAAGTAATGAGCTCGGCCTTGGCTGTTTCCCCTTTTAGTACCAAGTTGACGGCTTCGGGGGCAAGCCCAGAGCGGCCTAAATCTTCATTGTCGGTGGAGTAGGCCACCACACGCCCAAAATCATAAATGCGAATGCGTTCTATTTTAAGACCGTGCATGGTGGAGTTCACAATGGTGTCCAATCGTTCATATTGCACGGGATTTTTTAAGGCAATGCGTCCATAAGCCAGCACCGTGGGGACGGTGAAGCGCTGGTATATTTGGTGGTTAAGGTTGGTGCCTAGGAGCTTGGCAAATTCCTCTTGCTTGGTGAGCAAAGTGTCTCGCGTGCTATTGGCGATGAACACCGAAAGAATGATGGACGTGGTTAAAATGAGTATAAAAAAGAGCCATGACAAAGGTCTGGCATAGGATAAAGATAAATCCTGAACTTCTTTGGTTGCGGCGTCTTTTTTATGCTTCATTAAAATGCTTGCCTTTCTTCTTCGGTATTCATGAAGGCTTGCAATGCCTTACTTTCTTCATCGTGTTTGGGCGCTCCAAGGCGAGCATTGGCGTAGCGCTTGCCCATTTCCACGGCAGGTTGATCCAAAGGATTGATATTCATGAGCCAACCCGTAAGCACCGTGGTGATTTCCAGAAGCATCATCAAAGCTCCGGCCGCCGCTTCTTCGGTGTTTTGCATATCAATATGCACCAAGGGCAATCCGTGTTTGGTTAAGGCCATGCGTGTGCCAAGGGCCTCTGCTTGCAAGAGTTGACCAAAATTTTGCCCTTGCAACCATTGCCATTGTTTGGGCAAGTCATCTCCAAAGGCGCGACCTTGGGGTAAATTTTCGCATGTTAAGAAGAGGCAGGCTTTATTGCGTGGACCGTCCAAAAACATTTGCTGTACAGAGTGCTGATCGGTGACCCCTGTGGCGGCAA
>CAYJHD010000011.1:0-47120 GCA_964370015.1 uncultured Desulfovibrionaceae bacterium | reverse complement strand
ATGCCCAGCCTTGATTGGCAAAGGCAGTGAATGCTTGTGTTAAATTGAGCGGAGAAACTTCCACCACACCAAGGCTCACTGTTAGATATCTGGGGAAAGCCGGCGTTAAACCAAGGGCATGGGCCCTATCGATGACTTTATCCACACCCATATATTCCGTCACACGTACCATGGGCACGTTGCGCGATTGGGCAAGGGCTTGCGCCAAGGGAATGGGGCCTTTAAATTCGTGGTCATAGTTGGCAGGCGACCATGCCGTACCCGTCACGGGGTCCACATAGGTAAAAGGCTCGTCGGGCAGTAATGTGGCCGCGCTAAATCCATTATCAATGGCGGCGGAATACACTATGGGCTTAAAGCTAGACCCTGGCTGACGCGCACTTTGCACGGCTCGGTTAAAGTGACTGCTACCAAATTCATATCCGCCCACTAAAGCCACCACGTCACCACTCACAGGTTCAATGGACGCTATGGCCCCTTGAGCCACGGGCATTTGTTGCAAAGCCAAGGTGATGGGCGTTTCTGTATTTACAATGACAGGATCATAGCTTGCTTCCACAAGCACGACCTTGCCCTTTTCTTTCACTTCTTTCGTGACACTATCCGGTTGTGATACCCAAACAACGTCTCCTACGTTCAGCACCTTTTGTGCATCTTTTATGGAGAAGCCATTCATATAGAGCGGATTCACCGGACGCGCCCACTTCATGGTTGCTACGCTGACGGTGCCCGTATATCCACGCCCAAGGGCCACTGTGGCTTCATTTTTTGTCACCGCCGTCACCAAAGCACGCACCCAATTGCCGCCTATGAGGTCATAGGGACTAAAGGTACTTTTTTCCACAAAGCTTTTGTGCTGTTCTGGCGCTATATTTTGTATGGGGCCCCGCCATCCTTGACGGCGAGCAAGTTCTTCTAAAGCTTTACGCAAACCCTTGGCCGCCTCTGCTTGATGCACAGGGTCCATGGCTGTGGTCACCGTAAGGCCGGCTTCGTACACATAGTCTGCACCAAATTTATCACTCTTGATGCCTATGATGGACATATTTTCTTCGCTGAAAAATTCAATGAGCAAGCGACGAACTTCTTCCATGTACCAGCCGGCGGCGCCCATTTGCGTTTCGGGCATGGTCCAGTACACAAGAGGCTCATCCACAGCTTGGACGTACTCTTCTTCGGTGATCCATTTCAACTCGCGCAAACGCCCAAGCACATACATTTGCCGTGCTTTGGCAGATTTTGGATGACGGAAGGGATTATAACGACTGGGAGCTTGAGGCATACCAGCCAAAAGCGCACTTTCGGCCAGAGTAATATCTGTGGCATGTTTACCAAAATAGGTACGGGCCGCAGCCTCCACACCATAGGCCTTTTGCCCAAGGAATATTTGATTCAAATAGATGCTTAAGATTTCGTCTTTGGTGAGCTCTTTTTCCAATCTATAGGCCAAGATGGCTTCTTTGATTTTACGCTTATAGCTCTTTTCCGGCGTCAGCAAAAGTTGCTTAATAACCTGCTGGGTTATGGTACTTCCCCCCTGCTTACTGCGTCCGGTTTGAAAATTCACCAAGGCCGCACGCATGATGGCCACGGGGTCCACACCCGCATGCTGATAAAAGCTATCATCTTCTGCAGCCAAAAAAGCCTTGGTAATATAGGGAGACATGAGGTCAAGGGGAACCATAAAGCGTTTTTCATGGAAAAGACTGCCCAAGGCAGAGCCATCCCTAGCAAGCACCACTGTGGCTTGGGGAGGACGAAAATCGGCAATGCGATCCATGGCAGGCAAATCACGTGCGGCCCAATAGAAAAGACCCACCACGCCAGCCACGCCGGCTATACCTCCAAGGCATACTAATACCAAAAAGGTAAGGAATAATTTTTTACAAAAAAGACGTACATTCATAATAATTTTGGGAAACCGTCGTCAAAAGCCAAGGGACATTTGGAACAGTTTCATGTGTAGGACAAGTAGGGTAGCGGCCCAACCTGAGCTGTTTATTAGCATAAAATAGCGAGATGATTAATGTAATACATTTTTAACATTTTACATTTTGCTGAACAAAGATGCTTATAGCCGCAAAATGTATTTTATGCAATACTAATTACTTCACTAGGTTTTATTGAAGTATCACTATAAATTAGCATAAAGCCCTTGGAAAGTCATCAAAACTTCACCCAATCATCCCAGAAAAAGCCTTGCCCTTGCACTCACACTTTGGCACAATGACTAGATGCTCAAAAAAAATACCTATATGAAGCGCTGGCTATGGCTAGACATTGTACTTCTAGCCCTCATGGGCATGGTGGCATGGGCTTTTTGGAACTTTATCACTGACCCGCAACAAAGTGCCCTGCCAAGCTCTTGGCAATGGCATAAGCTTGTACAATACATAGCATGGCACGATGAGCAAGGCTGGCATATGGGCTTGCTCATAAAAGGATTCATGGCCACTGTGAAGTTGGGTATATGGTCCGGCCTTCTGGCTCTATTCACAGGACTTTTACTCGGCATCTACCTTGCCACGCACACCAAGGGTATTATACATACGGTCCTTTATGGCGTTGTGATTTTTTTGCGCAACACGCCGCCACTTATTCTACTATTTTTACTCTATTTTCTCACCAGCGAAAATACGCTTAGCTTCTTGGGAAATGCCCTGCGTGGGGCTCCGGAACAGGTGCAATATGTGGCAGGCCTACTCTTTGCCACGCCAGAAAATATGGATAGGATGCTGGCCGCTACTCTCACCCTAGGATGCTATCAAGGGGCATACGTGGCAGAAATCGTTCGGGCAGGCTTGCAAAGTCTACCTCAAGGACAATGGGATGCAGCGGCGGCTTTAGGTTTTTCGCGCTCGCAACAATTTTCCTTGGTGCTCTTACCGGAGGCCTTACCCATTATGCTACCATCACTGGCAGGGCAAGCTGTGTCTATTTTCAAGGATTCTGCCTTGGCGGCTCTGATTTCTGTGCCGGAATTGGCCTTTCAAGGTATGGAAATTGTGGCCATTACGCGCTTACCCTTTGAAGCTTGGACCATCATACTTGTGCTATATCTAGGGCTTTCGCTCATCTGTACGCGTTGCTTTGCCTTCACGGAAAAACGCTTGCGCTGGCATCATAAAAAGCAATCTTAAGCCGAGTTTTTCTCTTCTTGCACCCGACGCAAAGCATGCACCATGGCTCCTATCATAATGCCAAGATAGGCCATGACCATGGCCAGCCACCAACGCTGGAAAAAATTATGCCCCACAAGCCCACTGGCCAAAAAAGCTCCCCAGCCACACCAATACAGGGCTGTCATGCGCCAATGAATGAGAAAAGCGGAGTCTTTTGTATAAAATGCCAAAAAGCGTAATTTACTAAAGCCCCACCAAAGCATGCCCAGTAAAAAAATCATAACTAAAACAAAACCAATTATACCATTTTCGCATAAGAATTGTATATAGATATTATGCGGATGGCTAATGGTTATGGCATCTTTTAACGGTGATAAGCCTAAAGCCCTAAAAGCACTATTATACTGCCCTATGCCTGCACCAAACCATGGAAAAGTCTGAAAAACTTCATAGGCCAATCCCCATAAATCCCAGCGGCCATCTTGACTGAGCGTTTCCCAGCTAAAACGCGAGTGCAACCAAGGTAAACTTGCCACAAAAGCCAGCACCGCTGTGAGAAAAAACTTCCAAGGAAATACGCGTAAAAGCACAATCCACAAAAAAAACGCACAGGCCAACGTTATGTATACATTGCGCGTGTAGGAAAAAATCATGAGGAAAAACGCTGGAGCAAGGCAAGCAAGGGTGATGGGAACAGCCCAAGAGCCAAAGCGTGGGCGTAAAAACATGCTCATGGAAAAAGCAGGAATAAGGCTTAAAGCGATATAGTTGCCCACACGATAGTCACTAAAAGATCCCGTGAGCCTCTTTCCCATGATGGCTATATTATGTACAAGGTCAAAACCTGTTACATATTGATAAATGCCATTTATCCCTTGGCCACAAAGCGCCAATACCAAAGTATAGGCCACCATGCGCAACTCTTTACCACTGCGAATGCTTTCCATGGCCACAAAGGGCAAAGCTAGGGAGGTGAAAGAATGTAAAGACACTTTTAAAAAACTTGCCCACACATTTTGCGAAAAAAGCACGCCTAACAGCAAAAAAACATAGAAAAACAAAAAATACTTCTTGCCATCAAAAAAAGCCAATGTGCTCTTTTTATAGTCTAAAGCATAGTAAGGAATAAGGCATAATAGACACAGAATGGGAAAAAAATCTCGAAAGAAGGGAGCCAAAGAAAAGGTCAGTACATACAGCAAAAAAAAGCCACGCATGAGCATACGCCAACGTTCTGGCGCAGGTTGCGAGATAAAAAGAGACAAACTGAACTTAGTTTGTGCAGTATTTAGTACAGACAAAAAGACTCCTCTGCGCCCTATATAAGCATGTATGCGCCAATGGTGAACAGTAGTGTATACTTTAGTCAATAAGGTCAATATCTGTCAAATACTATGTTAAAATGCATTTTTCTCGCTTTGCAAAAGAACACGTCTCCCAATCTGCCACATTTTTTATCTGTTAAAAACGTAATTTTTTGCCCCATTCACCCTCTATTTTATACATTTAGGAAGAAAACAACTCACAAAACCCTCAATTCCGTCACATGTTGGGTAAAACCTTGCCAAGAACCAAGTTTTTCTGTATGAATTACTTTTTTCTTAGTACCATTTTATTGTATAAGGATTCTTATGGGACGTTTTTCAGGTTTTGATGAAGTAACTGCGGCTTTATATGTGGATTTTGACAATATTTATACACGTTTCTTAGAAATGGACCCCGAAGCGGCCCGCGCCTTTGGTACAGCACCGCAACGCTGGATCAAGTGGTTGGAAGCCCACGCCCTACGAATGCTGTATGGCGATGGAGTGCGTAGACGCATCTTAAAACGCGTATGCTACATCAATCCTCAGCGTTATCACGACTTTAGAACAAATTTCATCCGCGCGGCCTTTCGCGTCATAGATTGCCCTCCCCTCACTCAGCAAGGTAAAACCAGCACTGATATTCACTTGGTCATGGACTGTATGGACGATTTGTCCCACTCCACGCGCTTTGAAGAATTCATCATCCTCTCTGGCGACGCCGATTTTACTCCCTTACTTATTCGCCTCCAAGAACATGCCCGCCGCACCTTAGTGCTTTCTGTGGGCTATTCTTCTCCGGCCTATACGGCAGCTGCCTCGTGGCGGATACGTGAAGATTGGTTCATGAAGCAGGCCCTTTTGGAAGACGGTCTCCCAGACGGACCTCATTTACAAGGTATAGAAGACGATAGGGGCTGGTAATGTTATTAGAAGTTGGACTCATTGTGGTGGGCGTACCGCTGGGCTATGCCTTACATAAAAAACCTTCGGCCATTGGTCTTACCAATCATGCCCTTTCCGGCATTATCTATACTCTGCTCTTTCTCATAGGCTTAAGCCTTGGCAGCAATGAGGATCTTTTGAAAAAAGTGGGTGAGCTAGGCTTGCAAGGGGTCATCATAGGCGTGTTCTCTGCCCTTGGTAGCGTTGCCGTGGTGTGCTTTGTGTTCCGTTCCCTTTTACAAAAAAAGGCCGCCAAGCCCAAAGAGGAGAAAGCATAATGAAAGGTAGCCTTGGCATTCTCTTCTTCTTTGTGTGCGGTATCTTGGTGGGTACGCTGGACATTATCCCCCAAAGCCTTGGTGATGATTTACTCACCTATGCCCTTTACGTCATGCTAGTGCTTGCGGGCATGTGCATGGGCTTTGACACCAGAAACTTTCTTATCATTCGCGATTTTGGCTTAAAAATCATTCTACTGCCCGTAGGTAGCGTCCTTGGTACGGCCTTGGGTGCCACCGTGGCATGGTTTACTCTACAAGCCTTACAACATACCCTTTCTTTACGTGATGTCATGGGCGTGGGTGCAGGCTTTGGATACTATAGCCTCTCATCTGTCATGATAACCAAATTTGGCAATGCAGAACTGGGCTCTGTGGCCCTCATTGCCAATATCAGCCGTGAGCTTTTAACCTTACTTTTTGCCCCCCTCTTGGTGCGCTATGCCGGTGGCTTAGCCCCTGTGGCGGCCGGCGGTGCCACCACCATGGACACCTGCATGCCTGTCATTGCGCGTTATGCCGGCGAAGAATATGCCATCATGGGTGTTTTTTCGGGCATGGTGCTCACCATGGCTGTGCCTGTCTTTGTGACGGCTCTGTTCACATGGTAACAGATTGATAAGCGTTTAAGCAAAAAAAATCGGCATATGGCGACATCTTTACGCCAAAAGTTCCAAGTATTGACAGAAAAGCTTTGCTACTGCATACTGTATAGCGTTAACATTTAACTTTATGAAAGGAAGGAAACGTATGTTGCGCATTCTTATGACTGCTTTACTTGCCATTGGCTTGTTCAGCTCCGTGGCAATGGCAGACGGAAAAACCTACACTGTAGCTTCTGACGGCACTTGGCCTCCCATGGAATATCTTGATGATAACAAACAAGTTGTGGGTTACTCCACCGACTACATCAGAGCCATTGGTAAAGAAATGGGTATCAACCTTGAGATCCGTAACGTGGCTTGGGACGGCATTTTTGCCGGTGTTGCCGCAGGTAACTACGATATCGTAGCCTCTTCTGTGACCATCACCCCTGAGCGTCAAAAGCAATTCTTATTCACAGACCCTTACTGTGAAGTACGCCAAGCTCTCATCGTGCCTTTAAACTCCACCATCAAAAGCATGGCAGATTTAAAAGGTAAAAAAGTTGGCGGTCAAATTGGTACCACCGGTATTTTTGTAACACAAAAAGCCAACGTGGGCGCCACCATTCGTGAATACGACGACCTTGGCCTTGCCGCTGAAGATATGGCCAATGGCCGCATCGACGCCATCATGGCTGACGGTCCTGTATCCAAATACTTTGCCAATAAGCGCCAAGACTATGCCAACAAGTTCAAGGTTGTTTACGAAACACCCGAAGCTGAATACTACGGCTTTACCTTGAAAAAAGGTCAAGAAGACTTGGTGAAAATTCTTAACGAAGGCATCAAGCGCGTTAAAGAAAAAGGCATTGAAAAAGAATTGAAAATTAAGTGGATGGGCGCTGAATAGTTTCTCCTTCACCCAAAGTATACATACCCTCCGGTGGCTTTGTCATCGGAGGGTTTATATGAGATATGTATGAAAAATACTGCCCCTGCCGATAAAGAAACACGCGGCACCGTAAAAATACTCACCAGCGAAGGCGTGACCATTCCAGATCCTAAAGAATGGCGCCTCATCAACGCTTGGTCCATAGCCTTAACCGGCGCCATTGCCACGCTTATAGCCTTGTGCACCATTTGGCCCGACCCTTATATTAATATTGTAGCCTTCTTACCAGACGGGCTCATCGTTACTTTTCAAGTTACAGCTTTATCCATTGCTTGTGCCATCCCCATGGGCCTACTTACTGGCCTTGGGCGTATTTCACAAAATAGACTTATCAACCTTTTGGCTTCAACCTATGTGGAAATCATTCGTGGTATTCCACTCCTAGTGCAAATTTTTTATATTTATTTTGCCTTAGCTAAGTTTTTAAATGTCAGCGGTCTCATGTCTGCTGTTATCGCCATTTCTTTCTGTTATGGTGCCTACATGGGCGAAGTTTTCCGTGCAGGTATTTTAGCCATCCCCAAGGGACAAATGGAAGCGGCAAGATCGCTAGGATTTAACCACTTCCAAACCATGTTTAAGGTCATCTTGCCCCAAGCTTGGCGTACCATCTTACCCCCCGTGGGCAACGAGTGTATCGCCATGCTCAAAGATACGGCGCTTGTTTCGGTCATGGCCATGCCAGACCTTATGCAACGCGGTCGCGCTTATGCCGCCAAGAGCTATTTGTACTTTGAAACTTACACCGTCATTGCGCTCATCTATCTTATCATTACGCTTCTTCTGTCAAAATGCGTCAGCATCATGGAAGGAAGGTTGAACTATTATGACAAACGAAAATAAAAAGCCCATCATCAGTATTCGCAATGTATGGAAATACTTTGGTGAATTGCCAGCCCTCCAAGATGTAAGCCTTGACATCCAAAGCGGTGAGCGTGTGGTTATTATTGGGCCTTCAGGCTCTGGTAAGTCCACCCTTTTGCGCTCCATCAATCGTCTTGAAGAAGTGGACCAAGGTTCCATTGTGGTGGATGATCGCGAAATCACCAGTGATGACCATGACATCAATGCCATTCGCCAAAACTTAGGCATGGTGTTTCAGCAGTTTAACCTTTTCCCCCATAAAACTGTGCTGGAAAACCTCACCATGGCTCCCATTAAGCTGAAGAAAATACCCAAGCAAGATGCCGAAGAACAAGCCCTAGGCTTACTCAAGCGCGTGGGCATTAGCGACAAAGCCAATATCTACCCAGCCCTGCTCTCCGGTGGTCAGCAACAACGCGTGGCCATTGCCAGAGCCCTTGCCATGCAACCGGCCATCATGCTCTTTGACGAACCCACCTCGGCCCTTGACCCAGAAATGGTGGGCGAAGTGTTGGACGTTATGGTGGGCCTTGCCGAAGATGGCATGACCATGGTGTGCGTCACCCACGAAATGGGCTTTGCCCGCACCGTGGCCGACCGTATTATCTTCATGGATCATGGGCAAATTGTGGAAACAGGCACACCGGATCAAATCTTTGAATCCCCCCGTGCGCCGCGTTTAAAACAATTCCTCAACCAAATTCTCTAATATGGCACGCATTGCCGTGGCCGTCAGTGGCGGCGCCGATTCTCTTTATGCCCTTGTGACTTTACAGGATCAAGGGCATGATGTTTTTGCTTTGCATGGGCTTTTCCTACCTCAACCCCATGAGGAAGCCATACAGGGCCTACAAAAACTCTGCGAAGAGCGTCACATTCCCTTACACATCGAAGACTTTAGGCAAGATTTTGATACTAAAGTCATCACCCCATTTGTGCAGGCCTATGCCGGTGGCATCACGCCCAATCCTTGTGCTCTTTGCAATAAATATGTGAAATTTGGCCTACTCATGGATAGAGCCTTGGATCTTGGCGCAGAAATATTCGCCACAGGGCATTATGCAAGTATAGACCCGCAAGCCTCCCTCACGCAAAGCCCCTTACACAAAGGGCAAGATATACGCAAAGATCAAAGCTATTTCCTCGCCCTTGTCCCCAAGGAGCGTTTTGCCAAGGTGCTCTTTCCTTTGGCCAGCACCTTGAAAGCAGACAATGTGCGCCATCTACAAGAAAAAAATATAGCCATACCCGTGGCGCAAGAAAGCCAAGAAATTTGCTTTGTGCCGGCCGATGCCTACCGTGATTTTCTACTCCTTGCCAGTAAGGAGCGCGGCATAAAGCTTGGCGGCCCCGGCAGAGTCTACGTGCAAGAAGATGGACAGCTCACCCTACTCCCCAAAAAATTCGGATCCCCCCACCAAGGGCTTTGGCAATATACCGAAGGGCAAAGGCGCGGGCTTGGCATAGCCTGGAAGGAGCCCCTCTACGTCTGCGCCAAGGACAGTAAGCGCAATGCCCTCATCCTTGGCAACAAAGAGCAAGCCACCTTACACAGTTGCACCGTAGTTCATACTAACTTCCTCGTGCCACCAGAACACTGGCCTCAAGAAGTGCTGGTGCGTTTGCGCTACCGCCAGCAGGAAACAGCCGCCACCGTGCGCGTGGAAAACGACACCATGTACATTGACTTTCCCAGCCCGCAAAGCCCCACCGCACCAGGGCAAATCGCCGCCATCTATGATGCTCAGGGTAGTATTCTCGCCGGCGGTATCATCGAGGCTGTGTTTTAGGGTAATTTTTGTTTTTGCTTTTGGTTTTTTGTTTGTTTTTTGTGGGGGGAGGGGAAAGAACCTTTTTTAAAAGGTTTTTCCCCTCCCCCTGCAAAAAAATTCTTCATAATACATAGAAATTCCTTCATTGACCCATTTTTAAAAAAAGGCTATGTGTCAAAAATGCTACTGGCCTTACAGCTGCCAAACAACTCGTCATTTCCATATATCATCTTACAATAAAGGGTTTCCATGCATTTTGCTCTCATCTTCACCGCACTTTTACTTTTGGGCGGTACATACGTTGGTTTACGCCTTATTCCGCGTACATCTTTACGCGGCTGGAAGAAATTTTTAGCCTACTTTATTTGTTATGTTCCTTTGATGAATGTGGTGGCGCGCCATATCACACGCACCACGGCCCGCGCCGGACAAGAACTTGCGCCATGGATGGATATGATGCTTTTTACAAGCTATGTGCTCATAGGCACCCTCTCCGTGGTGGCTACGGTGGTTTTTGTGTATGATGTGTATTTATTATGCAGATGGTTGCATAAAAAACTCTTCCGCAAAAAAAAGGCACAAGAGACTACACAGGTGGATAATAGCCGTCGTGTGTTTTTGCAAAATTCTGTGAGTGCAGGCATCATGGCGGTCAGTGGCGGTCTTGTGGCCCATGGAACCAGTGAAGCCTTACCCGTGCCAGAAGTGAAGCATATTCGTGTGCCCATTGCCAACTTACCCGAAGAGTTTCAAGGCTATAAAATTGCACATATTACCGATTTGCATATTAATAAACCCATCCCGCCCACGAGATTGGAAAATATCGTAACCAAGATTAACGGCTTACACCCCGACGCCATTGCCATCACCGGTGACCTTTCGGATAGCTTTGCAGAGCAGGTACACGAAGAAATGCAGCCTTTGAGTGCCTTACGGGCTCCCGATGGTACCTATTTTGTGAGTGGTAACCATGAATACTACACCAGCATCCATGGCTGGCTCACGGAAGTGCGACGCCTTGGCATCAAAAATTTGCACAATGCGCATAGTGTGGTGCAAAGAAATGATAAACGATTACTCATTTGTGGCGTTCCGGACATTCAATTGGCCCGAGATTCAGATCCCATTTTGGCTCAAGCCGGAAGCCATGAGGATGACATTAAAATATTATTGGCCCATCAGCCACAAAGTATTTATGAAGCCAGTAAGGTGAACTATCATTTGCAACTTTGCGGGCATACCCATGGCGGACAATTTGTGCCGTGGACCTATGTGACCGATTGGGTGCAGCCCTATATTCATGGGCTTTATACTGTGGAAAATACGAAGCTTTATGTGAACCGCGGCGTGGGCTATTGGGGACCGCCATTGCGCATTGGCGCGCCGCCGGAAATTGCCCTTGTGGAATTAATCAAAGCATAAAAAATTGCCGAAAACGCGCTTATAAAGTTCACGTTTTCGGCAATTTTTCTTTATATACCATGTACGTCTTGGCCCGGCTAATTATCCTTCTTTTCGAGGAAGAAGAAAGCCACAGTGGCAATGATAACTACTGAAAGTGCTACCAAAGTACCCATGAAGAGAAAATTTGTTTCCATACCGAACTCCTTAGTATTGTTATACTGTTATTTGGCCATTTGCCGTATAAACTCTACCCTATTCATGAACACTGCATTATTAAAATTGCAGCGCAAATACCCATTTACATATGGCATAGCCACCAAAGAGGAGCCAAAGGGAAAGAATACCTGCAAGGATAAAGGGCTTTGGTCCCACAGCGCGTACCTTGGCAAAGGAGGTTTCCATGCCCAAAGCACACATGGCCATGGTGAGCATAAACGTATCTAAATCATTGATATCTTGTACCACGTCCTTGGGAATAACACCCAAAGAGTTTACACCGATACACAGGAGGAATAACACAGCAAACCAAGGGAAGGAGCGTATGTCGTAAGAACCGGACGAGGCGTTGCTTTCAGCATTTTTGCTGCGTGAGAGCCACCAGCCAAGGCAGATTAAAAGAGGAGCAATCATCATCACGCGCATCATTTTTACAATGATGGAGGTGTTGGCGGCTTCGGGGCTTACGGCTTGCCCGGCGGCCACGGCGTGGGCCACTTCATGCAAGGTACCACCGGCAAACATACCGTACTCTGCGGCGTTCATGCCTAGGAAACCACTGGAATACAAGCTAGGATAGACAAACATGGCCAACGTACCAAAGAGTACCACGGTGCCCACAGCCACGCTGCTTTCGTGCGACTTGGCATTGACCACAGGCTCTGTGGCGAGCACGGCGGCGGCGCCACATACAGAACTACCGGCGGCGGTGAGAATGGCCAATTCTTTGGGCAACCCAAAAGCTTTAATGCCAAGCCAAGAACCGCCCACAAAGGTGGTACTCAGCATAATGGCCGCAATGAGCAAACCATCCATACCCACCACGAAAACATCTTGGTAGGTCAAACGGAAACCGTACAATACAATGGCGATGCGCAAAAGACCTTTAGAGGAAAAGACAATACCCAAAATCCAATAGACCGGCAGGTGCAAACGTAAGGTATTGCCATAGGCCATACCTAATACAATGCCCACAATGAGAGGGCTGATGCCAAGCATGGCAATGTAATGCCATTGCGAGAACTGGTAAGCCGCCCCCGCAAAAAGTGCCACAAAAAAGACACCATTAATAAGTTGGATGTGACGGTCAGTGATCATTTCTCTTGCGCTTCTTACCAGATTCATACATGTATCCTTTGCTAAAAGATTATGCCCGAGGGCCATGTATTTTGTATACGCAGATGAAAATTTTAATACAAATGGATAATTTTTGTTATTTTAATCATATTTTATTGTCTTTTCTTATATAATTCTTAATTTCACATTATCAAACTGTATAAACCAAATACTAAAATTTATTATATTGATAATATAAACTTCATATAAATAACATTTACAGCAAGTACTCTCTTTCAGCTGATGCATGCAAAACTTCTTAAATTGCGTAAAAAAGAGCACTTTACTAGGGTATTTTTCCCATTATAAGAAAATAATTCTTAATGAAAATAATTTCAAATAAGAATAACCCCTGCCATCGTTCATTTTTCATTAACAAAACAATCATAATTATTTTAGAAAAAAATTTATTTGTTAAGAATGGCGCAATATGCCGCGTATAAAAAAATGCCTGAGAGATTACTTACTCTCAGGCATTTGGCAATCTATCTAAAAAGTTTAGCTTTATTTATCTTCCACAGAATATCCCATATTCTGCAAAAGCTCTCTGGCATAGCTCAGACCTTCCACAATATTGGGCAAAAGAAAACCTTCACCAATATGTTTAAGCACACCGGTGCGCTGTAAAATATCGCAAATACCATCATCGTTGGTAATGATAATGAGCGGAATACCTGTGGCGTGGCAACGCTCGGCAAAATGCCCCAGAGCGTGCGCACCGGAGGCATCAATCCAGAACACACGAGCAAGGTTAAGGGTAATAACCTTAGTATCTTGCGTTTCATCCTCGCGCAGTTGTCTTTCCAAGGAATTCACCGCACCGAAGAAAAGCGTTCCTTCCACAAAATAGTTTTTGATGTATTTACAATCAAGGCTCCACAAGTACTTGCTGGAGGGTAAATCCTTTTCAATGATGTATTTGATGCGTGGCTGCGCTTCCTTATAGATGAGCAGTACAAGGGAAAGCATGACCCCAATGAAAATGGCTTTTTCAAGATCCAGTACCAATGTGGCTAACAATGTGGTTATAAAAACAATTCTATCTGTACCCGTGGCCACATAGCAGAGGCGAATATTATTTTTGTCTATCATACCCCAAGCAATAATGAACAGCATGCCTGCCAAGGCCGCCATGGGGATTTTTTCCGCCAAGGGGGCACAAAATAAAATGACAGGAAGAGTAAATAAGCCTGAAAATACCGTGGCAAAGCGTGTTTTTCCACCGGCAGTAAAATTGAGCACACTGCGAGTAAAAGAAGCACAGCTGGGCATGCCAGATGTGAAGCCTGCCGTGATATTGCCAAGCCCTTGACCTATAAGCTCTTGGTTGCCATCAAAGGGTTCACGACGCAGTGAAGTGAGATTTTTCCCAATGGCTAAAGATTCCACCGAACCTAAAATGGCAATGGCAAGCGCGGGATAAAAAAGATCGCGAATAATATTTAAATTAAATTCCGGCGGAAAAGAAAGAGGAGGAAATATGGCCGGAATTTCACCCACAAAGGCCACACCTTGGCTTTTTAAGTCCAATATATGAGCCGCAAGACTTACAACTATAATAGAAACCAAATAAGCCGGTAAGCGATAAGAAATGCGCTTACACGCAAAGACCAAGACAATGGACAAAAGCCCCAATCCCACTGTCCAAAAATTTGTCTGATCTATGGCATGATAGATATTAATCATATCTTGATAAATATAACTACGCTGCCCGATATCTATGCCTAAAAAATTAGGCACTTGCCCAAAGCCAATGAGTATGGCCGCCCCCGCGGAAAATCCTACCATGACCGAGTGCGAAATGAAATTTGCCAAATCTCCCAGCCGAATAATGCCCATAATAAATTGGATAACCCCCGACATGATGGTGATGCCAAACACATAGGGCATAAGGTCAACGGGTGATAAATTGGAAAGCTTCACCCCGTCCACGGTGGCATTGGCAATGGTAAAAAAGAGCATCATGGCAATGGCATTGGTGGGCCCAGCTGCCAAAAACCGTGAAGAACCCCATAAAGCCGCAGTAATTACGGTGAAAGTTGCGGCGAAAAGACCAAATTTTGGATCAATGCCAGCAATAACTGCATAAGCCATCACCTGTGGAATGGCCACAGGGGCAATGGAAAGCCCTGCCATCATGTCTGCCCTGAGAGTTGCGAGATTCATTTTTTGCAATTCGGGCAAAAAAGGCAAAAAAGTGGAGCGTAAAGCGCCAACTGACAATCCTAAGTGGGGAAAAGGTTTCATCGTGACTCCATGACCTCAGGCTAAGTGTTAATGAAGCGTAATTTTCAGTCAAAATGGGATACTGCGCCTGTGAAAATTTAAAGTCAACCGTTTGTGTATACAATGAGAACCCCGTGTCTTTTTTGGGAAAATTTGAACAAGGCTTCATTTTGCCATGGTTAAATAAAAAAATGTCACTGCACAAAATGTTTCCACACATCCTGATGTTAAGTTTAACTTAACATGGCAGTAATATTTTTTATCTTTACCTCCGGCAGGCTTTTATATATTCCATTTTTCAAATGAAAGTTATTATCAACTTCATAAGTATGTAATGTGGATGAGCCTCGTCTCTTCCTCGCTTTCCACAATACATACGAGTCTAAACAAAAGAGGTGGCCATGAGGACAAAAACTTTATCATTTATTTTAGCTAGTTCACTCACACTACTGGTGGCTTTTGCTGGTGTAGGTCTTGTGGCTGCAAGCATGTATCAAACCATAACCATGGAAGTGACCAATGGCGCGGGTGAAACCATTGAAGCCGAACTACCTTTAAATCCCAAAAAAATTGTTTGTCTCAACTATGATTCCATAGATATTTTGGACAGGCTTGGCATGGGTGATCGCATTGTGGGCATGATTAAAGGCGAGAGCACCCCAAAGCATTTAAAAAAATATGATGAAGATCCCAGCATTGTGGACCTTGGCAGCATGAAAGAACCCAATATGCAAGCCTTAGCTGAGCTTAAACCTCATATTATTCTTTCCAGCGGGCGCACAGCTAAATTGTACGATGAACTCACAAAAATTGCCCCCACCATGATGGTATCTGTGGATGCCAAAGACGGTTTTTTTAAAGGCGTAAAAAGCATTGCCGTTAAGCATGGCACCTTCCTTGGTAAAGAGAAAGACATACAAAAGTATCTGGAAAACATCGAACAAAAAATGGAAAGAATTCGCCAAAAGAATGATGGCAGAACAGCCATTCAAGCCATTTTTGTGGGTGAAAATTTACACATTCTAGGCGGCAAACCCGCTGAAGGTAAACCCAGTGCCAAAGTACTCATAGCCGATCTTGGCTTTGATAACACCGCCGAAGATTTTGACCGTGCAAATACGGAAACCTCCTCCTATGATTACATCCTAGAAAAAAACCCTGAATTCATCTTTGTGCTGGATAAAAATACTGCCATCAACAGCGAAGCCGCCAAAGCCAAAGACGTTCTCCCCACCCAAGAAAAGCTCATGCAAACTGCTGCTTTTAAGGAAGGTAAGCTCATTTTCTTAAGCCCAGAAAGCACCTGGTATCTCAACAATGGCGGCCTCACCGCCATGGAAACCATGATTACCAACTTTGCCTCCTTACCCAAGAAAAGTGCAGAAGGGGACAATAAAGAAGATAAAGCAAAGCAAGAGCGCTCTGAACGTCGTCAAGAAGGTTCTGAACGCGGTGAAAATCGCGGCGAACGCAGCGAGCGTGGTGAACGCGGCGAAAACCGTGGTGAGCGCGTCGGTCGTAACGGTTAAGTTTTAGCGCAAATAGTCCACCTCCTCAGAACATAGCAAAAGTATATTTATAAAAAGGTAGAACATTTCATGGAAATTTTGAACATGGACAGATGGATAGAACTCTTTGATGTCATTTATACCAGTGTAGGTATCGCTGGCCTTGCTCTCATTGGCTTTGCCATTTACGGCCTTTATTTGGGCCTTAGAAATATCATTTACATTCGCTTGGTGCGCCGCGAGTTTCGCAAAAACTACCGCGACGTATTACGTCACGCCAAGGTGGGTACAGAGCAAGCCCAACATATTCAAGACAATCCCCTACTCAGCATTGTATGGGATGTGGTGCAAACACACCAAGGCCACTCCGATGATATGCGCGCCGAAGTAAACTACCTTTTCCATAAAAACTTTGAATCTGTGAATCGCTCTTTATACTGGATTCGCCTTATTACTGTGGTATCTCCCCTGCTGGGCCTCTTGGGTACTGTTATGGGTATGGTAGGTGTTTTCCAAGCCATTGCCACAGACTCCAGCCCCGATGCCACCGTACTTGCCGCCGGCATTTGGGAGGCTTTGCTCACCACCATCATGGGTCTTTCCATAGCCATTCCCATGCTCATGATTTACTACTTCCTCCTATTGCGCTTTAAAGGTTTTCGTGTGGAAGCCATCGAATACAGCTATAGAGCCGTGGGCGTATGGAAAAAGCGTCAACCCACCCATAAAGGAGCATAAGCATGGATCCTTATGATGACGACAATGATGACGACTTGGCGGTTGATTTAACACCGCTCATTGACGTGGTGTTCATGCTGCTCATTTTCTTTATCATGACCACCACCTTCAGTAAGCCTGTCATGGAAATTATTCTTCCCAAGGCCGAACAAGCCGATACACCGGAAGAAAAGTCCAAGGAAATTTTGGTTTCCATTACACAACACGGTTCTTTATTCTATAAAGACAAACGTATTGAGCTGGAACAGCTAGTGGCTGAACTGCGCAGAGACAGCTCCGCTGTGCTCAATATCTATGTGGATAAGGCAGCGCCTTTTGAGGCCTTTGTGGAAGTGGTTAACATGGCCAAAGTAGAAAGAGAGGGCCGCTTTGTTATCAGCACGGAAAAATGATGGCACAGATGGTGTTTGGCGCTCGCAAAAGCCCATGCGTCAAAGCCGTTGGCTCTCTGTGGGTATCATTGGTGGCATTTTAGTAATTCTTATGCTGGTAAGCCTTAAGTTTGCTGAAAAACTTTTGAGCAAACCGGCAGCCATGCCCATAATGATTCCCATCGAAATTGAGCAAGAAATATTTATTAAGCCTAAAAAGATGGAAAAAATCTTGGCGGAGGAATCGGAGCATGTGATTTATGAACCGCCACCACCGCCTCCGGAGATAAAACCTAAACCCAAGCCGGAGCCGCCTCCACCGCCGCCTCCGCCTCCACCGCCGCCAAAGCCACGGCCTAAACCCAAGGTAAAACCCAAGGTTCAGCCCAAAGTGGCACCGGTGGCCGCAGTGGACAATGGCGCAGAGTTGGCCGCAGCAAAAATGAAAGCGGAAAAAATGGCCCTTGGCATTTTAGTGGGGCTCATTGAGCAACATAAAAAATACCCACGCCAAGCCATGAAAAGAGGCATTCAAGGTGCCATTCGCTTGCATGTGGTGCTCAACAATAAAGGCGTGGTAACCTCTGCCAAAGTTGTGGGAGGTGGCCCCACAGTGTTACGCAAAGCCACAGAGCAGTTGGGGCAAAAACTCATGGGTAAAAGCGTCGGCGTTGACGCTGCGCTCAATGTACAAGTTCCCATATCGTATACCATAAAATAACAACAAAAGGCCCGTGAACTCATCGCGGGCCTTTTTATATTGGTGCAAACAAATACCATTTACAAATTGTTGCCTACCTGTCGAAAAGAAGAGTGTATATGGAATACATGACTGGAGCAAAAAACAAGTCTGACGAAGCAGATTGCCCATTTTCAGCAAACTGCTAGAAAGGACTTTGCACAAGCTGTATGAGCTCTTCCTGCGAAGGGAGGGATTCTAAAAAGCTTTCTATGGTCTTAGTTTGCGTTGAGTGCTGCGCGTGCGCTAGAAAAACATCCAGTTGCGGTAAAGGCTCTTGAATGGCAATCTTACGCAAATGTAATCCATTAATCTCATTGTCCACAAAATATTCTGGAAAAAAAGCTACGTAACCACTTTTTGGCAAAAGACGCCTATTGATGGGCAGAGTAAACTCTTCAAAATTCTTCGGTACAAAATCATGCTTGGCAAAATATTCGTGTAAACATGTGGCAAAACCAGAATCATGTTTGGGTAAAAGCAAGGGCGTATCTTCCAAGTCATGCAAACTTATGGGGCCATTAACACCCAGTCCATTGGAATCACACACCAAGGCAAAGATATTACAATGTAAGAACTTTTGTATATGTAGCCCCTCTTCCGCCGCATGATGCTCGAGTAAGGCCACATGAAGCTCTTTATTTTTTAGCCCCATCAGAAGATTTTCTTGAAAGTCTGCCGTAAGATGCACAGGAATATCTTTCTTCATATTGGCATAGTGAGGCATAAGTTTAGGTATTACGCATTGTAAATGCATGAAATGCCCGCCTAATTCCAATTTATTTTCATGCAAACCATGTAAATGCTGAATCTGATCTTCTAATTTTTGTGCTTGCTGGAAAAGTTTTTCTACCTGTGGAAAAAGCTTCTCACCATGACCTGTAAGCGAAAATTTTCCCTGCACTCTGTTCATAAGAGGAAAACCTAAGCTCTCTTCCAATCGCTTAATTTGTGCACTGACAGCTGGCGGCGATACGTGTAAAAATTTGGCAGATTTTCGCACCCCTTTATGCAAAGCCACCATATAGAAAAAATACATTTGATTCAGGTTTAATTGTAACGCCATGAGGGTTCCTAAAATTAAATAAAGGTTGTTTATAAATATATAGCCTGTTAAGACAGGCCACTATGTTAACACATATTGAACAGATAGGTAATTATTTATAACTTTACAGCCACACTCTCCTTGCATATACCTCTACATCAAGTGAATATGATTATCAAGTTTAATCTCACAAGTATCCACTTTTTATGGATTGTATTTGAATGAGATTTTGAAAGTCATTACAGAAAAAAGATCTTTATCCGTATAAGCAGCGGAAAAAGACATGGAAGACATTGTGTCGCATTATTATTTAAGGAGTAGGAAGTAATGTTTCAATGGAAGGTTAACGGTCTTGGCAATCATGTGGTTGCCTATGGAAAAGGACTAAGCACCCTTTCTGCCAAAGGAAAAAAATCCTTACGCATGGCAGCTTTTATGAGCTTTGTTTTTGGGGCCATGGTTTTGCCCATGGATGCATTTGCACAAGATGCACCAGTAACTGAAACCGGCACCGTGGTTGTTACCGGTACAAGAACGGAACAACTTATCGAAGATGTTCCACAAACCATGCAGGTGTTCACCAAGGAAGATATCGAGCGCATGGGCGCATCCAATGTGCGTGATGTGCTTAGCACTGCCACAGGTCTTTCCTTAGAAGGTCAGCGCGGCGGCATTAACATTCGTGGCCTTGGCTGGGGTTCCACAGTAATGCTTATCAACGGGCGTAAAATCACCCCAGTAGAAAACGTAAAAGACGCCCATAACTTCTACACCCAAAATATCAACGTAAACAGCATCGAGCGCATCGAAATTATCCGCGGACAAGGCGGCGCCATGTATGGTTCTGACGCTGTTGGTGGTGTTATCAACATTATTACCAAGAAGAGCGAAAAGCTTGGCGGTATTGTTGGCGTGGAAATGGGTAATGAGTATTTCAAAAACTACTGGCAATTGGATACAGGCAAAATAGGCGGATTTGATGCCATTTTCAACGCCTCAACCAGAATCAACTATCCTGGTATCAAAGACACCAACAGATTTGTTACTGGTACTGACACGAAGACCGGTGGCTGGTACAAGAGTGCCGAAGGCTATGAACTGGCCTTCAACTTAGACATGGGCTATGCCTTTAACGACGACCATGAACTTCGCTTGGTGCAAAGTTACGGCACCAGAGATAATACCACAGAATCTAAGACCACAGAAACTTCTACTGTGTCCACTTCTTATGATCAAAAGCGTATCTACACAGGGGCCCTTGTATATAATGGTACCATAGGAGACCATAACTACAACGTTACCGGTACCTACAGCGAAGCCCAAGTGGATAAAATTGACCGCAACACCGGAAAGCGTTATTATACAGATATATTCACAAATTTGACCTTAAACGCCTATGATTCTTGGGCCATGACTGATTGGAACACCACCACCTTTGGCGGTGAATATTCGCACTCCACCACCAACCAAAAATCTGCTGTGCAAGGCGATACCTTGGACTATTGGTCCTTGTTTATCTCCAACGAAACTGCACTTTTTGATGACAGCCTCTTCATTCTCTTGCAAGGCCGTTATGACCATTACGATGCCGAGTTTGGCGGTGCTTTCACCCCTAACATCGGTGTGACCTGGGAATTCGTCGAAGACCATCGCGTAAAAGCTAACTGGGGTATGGGCTTTAGAGCACCGACACTCATCGAAATGTTCGGCACTGAAACCACAGGCAGTGGCACCGTGTATGGTAGCCCTGACTTGAAGCCCGAAAAGAGCAAAAACTTTGAACTTCGCTACGAAGGCAAATACGGCCCCGTATCTGGCGGTGTGAGCTACTACTATAGCTATGTGGAAGACAAAATCTCCAGCAGAGAAACATTTGACCTCACAAAATATCCGGCTCTTACCTCCTCAGGTAGATCTTTTGCACGTTCCAATATTGGTAAAGTCAGAATCCAAGGCGTAGAATTGGAATTGGCTTATCAAATTCACGACTATATCAAAGTGAAGGGATCTTACGCGTATAGTGATGCCCATAACATTTCTGCAAATACTCGCTTAGACTACACTGCCACAGACGTTATCAACGGCGGCGTGTATTTCTTCCATCCAGAATGGGGTCTTTCTGCTGACCTTTGGGCTACCTATAACGCAAATTATAAGTTTACTGAATCATCAGAAATTTATGATTACTACAATGTGAACTTCTCAGCCGCCAAAACTTGGGGCGATGAAGATCAATACAAAGTATCCTTGGCCTTATACAACTTCTTACAAAGCAAAAACAATTCCGACAACATCATGACTCTCAATCCCTTTGAGGTACGTGTAGGCTTTGAAATGAAGTTCTAAGAACAAACTCAAAGAGGTAAAAGCACCGCCCTTCCTTCCTATATTTGGATCTGCATCTAATCCAAATGGTGTTTTTACCTCTTTCCTATACAAAAGCCTTTCTCTTAAAAAACCACACAGAAGCCAGCGGCACCATATATATGAAGCAAGCATAAAAAATACTGCTTATGGGTGCATGCACATTGGCTAACACCACTGAACACGCAATATTCCACGGTATCACGCCAGCCACAAGAACTGCGCTATTTTCCATGGCCAAAGCCAAGCTTTCCCTTTTTTCATATTGCTTTTCACACAAAGATTTGGTGAGAAAAATAGATAAGGTTTGATTACACGTTAGCATGCAGGCAAAAAAAGCCACCACCACCGTACTGCCAAAAGCCCCTGTTTTTCGAGCAAGACCGGCTATCTGCCTATGAATATTTTCAAAAAACTGTGACTCTTGAAAAAGCCCCACATAGGCCGAAGAAATGGTCACAATACAAGCCACGGTAAGCATGGACAACAGCCCACCTCCACCCAAGACACTGTGCAAAGCCGGCTCTGGGCTCACAAAGCCACTCCAATACAAGGTCAACAATTGTGCCCACGAAATTTTCTGCCAAAAAATGCACAGCACACTGGCCAGCATAATGCTTATGCTCATGATAATTCGAGCATGAACTTTACAGCAGGCCAAAATAATCATCAGCAATGCCGGAAGCATTGTGGGCCACGCTAAATTAAAATTCTCCTGAAACAATTGTAATGTTTCCAAGGGAACCTCAGCACCCCTATTTTCCTGCCCCAAGTAAACATATACCGCACAACTTAGCACAAATGGCCACGCACAAGAGCTCAGCATATTTTTTATATTCACAAAAATATCCGTTCCGGTGATTTTAGCCACCAAATGGGCTGAAGAAGACATGGGTGACATTCTATCGCCAAAATACGAGCCGGATAAAATGGCTCCGCCAAGATATGCCGCATCTATACCCAGCACATTCCCCATGGTCATGCAAATGACACCCATGGTGGCCGAAGTTCCAAAGGAAGTTCCCGTGAGCATGGAAATAAATGCACAAAGCAAAAAGGTGCTCAGGATAAAGAGCGAAGGAATGAGTATATAGCTGCTGTTCACCACCAAAAAGGCAATGGTGCCCGAAGCGCGCCATGTGGCCGTTAATACTCCAATGAGCGCGAATAATGTCAGTAAATTTCCCAGCTGCTTGCACTGCTCCAAAGATTTTATAAGCAACGATGTTACAGCACAGCCTTTATATAAGCCATAGCCAAAAAAATATACATAACCCAACACCAAAGCCAACAAGAGCGGCATCTTAAGCAAAATGGTGATGAGTAATGTAAAAGAAAAAAGTCCTATGACGGCATATTCCATGCAATCTCCTATGCCTATCATGGCAAGAGCTAAAACTTTATAAAAAATTTAATAAGTACTTACAACTCAAGCTATATTTTTTTAGAAATACTGACAATACCTCAAAACAGAGAATAGAAAACACTTCTTCGAGCAAGAAAAAGTATTGGCACTACCCTTCTCCCACGTATAAGGGCGCATAGTATCAATGCTTTTTTGAAAAAGCTGGGGACAGGCGAAAAGCTTGGGAATGGGGATAGGTCATGAAAATCCCTGCATGGTACCCTGAATAAGCACAAAGGTAGTTTTTTAATATGTCCGGGGGGCAATGTTAAAAATAGAGTAATAGCACCATCCCAAGCCTCTTCTATTTTGCCTAATGGTTCTTAGTAAAAATTCTAATTAGTCACCGTATATTTTTTCTGTACAATGGACTTTGTGAATTTATTACCCCACAAGGAGTTTTACCATGGCAGACAAACAGCGTCCTAATATCCTTTTAATCCAATTTGACCAAATGACAGCACAAGCTTTACCCTCCTATGGGCATAAAGTGGTGCAAGCACCCAATATCACAAAACTGGCAGAAGAAGGCGTTGTTTTCGAAAACGCCTACAGCAACTTCCCCTTATGTGCCCCATCGCGCATGTCCATGCTTTCTGGTCGTTTTGCCACTAGCATTAAGGTGTGGGACAACGCCACCGAAGCTCTTTCCAGTACTCCTACTCTCATGCACTATTTGCGCGGAATGGATTATGCTACTTGTCTTTGCGGCAAGATGCACTTTGTGGGCCCAGACCAATTACACGGCTATGAAGAGCGTGTGACCACCGATATTTACCCCTCCAACTATGCTTGGGCCCCTGACTGGGAAAAAGGTCTTGGTGACCGTCCCACAGGCATCAATTTGAGCGGCATCACCGAAGCCGGTGTGGTCAAGCGTAGCTTACAAATTGACTATGACGATGAAGTGGAATACTTCGGCATCCGTAAGCTCTTTGACTTTGCCCGCTATGAAGAACGTCCTTTCTTCTTAACAATCTCCTTTACCCAGCCCCACTCCCCCTTCATTTGTCGTCCTGAGCACTGGGATTTATATGACCATGACAGCATTGATATGCCCAGCGTTCCTGCCATGAAAGAAGAAGACATGGACGAAATGAGCCGCTGGATTTACTATGCTCACGCCGGCAACCTAGACACCCCCACCGATGATGAAGTTCGCAATGCTCGCCATGCCTACTATGGCATGATTAGCGCCCTTGACGACAAGGTGGGTCGCATTAAGCAAACCCTCGAAGATGCCGAACTCCTCGATAATACCATCATCATCATGACCGCAGATCACGGCGACATGCTAGGCGAGCGCGGTCAATGGTACAAACAACTCTTCTATGAGTGGTCAGCCACAGTGCCCTTTATCTTCTACGGCCCCAAATTCTTTAAGCCAAACCGTGTGAAAGAAAATGTTTCCTTGGTGGATTTAACTCCCACCGTGCTTGATCTTGTGACCGAAGGCAAAGCCCCCACCCCAGTACGCCCCTTTGAAGGGAACAGCCTATATACTTTCTTAACCACAGGCAAAGATGCTAACTGGAGCGACATTGCCATCAGCGAATATACGGGTGAAGGCGCTTGCGCCCCTTGCCGTATGGTGCGCCGTGGTGATATGAAGTACATTTATACACACGGTCATCCCGACATCATGTATGATATGGCCAAAGATCCCCTTGAGCTCACCAACGTGGCTGGGGATTCTGCCTATGCCTCTACCTTGGCAGAGTTGAAAGCCATTTGTTTGAATAATTGGGACCCTGCTGCTTTAGATGCAGAAATTAAAGAAAGCCAAAAAGACCGCTTGTTCATTAAAGCCAATACCAACTCTGAACCGGTATGGGCTTATAAGGTCTTTGAGGATGATGATAAGCGTTATGTGCGCAAAGCCGGTGCCATTCAAACTAAGGCTTTAGCACAGCTACCCAGAAACAGAGAAAGCACAGCTTTTAAGTAAAATTTGACATAATGGTAACTTACTGAGAGGGGGAACTTTTTTTAGGGAAAAAAAGCTCCCCCTCTCAGACCCTCCCCTCAAAAAAACCAGTGGCGGATGTGCATCTGTCTTTTGGCATACTTTTTCCCCGCATGTTCATAGGTAAGGCGAGTTTTGGGGATGGATGAGGGAAACCTTTCCCCCAGTAAAATTATTAATATAAGGAAAACCTATGCACGCCCCCACACTCAATTGCGTTTTGGTAAAGCCTGCCGGCCCTCTTTGTAATTTACGATGTTCTTATTGCTTTTATTGCGACAAGGAAGAGCTTTTTGAGGGAGAAGAAACAAAGCGCATGACGGGGCAATTACAAGAAATGCTTATCCGCAATGCATTGGAAAAAACACCACCAAACCTTGGTACCTTCTCTTTTATTTGGCAAGGCGGCGAGCCCACACTCATGGGGCTTCCCTTCTACGAAAAAGCCGTACGCTTGCAAAAAAAACACGCCAAAAATTGCACCGTATCCAACATATTACAAACCAACGGTATGCTTATAAATGACGATTGGTGCGATTTTTTACAGCGTGAAAATTTCCTTGTGGGAATTTCTCTAGACGGTAAGGCTCATGTGCATGATACCTATAGACACGGTAAGACTGGAGAGCGAAAAAGCACCACCCACGCCCAAGTGGAACAGGCCGCCAAAAGCTTACTTGCCGCCAAGGTAGAATGTAATGCCCTAGCCTGCGTCACTTCGTACAGCGCGCCGTATTTGGTGGAAAGCTACGAATATTTACGCGATTTGGGCTTTACCTATATGCAATTTATTCCTGTGGTGGAAAAGGATGCTCAAGGGAACATTGCCGATTTTTCTGTAAGTCCCGAAGCCTATGGCGAAGCTCTGTGTAAACTCTTTGATGCGTGGAAAGCGGACTTTGCAGACGGCAAACCTACCACATCCATACGCCTTTTTGAAACCACCTTCTTCACCTTGCTCGGCACCGTTTCTCCCGAATGCGGCAGCCGTAAAACCTGTGGAACTTATGTGACCGTGGAACACAATGGTGAGGTGTACCCATGCGACTTCTTTGTAGAAAAGGCACATCTTTTAGGGAATATTCGTGAGCACAATTTACAAGACCTCTTGCAAAGTCAAAAACAGCGCGTCTTTGGTAATGCCAAAGCCCGTGTACACGATGCCTGCCTCAAATGCCCTTGGCTCAGCCTCTGCGGTGGCGGTTGCCTAAAAGATAGGCGTGTAAACCCTGAAGGTTTTGGGCGCACCTACTTCTGTAAAGCTTTACAAAAATTCTATGCCCACGCCGTGCCCACATTAAAAAGTTTAGCGCAAAAGTGGCAGGGATAAAAAAAGATTTATTGCTTTTCCTGTGGACAGGGGGTGCCTTTTGTGCCACTGTCTGCCTAGATTTCACCAGATAGGTTACACACTGCATCTTTCGAGAGTTTTTATGGAATGGCAATATTTAAAAGGTTTTTACACCATCGCCAAGCTTGGCAGTGTTACGCGCGCCGCAGATGCGCTCTTTCGCACTCAATCTGCCTTAAGCCAGCAAGTCTCCAAGCTGGAGCAAAGCCTTGAATGCACTCTTTTTCAGCGCGTGGGCAAAAATTCCTTGCAACTCACCACCGAAGGCAAAGAAGTTTTCGCCTTTGCTGAAAAAATATTCTTACAAGAACGCTCTCTGGCAGAAAAACTCAAGGCCTTAAGTCAGCATTATGAAGGCTATATATACCTCTCTGCCCCTTATGCCGTACACCAATATATTTTATCCAAAATTTTATGCACATTTATGCAGCAATACCCCAATATATTGCTACATATTTTTGATTACACACCGCATAGATGCATAGAAAGTGTACAGCGTGGTCAAGCAGATTTTTGCATTGTTCACGAGTCTTCCGTGCCGAATAATATGCACATTACCCCATGGCTTCGTGGCCAATATATGGTGGTAGTACCCAAAGGTCACCCTCTTGAACAGCTTGAACGCATTGAATTGGAAGATTTGGTACAATATCCGCTCAATTTGCCTCGCCCCAATGTGAAGGCCTCTGCCCGCGACAAGTTAGACAGAGCCTGTGAATTGGCAGGACTCAGCTTCCATACCATTGTGGAATCCCCCAATGCCGCCATCAATATCACCTATGCCACCAAGGGAGTGGGAATTGCAGTGCAATTATGTTACTCCCATACCATTGCGCACTTTGAGGATAGAGCCTCTTTTTTACCTCTTTCGCATATTTTTCCCGATGAAAACCTTGTTATTGCCATGCGTAAAGAAGGCGAAGCCAATGCACAAAAGGACGAATTTTTGCGTTTTCTTTTTGAAGATGGTATGGATATTTTAGAACAAAGCATAGGCTAGCTGACAAAGAATGAAGAAAAAAATTCTTTGCAAAATTATGAGCTACACATTAAATTTTGTTTTTTCGTCTTTTAAAAAGCGTGTAAAAACATATTTTTTAATTTACATTGCGGAAAAATTTTCATTTCAAAGGTAAGATGTTGCCGCAATTAAAGTTTTTTGGAAGGGCCGACCCAGCGGGCGCCGAAGGCGTTTACGTTTGCGAAGAATGAGCAATTACGTAAATCGAGAGCAGAGCGGCTCTGGGGGAATAACCTTTTGTCCACAAAAGGTTATTCCCCCAGCAGAATTGTAAGGGCCCCCCAGCTCGCTGGGGGGGCGTATAATAAAAGGAAGAAAACTTCCTCTTATGTCAGCATTACTTGCTTGCGCGAATCATATATACAGGACTATCTCCCTGCACATCTTGCCAAGAGCCTTTATGGCCGCTCACAGCATTTACATAGCACAATTGCGTATAGCCCTTTTCTTGTGCCATGGCTTCAAAATCCTTGGTACAACGCGTATCCTCTTCTTGTTTTGAAAAAACAAAACCGACTAAGCTCTCACCTTGCATGGCACAAAGGGTGTGCGCCTTGGCCTCTTTCATGCAAGTCAATTCTTGCAAGGGGGCCTCTTCTTCATGTAAAAATCCATACATATGCGCTATAACTTGCGCCGCCATGCGTGGATTGCAAATACTGTCCAGTACTCCGTGGCGCGGAAAATAACCTCTGTCCACATCCACCAAAGTATCAGCAAAAACATGTATGTCTGTATGGGCTGTGCAAAGTAAAGCCTCGGCCAAACGCTGGGCATTAAGCACATCATCGTCCGCAGTGCAATTATTTTCTGCAGGATTAAAGCCCGCCATGCGTATATGTACCGACACAGAACGCTGACATTCTTTTTCATATGCAGCTATGGCTTGCAGGGAAGCATATATATCTTCATGACGCATAATGCGGAACACATAGCCCACCTCTTCCAAATCAGAAAGGGCTTCCACAGCGGCAAAGTACTCTTTATTTTGCTGTAAATTTTTGACGCTTAAACCGTGATTCATCACATGAAAATATCTGCCATCGGGGCTTTTATTATCATCATGCTCCCACATACGACTGAGATACAAAGGTAAATCTGTTTTCTTGCGAATCTTAGCTATATTTTTCGCCATGGCAGGAAGCGTGTCCCAGCGGCAGGCCATTTCCCAGCCGCGTAAAATATGTGCATACTCCGCCACCAATTTCATATCTTGCTTGGAAGCTTCGCCAAAAGAAAAAAGCGTAAAGGTATGTCCGAGGCCCACAAGATGCTCCATGCGGCGACGTGTGGCTGCATCACGTAAATCGTGGAAAGGCACGCGCATATGCTTCACGCCCATTTCCCACAAAGCGAGGAGCGGATAATCATTACGTACTTCTTTGCGGTCAAATTCGTCCAAAGCACCACTGGGCGCTATGGTCACAGCGTGCGACCATGTTTCGCGCAAATCAAAGCCCAAGGAAGCACAACTATTTTCCAAGGGACTCACGGTAGAAACATAAGTGCCCTGCTGCGGGATTTTGCCTTCATGCACACAAGTACCGTGGGTGCGCACCATGCGGCACACATGGCCTTTTTCATACATATGCACCACAAAATAGCCCAATTTTTCTGCATCATTGCGCCCTGCCTCTAAAGCTTCAAGCGCAGGAGGTGCTTTATACATTTCGCTATAGTCTTGGCGCACAAAGGCCGTGGAAGGCAATAAATAGTGATGCACGGCCTCTTCTTGCAAATACCAAAAATTATGCACGTGCCCTGCAAAAATGCCCTCCACGTTATAACGTGCTAGCATATCCAAAAGACGCGAACGTGCAGGTTCGGCTATATTGTCGTAGTGTTCGGCCTCATCACTGGCATACATAAAGAAAGGATAGTGCGTGGCCAGAAAAATTCTTTTGCCCTTATGCTCTTTTAGCTCAGCTTCAAGCCAAGCCTCTTGCACAGCTTCGGCGGCAAGACCGCTGTTGCACAGCTGAGAGTTAAGCACCACAAAAACAATATCTTTGTGACTAAAGCTGTAATAATCCTTACCAAAGACTTCATGCCATAGAGCAATATACTCGTCGGTAATGGTGCCGGCAGGGGCCCAGGGCATGGGTTTATCCCCAATATCATGATTACCGGGGGTGAGATAGAGAGGCATTTTTAGATCTTTTACCTGATTATGAAATCGCTGCGCTGCACCCTCATACAATGCTTTTACGGCAGGCACAGGATGAATAATATCGCCAAGGTGCAAAACAAAATCCACATTTTTGCTATTTATATCCTGCACCACATGGCGCATGCGTAAATTAGCCAATGTATTTACCGGAAAAGGAGAATTACATTCCACTTCATCCTGATTTAAGTGCGTATCTGCTACCACGGCAAAGGAAAATAACTTTTTGCCTAAGTTTTTCGACGCTTTCATATGCACAACCTCTCTTCTTATGCTCTCTATGGAAAGGGAGCAAAGCCCCCTTTCCCACATCATTTTTGCTTATTTATTGGGATATTTTGCAATATACTCGTCTAAACCGGGCAGATTGATTTCACGGAAATACTTAATGGCACCGGGATGCAAAGGAATGGTCATACTTTGCAATACTTGCTCACGGTTGGCTGTGCCCCAGCCCTTATAAATGGCAGTGAGTTTATCAAAGTTTTCAACGGAGGCCTTGGTTATTTGATAAGCAACCTCTTCATCCATTTCGGCAAGAGCTACCATATTGTAACGCTGTGCCACAGTGGGAATAGGCTTATCTTGCTTAGGATAGGTGTTGGCTGGAAGCTCAGAGTAATAGTAGTAAGGGTACTTTTTGGAAAGCTCCTCAGCTTTTTCCTTGCTCAAAGCGAACCATGTAAGGTCACGAGATTGAGCCAAATCCATGAGCGGAGCCAAAGGAGATACACCAAACCACATATTGGCTTCCAATTGACCATTTTTCATTTTTTCTACAGCTTCGGGCAAAGTTTCAGAAAAAGCATCAAAATCTTTCACACTCATGCCGCTTACAGCCAAGAGCTCTTGGTTGTCCACACGAGTGGAAGAGCCGCCCACGCCCACGCCTATGCGCTTACCTTTAAGATCTTCAATGCTTGTAATACCGGAATCTGCCAAGGCTACGCATTGGCTATAGGCCACAGAAGCGGCATAAAGACCTAAAATAGGTAATTTTGCCTTATAACGACCTTCACCATTATAGGCATCTTGCGCTTCTTTAGCGGAAGTGAGCGCCATTTCAATATCGCCCATGGCCATAAGGTTCACGTTGTGCACAGCGCCATTGGTGGCTTCCACAGTCATGGCAATGTCAGGAGCTTCAGTACGCAGCACTTCTGTTAAAGCAGCACCCATGGTATACCATGCCATGCCCACAGGATTAGTGCCCATGGAAATATAGGTCTTTGCCACGGCACTTTGTGCACCAAAGCTTAATGCCAAAACCATTGCTAAGGATTTTACCAACGTATTCATTTTACGAGTCATGTGAAACCTCCGCCCAAGGGGCTGTTAAATTGTATTCTCTCTGCAAGGTTTGGCGCCCTGCTCTTCCTATTGCATTGTATTATGGAGGATACAGCACCCTAAAAAGCACCGTATCCTCATAAGGCTAACTTACTGCGGTGCTTGTTGTCTTCTTTCCAAGCACATATACATGAACACTCAATACCACCACCAACAACACTATACCGGCAAGACTGCTCATAACTTCTGGATGTAAAACCATGGCAGCGCCCACGCCCACAAGAAGACGAATGATGGGATTGCACACGCGCACAAAGTATCCAGTCAAAGCCACGCCAAGGGCGCATACGCCTATGCATGCAAGGGTGAAAGCAATAATGATGGAGGTAAAGCTTCCCTCACCCACAAGGGCAGGCTCGTACACGAACATATAAGGCACAATGAAGGTAATGATGCCTATCCAGCACGCCTTGAAGCCTGTTTCATTGGGCTTGGCACCTGAAATACCCGCTGCAGCAAAGGCAGCCAAAGCCACTGGAGGAGTAATGGCAGAAACCACGCCGAAGAAGAAGATAAACATATGCGCAGCCAACACATTAACTCCAAGGCCGGTGAGGGCTGGGCCAATGAGCGTTGCCAAAAGAATATAAGCAGGTGCTGTAGGCAAGCCCATACCTAGAATAAGCGAAGTAAACATGGTTAAGATAAGTAAAATACTTAAGGAACCACCGGAAGCCTCAATGAGTAAGGTAGAGAACTTAATGGGAAGGCCGGTCAGCGTCACTGCGCCCACCACAATACCTGCACTGGCGCAAGCTGCCGTCACGGGCAAGATACCAAGGGCGCCTGTTTCTAAAGCGGCATACACCTTTTTAGGGGTAAGGCGCGTGGAAGGCTTCATCCAAGAAATGGCCACCATACCCACGATGGTCCAAAAACCTACATAGGTGGGAGAATATTCAAGACTTAAAAGAATGATAAGCAATACTAAGGGAATAAACATATGGGCACGATTTTCAATCTTGCCAATACCATCGGTATTGCATTGTAAATCACGACGACAAGCTTCAAGGTGCACCACAATGAATAAACTCCCATAAAACAACAAAGCGGGAATTACAGCACCAAGGGCGATGTTACTATAACGAATACCAGTCATATCTGCCATAAGGAAGGCCGCAGCGCCCATGATGGGAGGAGCCAACTGTCCGCCGGAAGAAGCCACAGCTTCCACGGCACCGGCAAATACCTTGGTATAACCTGCACGTATCATAAGGGGAATGGTTAAGTGCCCTGTGGTCACCACGTTGGCCACGGCAGAGCCGGAAACGGTACCCATAAGGCCAGAAGCAAGCACCGCCGCCTTGGCAGGGCCACCGCGCATGCGGCCGGTTAAAGATTCAGAAAGGTCAATGAAGTATTTGGCACCGCCGGATTGCTCCAAAAAGCTGCCGAAAAGGATAAATAGCGCAATAATAGTAGCACTAACACCTAAAGGAGTGCCCATAATGCCCGAATCGGACATGAACATTTGATAAGAAATACGGGTGAGATTATAGCCGCGATGCTCCAGCATGCCAGGTAAATACGGTCCAAAATATACATATAAAATGGCCACAATACCTATACAGAACAGCGCAAAGCCCACACCGCGGCGCACTGCTTCCAAAAGCATCACAATGGTAACCCAGCCAAGGTATATTTCAAAATCCGTGGCCATGCCGCCGCGCTCAGCAATGTCATTAAAATACAAAGAAAAATAAGCACCAGGCAGAACCGCCAGTAAAGCCCAAATAATATCTATTACATGGAGATTTTCAGCATTTTTTTGATTCTTGATACCAGGAATGGTCAAAAACATAAGAACTAAAGCAAAAGACAAATGCACTCCGCGCTGAATGAGCGCCGTGAATGTTCCCATACCTCCAGTATAAAGGTGAAACAAAGCCATGGCTACAGCAATAAGCGAAACCAAAGGCATAACCATTTCGCGCGGTACGGGATATTGCACACGCTCAAGCATGGTTAGATGAATGGGACTTTGCTTTGCATACGGTGAACTTAGCATACACTACCTACTTTCATTTTAAAGGGACAAACCTTTGCTCATGCCACGCATGATACAAATTCTTACTACTTGATTTAGATACTAGAGGTCATGAGAAAAAAAGTACAATAAGAAAAACTAATATGCCATATAAGAATAGATAAGTTGCACAAAAAGCCTTTTCTTGTATTATGTATAAGTATGCCCTGTGATTCGCATACATCACAGGGCCGTTTCAACCTAAGCCAAGGAGATCATATGCCCTTCATCAACATTAAAGTAACAGGCGGCGACCAAGCCCCCACAGAAGCCCAAAAAGCACAACTTATTAAAGAAACTACCGATATGATGGTGCGTGTTTTGGGAAAAAATCCCAACAATACCATGGTCGTCATTGAGGAAGTGCCCACAACGGCTTGGGGCGTTGGCGGCGAAACTGTGGCAGAAAGATTGAAAAAGTAATAAATACACAAAATGGAAAATTTCATCTATACTTTCAATAAGAGTAAAGATGAACCTTCCTACAATGAAAAAGAATATCCTCTATGTTACATACATAGAGGATATTCTTATGTTGAACCTTCTGTATTCTCTTGAAAAATATCTACTTTCAATAATAGTTCGACACTGACTACTTCGCTAAGCTGTAAATATTTAGCCACTTCGTCTGTGAGTATCCATACGGAATTTATACTTTTTGCATAGCAGGATAAGAAGAAAATGAGCGTAGACGCGCTTACGACATCTGGCATCGCTCATAGCACCAAAGGGAAGCTTTATATTTCGGGATAATTACGGAGCACGAGAGCTAGAGGGGAATGTAATGGCGCGCCCGGCGTGAATCGAACACACGGCCTTTGACTCCGGAGGTCAACGCTCTATCCAACTGAGCTACGGGCGCAAAAACTTTTTATGTCCTACCCTGCGTACCTCTTGCTGTCAAGGAAACAGTGCTTATATTGAGCATAGAAAACAAAGGAGTATTTCATGACAAAAATCACATGGCTTGGACATTCGGCTTTTCTCTTAGAAGAAGACAATATACGCATTCTTATTGACCCTTTTCTTGACGGTTGCCCCACAGCCAGCACAGCCAGCGCTGATTTACCCCCCATAGATATGGTTCTTGTCACCCATGACCACGCGGACCATGTGGGCCAAGCGGTGGAAATTTGCCAAAAACATAAAGCCGTGCTGGGCGCGGTGGTGGAAACAGCCTGTCGCCTCACCGATGCTGGCATTCCCGCCGAGCAAGTGCTCAATGGCATTGGCTTTAATTTTGGTGGCACTGTAGCGCATAAGGGAGCATCCGTTACCATGATTCCCGCGCACCACACCTCAGGCACAGGCACTCCCGCAGGATTTATCATTAAAATGCCCAGCGGGAAAACCATCTACCATGCCGGCGATACGGGTCTCTTTGGAGACATGGAAATGTGGGCCAGACTATACCCCATGGATGTGGCACTCCTGCCCATTGGCGGTGTCTTTACCATGGACGCGCGCCAAGCAGCCCACGCTTGCACCCTTTTGCATGTGGATAAGGTCATCCCCATGCATTATGGCACCTTCCCTGCTTTAGATGCCAATACCGCTTCCTTCGAAAAAGCCCTCTCGCGCCACGCCCCCAACTGTCAATGTCTTGCCTTAAGCCCAGGCCAACATACTGAAATATAAATAGCAAATGAAAAGGCTCCTTGTGAAAGGAGCCTTTTTGCTTATGATGTGTACTTATGCGTATTTGTGAGGAGTTCAAAGGGCAAGTACACCGAGGAATCGTAAAAAGTACACCCAGTTGCTTTTTACGCCCTTAAAATTTATTAATCCATCTGAGTCTTGAGCCATTGCTTAATGCCGCCGGTGGGGGCAAAAATACCCCTTAAGTTGGCGTTTTCCTCGTAAAACTCTTCGCGCAATTCATGCGGCAAAGGCATGGTGAAAATATCTTCAGCATTTTCAGAGTTACGACGCACTAAACGCAATAAAGGCTCATCACCCCAGGTATCCACCACAAAATAGGTGGAAAAGTCGTCCTTGGAACGTACAGGAGGATATTCTGCGTTCCAATCATTGTTTCCCCATTCAAGGTACATGGTCACGGCATGTTCAGGGGTCAAATTCCAATCTATATCATAACGAATTTCTTGTAGGCTAGTCATGGTGCCCTCCTTGTCTGTGGTTTAATAGTAATCATTCCTTTTATCAAAAGCAAGTATTTTTCTCTCAGAAAAATAAACTTTCTTGCTTTACCTTATTTATTCTTACTAAAAACGTATGTTTATCATATAAAAAAATATAAAAAAAGGGAGAGACTCTCGCCTCTCCCATATACATAAGTCTTAAAAATGACTAGTCAACATATTCTTCCACTTTGGCCTTATTGCCGCGTAGCATGAATACCACGAAGCAAAGAAGCGCAAAGCCAATACCGATCATGTTACCAGTTTCATAACTTAGACCAAGCCCCATATTCTTTTCGGAAAGAATATAGCTGGTAGCCACAGCCGTCATGAAAGTGGCTGGTAGGGAAGCGATGAAGTGGAAACGGCCATTACGATATAAATACGCAGCGCCGGCCCACAAGGCTAAGGAAGATAAGGTTTGGTTGGCAAAACCGAAGTAGCGCCAAATGATGTTAAAGTCCACTTGAGAAAGAATGCCACCTAAAACGAAGAGAGGCACAGCAATCATCAAACGTTTGGCAACGTCAGTTTGGCTAAGGTTAAATACTTCAGCAATGGTCAAGCGTGTGGCGCGGAAAGCCGTATCACCGGAGGTGATGGGCAATACAATAACACCAAGCATGGCGAAGATACCACCCACGCTACCCATGAGGGTATACGCAGCATCGCTCACAACCTTACCGGGACCGCCAGCGGCCAAAGCTTCACCAAGGGCGGCAGGTTCTTGATAGAAAGTCATACCCACAGTGGCCCATACAAGGGCAATGGCACCTTCGGCAATCATACTACCGTAGAACACAGGCTTGCCCAAGGTTTCGCAGGGTAAGCAGCGAGCCATGAGCGGAGATTGCGTGGCGTGGAAACCACTAATGGCACCACAAGCAATGGTGATGAAGATAAGAGGCCAGATGGGTAGGCCCTTGGGATGTTGGTTGGTCCATTCCAAAGCAGGATAGAAAGTATAATCATCCACGATGAGCATGGTGATCATACCCACAGACATGATCATGAGCACGGCACCAAATATGGGGTATAAGTTACCGATGATTTTATCGATGGGTAAGATGGTGGCTAAGAAGTAGTAAGCAAAGATGATCACAAGCCAGGTGTTGAAGTTCATCCAATCGGGGGTCATGATGCTCAAAAGCTTAGCAGGGGCAGATACGAATACCACACCTACGAGCAAAAGTAGTACCAAGGAGAACACGCGCATGAATTGCTTAGCTGTGCTTCCAAGGGTATAACCCACAATGTTTGGCATGTTACTACCGCCGTAACGCATGGACAACATACCGGAAAGGTAGTCATGCACGGCGCCGGCAAATACAGCACCCACCACAATCCAAACAAGGGCAGCAGGACCATACAAAGCACCCAAGATGGGGCCGAAAATGGGGCCCACACCAGCAATATTCAATAATTGAATAAGCCAAATTTTGGATGGTTTCATGACCACATAGTCAACGCCATCGGCTTTCACTTGTGCAGGAGTGGCTCTCTTGGCATCGGCACCAAAAACTTTATCAACAATGGTACCGTACACAGCATAGCCCACAATGAGGGCAGCAAGTGCAGCAAAAAAATACAGTATACTGGACATAATTCCTCCATTTCTTGTAGCCAAAACAGTAGCCACAAAAGCATTATGTAATTCTTTTACCGACCTAGCGCATTTATTATGGATGGTCAAGGAAAAGCCTTTTTTGTAAAAAAGACTTCAGCGATAACAAGTTAATAATACATACCATTTTATTTTACTACAATTCAAAAATTTTGTAGGTAATCACTTTTTCTACCAAAATATAAAAAAGTGACCTTCCTTTTTACCATAAAGTAAGCACAGATACAGCGTAAAGAAGTTGTCACACAACAATTATATATAGACAAAGTCTAGAAAATTATTCACACTAAATGCGGCGACCTTTGCCAAAACATATTTTTTTGCATCGAGGATATCATGACAGATTTTAAGCACGATACTCTAAATTCTCTGCCCAAACCTGCTAAAAGCCGTGGCGGTGCCGTTAAACTTGGCATGCTCACCCTCACCGTCCTGCTTATGACAGGAGCCGGCTTATATTGGTTATCTCGCGATGAAGAAGATAAAGAAAAATTCACCGCAACGGTAAAAGAAAATGTGGACTCTGCCGTGAAGGATACCCCTTTTCAGCAAGTGGTGGACAATTACCTAGAGCCCAAAAAGCCCAGCCTTGCCGTACCCAGCACAGCCCCCGGCACCTTAGCAGGCCAGAGCGTGCAAGGGCAAATGTCTGCGCCCCCTTCCAGTACTCAAGCAACAAGCCCCAGCACAGAAAACATCCTAGCCTCTAGCTCTGGGCAAAATGCCACCACCAATACAAACACCGTGGCAGAAGGTGAAACAGGCATGGGCGCCGGCACCAATATAGCCCCGGAACCCATCACACCGCTGGCCCCCAAGGTACAACAAGATAAAAAAGTGCCCCTCACCTTTGTGGATGACATGGCCTCGTGGCTGGTGGGTCGTTATCACCCTCAAAAGGGATTACGCTTAAGCCTTTCTTCTGCCAATATGCGCTATGGACAAAAAATGCATACGCTTATGCCAGAAGACTCCCAAGACACTTTGGGCGCCAGAGCAGATCTTTTGCGCTATGCTTTTAACAGTTCCATGATGTCTGCTCTCTATAATCTGTATGCCGAACGTTTCGTACAAAGCATGCAAGAGGCAGCTCAAAAGCCCATGAGTGGGCAAAGCACGGCGCAACCCGAGAAAGTACTCCAAGCTTTTGCCCAAGAATTTTCCACTTTGGGCTCCACCTTGCAAGGCATAGGCACACTACCTGACTTTAGTCAACGCATGCAAAATATTAAAACAAGCGTTGAAGAAACCCTACGCATACACAATGAACTCACCGAAGCTGTATTTGCCTTTGACACCGCCGTGGAAGAAAAAAACACCGAAGCGGCAGACACTTGGCAATTGCGCATTGATGGCTTAAATGCTCAATATCAACGTAGCATTCATGATCGCACCCTGGCCACAGAGTCTCTTCTTTCTGCCATACGCAAAAAAGCTCCTGCCGCCAATCGCATGGATGCAGACACCATTCTTTTCATTTCTGAATGGCTAGAACGCCGTGTGGGCCGTGGATATTCCTCTAAGGATATGAGCCAAAGCGCGCAAAAAGCCGGCGAGCTCTTACAAAATCTTTCCCAAAAATTGCGCAGTGCTCAACCACAAGAACATGCGCAAGTAAGACCATAGTTTTTTATGTTTGCGCCGTAGCCCCCTGCCATGGCGCAAACATACCCCCTTGAATTCCAACATCAACTATCTGAGGATTATCATGAAATATCTAGCCTTATGTTTTCTTATGCTTTTATGCCTCACCACCTCGGCCCATGCCGGCTCCAGCCCTGTGCAAACCTTGCATGACATTCAACAAGCCCTCGACACCGGTGACCAAGCCTTTTTTGACGCTTCGGTGAATATGGAAAGCCTGGTGGGGCAATGTGTGGACATTTTCATAGAAGATGCCAAAAAAGCTGACCAAAAAACACTGAACCCCATGCTGGCTCTTATGCTTTCCACCATTACGCAAAATGAAACGGCGCGTAAAACCTTACATGACACCTTGGTGGGTGAAGCTTCGGCCTTTGTGCGCTATGGTGTGCGTTCCGGTGCTTTTAGCGGTAAAGAAATTGCCACGGAAAAACCCGGTGGACTCCTCTCCACCCTCTTTGCCGATGCCTCCATGGGCCGTAAGGAAATCATGCACATTGGACAGCCCGTGGAAGAAAGCGGCGCGGTATATGTGCCTTTCACCTTAAAAGACCATGGCAATGGCAACTCTTACCCCGTGGAAGCATGGATGCGCCAAGAAAATGGCAGCTGGCGCGTCATTGGTTTGCGTAATGTTCGCACCTTGGTGCGTATTATTAGCGGTGAAAAAGCTCAAAACGAGCAGCAGGTATAACCACAGTTTAATCTTTTAGCACAGCAGCACAGGAAGGAGCTCTCATGCGTCTTGTATCTTTTTTTGTAAATTCGGCACCCACAGAAGTTCGCTGGGGTATTTGGCAACAGGAAAATGACACCATTATAGATGTGTGCCGCGTGGATTCAAGCCTTCCTCCCTCCTTGCGTGCGGCGGTGGAAGAGGGATCTTCCCTATACCCACGCTTAGAACAAGTGCTAGAAAAAGCCACTTCATGCGCCGAAGCTTGTGTAAACATGAGCCTTTGCACCTTACAAGCTCCGTACACCAATCCCCCGCGCAATATCTTATGCACGGGCATAAACTATGTGGCGCATTTGGAAGAATTTCAACGCCCAGATGCAGAGAAAAAGATTCCCGAGTTCCCCTTTGTATTTACCAAACCTTGCACGTCCATTGCTCATCCTGACAGCACCGTGGATGGACATACCAAAGTAACAGAAAAATACGATTACGAAGTGGAGCTCGCCGTCATCATAGGCAAGAAAGGTATCAACATTAGCATGGAAGATGCCTTGGACCATGTTTTTGGCTACTCCATCATCAATGATTTGTCTGCACGCGACTTACAAAGACGCACCACCCAATGGTATGCTGGTAAATCCTTGGACGGCTCCGCACCTTTTGGACCTTGCATTGTGTGCCGTGAGGCCCTTGCCGATCCACAAAACCTCAAGCTAGAAAGTCGCATTAACGGAGAGGTGCGTCAAAGCTCACACACATCTCTTATGATTTTTAACGTGGCAAAACTTATCCACATTCTTTCCCAAGGTAGCACCTTACTACCTGGCGATATCATTGCCACGGGCACCCCTGCCGGCGTGGGCATGAGCTTTGACCCACCCAAATTCCTAAAAAGCGGTGACCTTATGGAATTGGAAGTGGAAAACATAGGTATTTTACGCAATACCATTGCTTAAATAAAACAGAAAACGCTTTGCCGGCCTTCCCATACTTGCAAAGCGTTTTTTTGCGCCACAAGCACCACAACAATAAATATCTATAAAAACAAACAATTAACACTATACACATCTCAAACCATCTCCCACCACAAATACAGCACACAAAAAATATGAAATTTTCATTTTTTTCCGTTGACAATGAGGGCCACTTCTTATAGAACATTTTTCGCGGGCAGTTAGCTCAGCTGGTAGAGCGCCGCCCTTACAAGGCGGATGTCGGGGGTTCGATCCCCTCACTGCCCACCAGAGATTTCAGGCGCTTGAAACGAAAGTTTTAAGCGCCTACTTCTTTTTATGCCCCCACAAATAACACCTGCCAAAGCACCGCATTCTCCTGCTCTCTTTTTTTACACAGACAACATTCTTTTGTCACAAAAAAGCTTGACAATGGGGGCCACTTCTTATAGAACATTTTTCGCGGGCAGTTAGCTCAGCTGGTAGAGCGCCGCCCTTACAAGGCGGATGTCGGGGGTTCGATCCCCTCACTGCCCACCAGAGATTTCGGGCGCTTAAAACGAAAGTTTTAAGCGCCCATTTCTTTTTGTAAAACAAGAAAGAAATTTTCCACCAAATTACAGACAATACAATTGAGATAAAATAACATGGACATGGCACCTTTTATACAAGGTTTTGGCATGGGCATAAGCCTTATCATGGCCATTGGGGCTCAAAATGCATTCCTACTTTCACAAAGCATCCGACAAAATCACCATATCCCTGTGTGTATTATTTGCATCACATGGGACACCATTCTTATAGCTCTTGGGGTTCTTGGCTTTGGAGGCTTTGTTGTTGCTCACCCACAACTCCAAAAATTCGTCACATGGGGCGGCATTATTTTTCTCGCCTACTTTGGCTTGGGTGCCCTCCGCTCTGCCCTTAAACAGCACCCCACCGGCATAAAAATAGAACATGTTCAACGCCCTTTAAAGGCTGTCATTTTAACAACTCTTGCCGTGTCTATCCTTAATCCCCATGTTTATCTTGATACTGTGGTTTTACTTGGATCCATTAGCACCAACTATGAGGGAACGGGACGATATTATTTTGGCATGGGGGCCGCTTGTGGCTCGCTCATTTGGTTTTCAAGCCTTGCTCTTTGTGGAAAACTTCTTGCCCCATACTTTACGAACCCCTTGGCGTGGAAAATTCTTGACGCAATAGTATGCCTCATCGTGTGGAGTTTGGCCACTTTTCTCGCATGGCAAATGCTCTCTCTCAACTCATAACTTGCCTCAATCTTAACACTTATGCATAAAAAAGGCTGCTTCATGAGCAGCCTCTTCGTACCATGTATTCTTTCACAAAAAGCTAAAATCCCCATTTAAACTTCATACTCATGCCTAGCTCTGAGGCTTCAGCACCATCTTTCCCAAGCACAGAGGCTCCTTCACCGGGGATATGTAGCTCAGGCCCCATGGACATTTCAAAATCGTCATCGGCCACCATTTGCCCATAGGCTCCCACCACATCGCGTTTATCGTGCAACATATCTTCGTCAATGATAGGCTCTTGCGCGTGTGGAGTATGCCATGAGCTACCCATAATCTCAGAATTCCCTTGAATGGCACCGCCGGCAATACTTACACCAGTATCCTCTTGAGCGCGTTGCGTAGGAGCGTGTTGCGGCCCCATGGAATCTTTCTCGCCTTTAGCTACAGAAGAAACATGCGGATTTTTATTACGGAGCAAGTCTTGAGCGGAAGTGCCCTTGTGCCACAGAGGATCTTGACTTTGGGGTACAGCGTCCGCTTTTTTCCACGGCCCAAAATCAGTGCCTTCGGCGGATGGTTGTGATTGAGAAAAAACTGAAGTATCCATAACTGTGCCAGCCACGGCCATACCTTGGGACATGAGCACAAAGGCCCACAGTACCAACAATACAAACATGGATGTACAATATATCTTGGTGCGATTTTGAGAAAAATCATAAACTACTGTGTTCATCATTTTTCCAATATAAAACCTTTTTTCACATCAGGCAAGACCTCACCCCTGCAAAAAAAGAAGTGACCAAGCACAACAATGCGGATTACCGATGCTTTTACACATGGGTAATCCAGCATTTTGTTCTAAACCGTATTAGATCTGACGGAAAGGCACTTGACCTTGTTCGTAATAGTCATTGCCGTCACAGTCTATGACCACAATGGCTGGAAAGTCCACCACTTCCATGGCGGCTACGGCTTCTGGGCCCAAATCTTCATAGGCCAGTACGGTATATTTTTTGATACTCTTGGCAATGAGCGCACCAGCTCCGCCCACGGCCGCCATATAGGGCACACCGTGTTTTTTCATGGACTCGATGACTTCGGGCTTGCGATAGCCTTTGCCAATCATGCCGCGCACACCTTGCTCTAAAATGCGTGGTGTATAGGCATCCATACGGCCAGAAGTGGTGGGCCCTGCGGCGCCTATGGCTTCACCTGGCTTAGCAGGAGATGGCCCCACATAATAAATGACGGCATTGGTCAAATCCACAGGCAGGCTTTCACCGGCGTCTAAGGTTTCCACCAATTTTTTATGGGCAGCGTCACGAGCGGCAATGATGGTGCCGCTGATGAGCACGCGGTCGCCAGCGCGCAAAGAACGTGCAGTGGCATCATCAAAAGGGGCAGTAATACGTTTGCTTTCAGTTGACATGACCTTCTCCTTATAAAGTGGCTTCGGCGTGACGAGCCGCATTACAGTTAATATTCACAGCCACAGGAAGAGAGGCAATATGCGTGGGGTACCACTCCACATGCACGCGCAATACGGTATTCTTACCGCCAAGACCTTGTGGTCCTATGCCGGTTTTATTGGCCATATCTAAAAGTTCTTTTTCAAAAGCTGCATAGCGCGGGTCAGCATTTTGGGTATCGATATCACGGGCAGCGGCGCGTTTAGCACAGATGGCAGCCATTTCTAAATTGCCACCAATGCCCACACCCACCACCATGGGAGGACACGAGTTGGGGCCGGCTAACTTTACAGCTTCCAATACCACTTGACGCACGCCTTCAATGCCATCGGCAGGAACCAACATTTTTAAGATGCTTTTGTTTTCAGAGCCTGCACCCTTGGGAGCCAAGCGCAAACGAATGGTATCTCCCGGTACAATGCGCGTATGAATGATGGCCGGAGCATTGTCCTTGGTGTTTTTTCTTTCAAAAAGTGGCTCTTCCACGCAGGATTTACGTAAATAACCATCGGTGTAGCCACGGCGAATGCCATCGTGAATGGCTGTTTCAAAGTCACCGCCCACAATGCGCACATCTTGACCCACATCGGCAAAAACCACTGCTAAGCCAGTATCTTGGCAAATGGGAATGCTATCTTGGGCAGCAATATCTGCATTGAGAATAAGTTGTTCTAAAATACTCTGTCCCACAAGGGAGGGTTCGTTGTCTTTGGCATCTTTAAAAGCTTGGTACACATCCGAAGGAAGTTTACAGCACGCTTTTATGGCGAGTTCCGCCACGGTTTTGGTAATGGCCTCTGCCTGAATTTCACGCATAATCATCTCCTTACGCACCCTTACGATGCTAGCTAGTATGCGCGACAAGACTAGCGTATTTAGCATGAAACTTCTATGTTTTTTTTCTTCCACCAAGGGATAAATACTTTTTTCATACAGCACCAAAAGAAAAAATAAAATCCCCCACTCATCTTGCCAAAGCGGCACTTAAGCACTACTTTTCACCCATGAAAAATTGCATTTCCATTCAAGGTGCACGCCACCATAATTTGAAAGATATTTCTTTGGATATTCCGCGCGATGCCCTTGTGGTCATTTGCGGCCCTTCTGGCTCGGGTAAATCCACCCTAGCCTTTGATATAGTGTATGCCGAAGGCCAACGCCGCTACGTGGAATCCCTCTCGGCCTATGCGCGCCAATTTTTACCACAAATGAACAAACCCGCCGTGGAAAAAATTGAGGGCTTATCCCCTGCCATTTCTCTGGAGCAACAATCCACCGCACGCAATCCGCGCTCCACCGTGGGCACCGTCACGGAAATTTACGACTTTTTGCGCGTGTTCTTCGCTCGCTTGGGGCGCATGTATTGCCCTCAATGTAACGAGCCCATCGAAGCCCGCGCCGCCGATGAAATCATCGAAGATATTTTGCAAATGCCCATTGGCACCAAGTTTATCCTCATGGCTCCCTTGGTGGAACACCAAAAAGGCACCCATGCCGATCGCTTTAAAAAACTTAAGGCAGAAGGTTTTGTGCGCGTGCGCGTCAATGGTGAAATCCTCACCTTAGACGACGTTCCTGCGCTGGATAAAAATAAAAAGCACAGCATTGACCTGGTCATCGACCGTTTGGTCAATAAAGAAGGCCTACGCGGACGCTTGGCGGACTCGGTGGAACTGGCCTTGCGTTATGGCGAAGGGCGCATTGCTTTGCACTTGCCCGATGCCGACAATGGTAAAGGAGGCAAAGGGCAAGATGTGATCCATGCCACCACATCGGTCTGTAAAACCTGCCGCGTATCCTTGCCGGCACCCAGTCCGCAACTGTTTTCCTTCAATAGCCCCCAAGGTGCTTGCCCGCGTTGTGTGGGCCTTGGTACGGTGGATTATTTTGAACCGCTCTTGGTGGCCCCCAATAAGGGCCTTTCCTTACGTGGCGGTGCTCTTTTACCTTGGGCCTCAGCCAAAATGTTTGCCCGTTATGAAGAAGCTCTGGCGGCTCTTGGCAAACGCTGGAAATTTACCTTGGACACGCCTTTATCCGACTTTAGCCCCAAGGCTCTGTCTGCCCTCTTTTATGGCGAAGATGCCAACGGCAAGCCTGCCCAAAGTTCGCAAGGTTTGCGCCGCAATTGGATGGGCGGCAATGTGGCTTTGGACGCCCAAGGCGATTATAATAGCCAAAGCTTTGCCCAAGAAAATAGCGAAGAAGCGCAAGGTTCTGTGCCCATCAATGAAAAACGCTGGACAGGCGTCATGCCTCTTTTGGAAAAGGGCATGCAATATGGCGATGCTTGGCGCGAAACCCTTTCTCGCTATCGCCAGTCCACCTATTGCCCCCAATGTCAAGGAGCACGTCTGCGTCCGGAAGCTCTGGCTGTGCGCGTGGGCGATAGCAATATTGATACTTTTTGCCGCCTTTCGGTGGAAAAAGCCATTGAATGGCTGGAAACACAAACCTTTGGCGGACGCCACGCCCTCATTGCCGAGCCCTTGCTTAAAGAATTACGCCATCGCTTGCGCTTCATGCATGATGTGGGCTTGGAATATATTTCTTTGGGGCGCGCCATGTCCACCCTTTCCGGCGGTGAAGCTCAGCGCATTCGTCTGGCCTCACAACTAGGTTCCGGCCTTGTGGGCGTCACCTATGTGTTGGATGAACCTTCCATTGGCTTGCATCCGCGCGACAATGAACGCCTCATAGGCACATTGCGCTCCCTACAACAACGCGGCAATACTGTGCTTGTGGTGGAGCACGATGAAGCCACCATTTGCGAGGCCGACACCGTCATTGAATTGGGCCCAGGCTCCGGTTCCTTTGGGGGCGATTTGGTCTTCATCGGCGATGTGCCCACCTTAATGAATAAGGCCGACACCCTCACCGCCAAGTATTTACGCGGCGACATGGGCATTGCCCTGCCCGACGAAAGACGCGAAGGCAAAGGCACGCTGACCTTAAAAGGCATCACCACCAATAATCTCAAGAATATCGATTGCCATATTCCGCTGGGAGTACTTACTTGCGTCACCGGAGTTTCGGGCTCGGGAAAATCTTCCTTGGTGGTGGATACCTTATATAAGCATTTAGCTCTATCCCAAGGCATTCGTGTGGACCAACCCGGAACCATTGCGGGCATGAGCGGCCATGAAGGCATCGAGCGCATTGTTTCCATTGACCAAAGTGCCATTGGACGTACGCCTCGCTCCAACCCTGCCACCTATACCAAGATTTTTGATGAAATACGCAATATCTTTGCCAGCACCGCCGATGCGCGCAAACGTGGCTACACGGCCAGCCGCTTTAGCTTCAACGTGCGCGGTGGTCGCTGTGAAGCGTGCAATGGTGATGGACAAATTCGTGTGGAAATGCACTTTTTGCCCGACGTGTACGTGCAATGCGATGTATGCAAAGGCAAACGCTACAATCACGAAACCCTTGAAGTGCGTTATAAAGGCTTAAATATCGCCGAAGTGCTGGACCTTTCCGTGGAGCAAGCCCATACCTTCTTTGAAAATTACCCCGTGCTGGAGCGACGCCTTTCGGTATTGAAAGACGTGGGCTTGGATTATATTCGCTTGGGGCAACCTGCCACCACCCTTTCGGGCGGTGAGGCACAGCGCATAAAAATTTCTCGCGAGCTTGGTAAAAAATCCCTGCCCGGCACCATGTATATTTTGGATGAGCCCACCACGGGCCTGCATATGCATGAAGTGGGTAAGCTCATCACCGTCTTGCATAAATTGGTGGATCGCGGCGCATCGGTGGTGGTCATTGAGCACAATACCGACGTGATTCTCACCTCTGACCATGTGTTGGATTTGGGCCCCGGCGGCGGGGAAAATGGCGGGCGCATTGTGGCTGAAGGCACGCCCGAAGCCATTGTGGCAGATCCTCACTCCGTGACGGGTAAATTCCTCATGGAAGAGCGTAATATTAGGCGTAAGAGAAAAGTTTAACAGGCATAAAATATATATTTCTCCACAAGCGTGAAATTCACATTCTCTACGACAAAAGAGTTTTTTTCACAGCATTCCCTTAAAAACCACAAACCGCCCTTGAGGACAATGTCCTTGGGGGCGGCTTTATGCATACCTTATCTCATTTAACTCTAGAGACTTATTTACGACAAATCAAACTTTGCATACGTCTCTAAGCTTATTTGATGCCTAGTTTTTGTAAAACAAAAGCACGCATGGTGGCAAAGTCTGCGCTTTTACCCAACCAAATTTTTTCTTGCTCCAAAGCCTGCGCCACAAACATATCTAAACCATCTTGCACGGCCCAACCAGCGGCGGCGGCCTCACGCAAAAAACGCGTTTCCAAGGGGTTATACACTATATCATAGGCCAAGCTGTGCTTTTCCACATTTTGCACCAAGTGTTTTTGCGCAAAAGGACTTTCTTCTTCATATTGACCCTGCATACCCAAAGGAGTGGTATTGATAAGCCACGGGGATTTTATGGTGTGCCGCTTTTCCCACGCCACCGCCGTTAAAGAAAATTCTTCTGCCAAGGCTTCTG
>CAYJHD010000010.1:0-50491 GCA_964370015.1 uncultured Desulfovibrionaceae bacterium | reverse complement strand
TGGTATAAGTAACACTATCTAACCCTTCTTTTTCCTTGGCGTCAAGAAGAAGTTCAGGGCTGTTTTGTAATTCTTTCTGTGGTGTCACACCGTATTCAGCAGGAAATGCATCGCTGAAATACATATCTTGGAAGCCGGAGAATTTAATACTGTGCGCTGTGGCGTCCAACACGGCTTTTTCACCTTGCTGCACAAGCCCAAGCTCCATGGCACGGCGTAGACCAGCCAAGCATTCACCGCCTTGGGTGCAAGCTATGTGGCCATGTTTATTACCAATGAGCATGGCGTCCATGATTTGTTGTTCGGTCACTTGTACCACATGGAAGATGGAATCAGCACGATCCTTGGCGGCGGCTTTGTAAGCATCCACCAATTTTTGCACACGGGGGAAAGAAACGGGGTTGCCAATCATGGCAGCTTGGGCCACAGAGGCTTGCACTGTGACAGGCTCCCATACACGGCTGTTTTCGTCGGCGGCATAATAACGGTAAACTGGATCTGCATGGTGAGATTGTACGCCAACAATACGTGGTAAAGTTTCAATGATGCCAAGTTTAAGCATCTTTAAGAAACCGGACATGATGGCAGTGATATTACCGGCATTGCCGATGGGCACAAAGATATTAAGATTTTGCACATCCCAATTGTACCATTGAGCCACTTCATAGGCATAAGATTCTTGACCTAAAATGCGCCAGCTGTTCTTGGAGTTGAGCAAAGCCACACGGCAAGTTTCAGCTAGTTCTTCCACTACTTTCATGCAGTCGTCAAAAACGCCAGGCACTTCTAGTACAGTGGCACCGCTACCAAGAGGCTGAGATAGTTGCTGTGGTGTCACCTTGCCATGAGGTAAAAGTACCACAGATTTGATGGCACCGCCCACATAGGACGCATATTGAGCGGCGGCGGCGGAAGTGTCGCCAGTGGAAGCGCATACGGTGAGCACTTCTTCCCAGTTATTTTTGCGCGTTAAGGCTTGTAAATAACTAAAAGCGCAAGCCATGCCTCTATCTTTAAAAGACGCACTGGGGTTTTGGCCATCATTTTTATAGGCAAAATCAAAACCCATGTGTTCTTTTAAGGCAGGGGCGGCATCTACGATGGGAGTGTGCCCTTCGCCAAGGTAAACGATATCTTCGGCATCCATGACAGGGGCCATAAGCTCATAATAACGGAAAATGCCGCGCAAAGCAGTGGTTCTGCTGGAGGCGCGTGCGTCAAAAAGGTCGCGCCAAGCTTGGCCGTCGCGTTCTTTGAGGCTTTCAAAATTGGTATCTTCCAGTAAAAATACACCGCCGCACTGGGGGCAAGTATAGAGGAGTTCTTCGCTGCCGTAGCGTGCATCACAGCTTAAGCAAACGTATTGGAGATTCCCTCGGTAGCTTGGGAAGTTTTGCATATATTACTCCTTATATGCACTTTTATTCCACGGTTTTTCAGTACCGCAGAGAAGACGTTGGATATTAGTTCTATGGGTCCAAATGACCAGTCCAAGCACCACAAGGGAAAGTGGAAGAAGGCTACAATAACCACCCAAAAGAAGGAAAATAGGTAAGGAAGCCACCAATGCCAAAGAACCAAGGGACACGAAACCGCTGAACTTAATACAGATAAGACATACAAGAACAGCAAAAAATAAAGGCCAAAACGCCAAAGCCATGAAAGCACCAATGGTGGTGGCCACAGCTTTACCGCCTTTAAAGTCAAGGAAAGGTGAAAATACGTGTCCAAGCACTGTGGCCAATGCCACAAGGCTTATGTATAGGGCGCCATCACCAAAGGCAAAACCAATACATACGGGAACAAAACCCTTTACAATGTCACAAATAAGTGTTTTTACGCCCCACTTCTTACCACAAAGGCGGGCTACATTGGTGGAACCTACGTTGCGCGAACCAGCGGTACGTGGATCTATGCCACAGTACTTTTGCGCAATAATAAGCCCACAGGGGATGGCGCCAATGAGAAAACTCATAACAATCCAAATTACTTGCATCATTTACCTCACATTTCTGTAACTTCTAAAAGTGAAATTTCGTTGTACAAAGGATTTACCTTGCCAATGCGTACTTGCACCTCTTGTCCTGGGCAGGCGCGCTCTCCAAAAAGATGTCTGCGACCGCGCACAATAAGCTGTTCACGCGGCAAAGATACCGTGGCGAAATTGTCATTTTCTTCAGTAATGACAGCATCCCACCATTTTTTATCCCCCTCTTGTCGCATATATTGCAAGCGCCAATAGCGCGGACGAAAGCGCTGTACTTGTCCGGCCAAATCGGCGCGCATATGTAAAAGAGGTAATATTTTTTCCATATGTTCTTTGGTAAAGCGTGGTTCGCCGTGTAAAAGAACATGTATGACTTGAGCTTCATTGATAAGGTCTGGATAACGACGTAAAGGTGATGTTATGGGTACATATACATGTACTCCAAGCCCTGCATGGGGGCGCGGAGTAAGCTCTAAAGAAGAAGGAATAAGCGAGCGAATAATACGGGCCACATGATGCGGTTCTGTCCAGATGCCGGCATATTCTTTAGGAATAGCCACATCTTGAGTGCGGTAAAGCATGGGGATTTCACGTTCTTTTGCCCATGCAGCCATGGCGGTACTGGCAAGAACCATCATTTCGGACACCAGCAGTTGAGCCCTTGGTGTGGCAACAACTTCTTCCACGTGTACTTTGGTTTGTGCGCCTTCACCTTGAAGAACAATTTTATTGTCTGGCCTGTCCATGACCACAGCCCCTGTGGCTATACGCGCCTTTTGGCGTAATACAGAAAGCTCTTCTCCAAGTAAAAGCTGTTCTTTGTAGGGGCTAGCAGCGGTTTCGTCGCCATCTTCTAGTACTGTTTCGCAGTCTTCATAGGTGAGATTTGCTTTAAGTTTGACCCATTGTACCGACGGTTCACACGCCACAATGACTCCTTCGCTATCCACATCACAACGCACACAAAGGGATGGGCGTACCTCTCCTGCGCGAAGAGAAAGCATATCTGTGCCAAGAATTTCCGGCAACATGTGATAGGTGGCTTCAGGAAGATAAATGCTGGTGGAGCGTCGCGCCACGGCTTTATCCAAGGCAGAATCAAAGGGCCAAAGCAAAGCCGGGCAAGCAAGGGCTAAATGGAGAGAATACGTACCATCTTCACTTTTTGTTATATAAAATGCGTCGTCAATGTCCTTGGTGGTTATGCCATCCACACTAATGAAAGGAAGTTCATTATCAAGTGTGGCTTCTTGTACTTTCTCTAAAATGGGCTCAATGTGCGAAGTATATTCATCTGCCCAAGCATCTCCCGAGGCATAATCGGCCTTGTCTAGCCAAAAATTATAGTGCATAGGGACCAGTTCCCATGCCGTTGCAAGGTGCAGGGCCAAATGCTGTACGTCGGGGAGGCCTTTTACAAGGCTACGCCAAATAACTTCAAATTCGCTACTTTCTGGGTCTGCAATGCGTGAAAGCAAAATATCTTTAAGGTGTTGCGCCACATCTTCTTTGGGGTAGTCATCAGAATCCTGTAAAGGCAGAGTACGTTTTTTATTCCAAACGTCCCAAAGAATACGGAAAAAAGCCATGCCGCCAAAAATAAGATTTTCACGCTCGCGAGCAATTCTTTGCTCTTCAAGGCGAGCTTCTACTATGGCAGATGGATAAATTTCAAAATGCGGGTTTTGGAACTTGAAATGACTTTTACAATAAAGAAGTGCGTGCCCATAGGCGGCAATGGCATCGATGGTGGGCTCTTGTTCAAAAAGTTCTGCAAACCAAGATGCTGGAGCTTTTTCCACTTCCCCCTGAGACATATCCCATACGTCCATGACGTCAATGTTTTGTGCCATATTCTTGCGTAATTCACGATGGTTTTCTAAGGCTTGAATATTTTTTTCCTTACTGGAAATATCGCTTAATATGGGGCCTGACCAAGGCAAAAGTCTATTTATGCTAAGGCGAGTTTCACGTCTGTTGGGTAAAAGGAGACGTAATTTGCCTCCTTGCTCTTCGGTAACAAGCGCGATTTGTGGAGCATTGCTCTCCATATATTCAACAATACAGCCTGGGCCGGGATAGGTAACTATGGACACATTTACAACCTTTAAGTAATGAGCATATCGTCGTGTTTAAAAATAGAGAAGCCATAGGTGATATGCCATGAACTTCTATACACTGAAAGCATGACTTTACGCAATACCAAGAAGCCTCTTCCATTGGCATAAGCTAGGCTTTAATAAAAAATACTTTTCAGACATTGTAATGGTGGGAGCATCTGCGAGAGCCTTGGAAATATCTTTTGCACTACGTATATATCTAAGATTTGCGCAACCGTGTAGAGGGCATAAGTTGAAATCTTGCTGGGCTTCTTGAACACAAAGTGAAACTCCTGCATATGCAGCTTCTAAAGTCACAGTGGTAGAATTAGCCAGCCAAAAAAGACAAGATTCATTTTTTTTGTGCCAAAAATGTACTTTATCCCAAATGGCAGGCATGTTTTCAGAGAAAAAGTGAAAATCGTGAATATTTAACTCGTATTTTTGTAAAAATGGTTTAATACAAAGGTGAGGGTGCGCTTTAATATGCACCTGACCTTTAAAAGTGGGGGAAGATGCGTCCTGTTTCCACCATTGTGCTAAAATTTGTATTTGAGCATCCACTTCTTGTGGAAAATACGATGTAATAAGCACTAAATGTTGAATGGTGTTTATAGTTTTAGGAAGGGGGCGCATTTTGGTTAAATATGTATATCTCAAAGCCTCCCCCAAACGTATTTTTTCTTGATGTAGTTCTTTTTGTAGATGTTGCACTGCGTGCATGCCGTTGAGCACGTAGGCATGAGGTAAAGAGTGTGCCACATGGGGGTCGTGCTGTGCCAATGCAAAAAAATCTTGCCCATCAAAGTATCTGAAATCATTTTGGCGAACACAGCTGTGTTGCGTCGCATAGAGCGTGCTTTGAGGAAAAAGAGTGCGCATGCTGTGGCATAACATGCGCTCCCATGGGCAATTTTCCCAAGGATAAAGTGTCCATGCATGCAAAGCTTGAGGGGTATGTTCCGTATGAGCGTGTAAAAACTCTGCGAATGCCTTAAAGGCCTGTTTTTGTAGACAGCGTTCGAGGCAACGCCAGCCGCCAAAGGAAGCTTTCCACGCTGGTTGTATATAGGGCCATAAGGAAAATTGGCCATTCTCCCAACGCCAGTGAGGGAGCATCATTTTCATGGCTCTATGAGCCTTTTTTCGTATGCTCAAAAACTCTCGTAAAGCCTTTATAATATGCTTTGCAGTTAAAAATTCTTCCACATAATAAAAGGTTTCAGAGCGTTGTTCTTTTTGGGCTTGCTCTTGGAAGCGTTCTTTGAGGGCAATGCATTCTTTTAACGTATACTGGGCAGAATTCACACGAATGAACAGATGATGCACATGCCATTGCTTCTCTTGAATGGGGTGCTGTAATATATCATGTAAATTTTCCCAATAATGTGAACGAAATATTGATTTTTCTGCTTCAGTTTTATGAATATTGGGAAAATAACTCACTAGAGTAGCGTGCTTGTGAGCCGTGATGTGTATGGGCTTTTTTTTGCCAAAAAGAAGGCGACGCATATTGTATAACCAATGCGCAAAGCGAAGGCACGCTTGCCCGAAATGCGGGAGCGAAAAATAAATTTTTGCCCATGAAAAGGAAGAAAGTTTGAATACTATCCTTTTTTTTCTAGGTAAAGATTGCGAATACTGCAATCCGTTGTTTTGGCAATAGATGCGCATGTGCTCTTGTAGTATGTCATCATCCACGTGCACCACAATGTGTGTGAACTTTTTTGGTAGCTGCCGAAGAATGCTTTCCAAAGCTTTTATTTTGCACATGGTAAAAAGCATTGGCAACATTTTAGGATGTTTTTCAAAAAGCAAAGACGTATGCCAAGGAGAAGGCCCTTCTTCTACTCGTAGCCAGTGTTGTAAAGGGATATCATGTATATATATCTGTCCCAATCGTGTGAGAAGCTGAGCTAACTCGTGCCGCAATACAATGGCATTGTTCTGGCACCATGTTTCTAAACAATAATTTTGTTCATCTTCTAAGAGAGCCTTATCCCACCAAAGAAAAACATCTTTCGCGAAAAAAGAAGACAGCGCACCGTCTGTGGCATCTGCCGAATAAGATGGTGTCGCTGTCTTGGAAGAGCAAATGTATATTGTGCCCATGGGCGAAGCTACTTGGTAAAAGCCTCAGCAATGGACTCGGTATAAGGAGCGCGAAGCACGCCTTTTTCGGTGATAATTCCCGCAATGAGTTCTGCAGGGGTCACATCAAAGGCAAAATTAAACACAGGCACGCCGGTAGGAACGATTTGTGTGTCACCCACGTGTGTCACCTCTGCGTCGGGACGTTCTTCAATGGGAATACCTGCGCCGCTGGGCATGTCTCTATCAATGGTGGAAAGAGGAGCTGCCACATAAAAGGGAATATTAAAAGCTTTAGCCAAAAGGGCAACGCCATAGGTGCCAATTTTATTGGCGGCATCGCCATTGGCGGCAATGCGATCTGCCCCCACCACCACGCAATCCACAAGGCCTTTCTGCATAAGTAGGGCGCACGCATTGTCACAAGCCACGGTAACTTCAATGTCATCTTGTGCCAATTCATAGGCCGTTAAGCGTGCACCTTGCAAGAAGGGTCTGGTTTCATTAGCAATAACTTTTACGGCTTTACCGGCATCTTTTGCACCGCGTATAACCCCTAAGGCAGTACCGTATCCGGCTGTGGCTAACGCTCCGGCATTGCAGTGGGTCATAACTGTGGCATCATTAGGTATGCACGTGGCACCGTGCACGCCAATGGCTTTGCAACAGGCAATATCTTCTTGGTGAATGCTTTGCGCTTCTTTCAGCCATAAGGCTTCCAATGCTTCATGGGAAGCATCGCTATTCCACAGAGCGCGCATACGAGCCACTGCCCACGCTAGGTTCACCGCAGTGGGGCGGGCGTTGGCCAATTGCACAAGCAATGCATCAAGTTTTTCTTGCCAAGAGTCCGCACTGTGAGCACGGGCTTCAAAGAGTGCCAGCACGCAACCATAGGCAGCTGTGACACCAATGGCAGGGGCGCCGCGCACCACCATGACTTGCAGAGCTTGCACAGTACTTTGTGTGTCAGTACAAGGAAAAAACTCTTCTTTTGTGGGTAAATAACGCTGATCTAAAAGGTATAATACCTTTTCATCTTGAGCAAAACGAATGTGATATTCCATGGAAAATCCTTTTTATCCAGAAGAGGTTACTTTTCGCACCAGAAGGGAGTCGCCGCCATAGATACGCACATCAGGGGTAAGCAATTGCCCATTTCGAGCCACAAGGGCTGTTTCTTCGCGTAGCCCCAAGGCTTGTAAAAGTTGTCGTGCTGTTTTAGGGCGTTCCAGTTCAAAGGTTTTTTCTTCTGGTTGCAGTAAGACTGTAACCATGGGGATGGGATATTTTTTCTCGGTATTTTCGGTATTTTCGTTCATGTTGATGTATTGTTAAAGTGTGTAAAATATACATATCTTGCATGCGAAGATAGGCTAACGTAAATATTTTACGTAAATACTATACAAAAGCAATGACTTTTTATGTAACGTAATACGTTTTTCACGCCTTGTCATGTAAGAAAGCTTGTGCTAAAACGGCGCATTATGTTTGATGCTGATATTGCACTTTTATTTAAGCGTTTTGCTGTTGCCGCTATACCGGCCTTATTGGGAATAATACTACATGAAGTGGCGCATGGCTGGGTAGCTTTTAAGCGAGGCGACCCCACAGCGCGATTGATGGGTAGACTTACGCTCAATCCCGTACCACATATTGACCCCATGGGTTTGATGGTTTTTGCCATGACAAGCCTTTCGGGTGCCTTCGTTTTTGGCTGGGCAAAACCAGTTCCTGTGAATCCACGCTATTTTAAAGATCCACAAAAGGATATGATGTTGGTTTCTTTGGCAGGGCCATTGACCAATCTTGGTTTAGCCTTTGTCTTTGCTTTATTTTTACGCTTGCTTTTGGAATTTTTCCCATTCATGCAATGGCAAGATAACGCAACATACATTTTTTTCTTGCTCATGTTGCAAACGGGTGTGGTCATTAATGTGGGCCTATGCTGGCTTAATTTATTACCCATTCCTCCCCTTGACGGTAGCAAAGTGGTGGCATTCTTTTTGCCAAATCACTTGGCTTGGCCGTACATGAGTGCTGGAAAATACGGATTTTTATTACTTATCTTATTGATGGTCACCGGCGCGTTGGGTCTTATTCTGGGCCCCGTAGTGAGTGCCACCAATGATATAATACTTACGACTTTTGGTTTAAAATAAATGAGTTATGGAGAAGTTATGACTATGCAAAGCATTCGTACCGTTTCTGGTATGCGCCCCACAGGCCCTTTACACCTTGGACATTATTTTGGGGTGTTAAAAAATTGGGTAGAATTACAAAATGAAACCCAAGCCTTTTTCTTTGTGGCTGACTGGCATGCGCTGACCAGTGAGTTTGCCAATCCCAGTACCATTAAGGGCAATTCCTTTGAAATGGTAAAAGACTGGCTTGCCGCAGGCATAGAAGCAGATAAATGTGTTATGTTTAATCAATCTGCTGTGAAAAGCCATGCCGAACTTTCTTTGCTTTTCTCCATGATTACTCCCGTTTCGTGGCTTGAACGCTGTCCAACTTACAAAGAACAGCAGCAAGAAATTACACACAAAGATTTAAGTAATGCCGGCTTTTTGTGCTATCCCATGCTCATGAGTGCTGACATTTTAATGTACAGACCTAAATTTGTACCCGTGGGGCAAGACCAATTGCCACATCTTGAAATGGCAAGAGAAATTGGTCGTCGTTTTAATCACTTATATGGTGAAACATTTGTCGACGTGGAAGCCAAGCTTACCCCTGCGGCAAAATGTCCTGGTCTTGATGGACGCAAAATGTCCAAAAGCTATAACAATGGCATTTTCCTACGTGATACCATGGATGATATCCGTCCCAAGGTGCAAAAAATGTTCACCGACCCTGCACGTATTCGTAGAACCGATCCTGGCGATCCTAAGGTTTGTAACTTATTCCCTTATCATGAGTTACTTGGAAGCCAAGAGCAACAAGCCGAAATTTGTGAAGGCTGTCAAAATGCCAGTTTAGGTTGTGTGGATTGTAAAAAGATGTTTCTTGCAAATCTTGAAGAATTTCTTGAGCCATTGCAAAATCGTCGTATTTTCCTTGATAATAATCCTGATCTTGTGCATGAGATCATTGAAAACGGTAATGAAAAAGCACGCGTAGTTGCCGAAGAAACCATGACCATTGTGCGTGAAAAAATGGGCATGTAATGCCTAGGATTTTGCACCTTGAAATATTTGTGCATTGATTACGGCCTTGTGCGTACAGGCATAGCCGTCAGTGATGGGGGAGGGTCCATGGCCTTCCCCCGCTGTACCATCCATAGCCCTCCTCAAAGCCCTAAGACCTTATTTTTTGAAAAGCTTCTTGCATGTATTGAAGCAGAGCAGCCCCATGGCATAGTGGTGGGCTTGCCTCTCTTGGATGATGGCAGTGAAAGTCTTACCACAAGGCAAGTACGTAATTTTGCAGCTCGATTGCAAAGACGCTGTGCCATTCCATTGTATTTTATGCCGGAGTTTCTTTCCTCGGAAGAAGCTAAAGCGGACTTGTGGGAAAGCAATTTACGCGGTAAAAAGCATAAGGATGTGTTGGACCAACAAGCCGCTGTTCGTATTTTACAATCCTTTTTATCCGAAACAGATACACAAAAGGAGCAGAGGAAAATATGAAAATAGTAGTACGCCTTTTTGCCTTCCTGCTTTTAGTAGCTCTCATGGGATTGGGCTATGCGTTTTGGCAAGCCAAGCTCTTTTTAGAAACTCCCATGCAAAGTCATGGCAGTGATGCGCAAGTGGTCATGTTTGATGTTGTCCCCGGGACATCATTTCAACAAGTTGCCAAAACATTAGAAGAAAAAGGGCTCATTGCCGATAGTCTTAAATTTCGCATTTTAGCGCGCTATAAAAAACTGGATCATAAATTACAAGCGGGACGTTTTAAACTAAGTACCGGCATGTTGCCAGAAGCTATTTTGCAAGAGCTCATTTTAGGTAAAGCCATTTTACACCGAATTACCATTCGTGAAGGGCTCACGTGGTGGCAAACGGGTAAGCTTTTGGAAGAGCACGGTTTTGTGCGCTTTGAAGACTTTGCCGCCGTTGTAAAAGATCCGGCATTTCTTCGCCATTACGGTATTCCTTTTAAAAATGCCGAAGGCTTTCTCATGCCTGATACTTATCTTTTAAAGAAGGAAGATATACCCGATAAAGCCGCCGCAAGGGCCATAGCAGGACGTTTGGTGGACACTTTTTGGACTAAGATGGCACCGTATTGGCCAGATAAGAAAAAACCCGATGCGGAAAAACTACGTGAAATAGTTATTTTAGGCTCCATAGTGGAAAAAGAAACGGGCATAGCCTCTGAAAGAGGTCGCGTGGCCGGCGTGTATGCCAATCGTTTGCGCATAAAAATGCCCTTACAGGCAGATCCCACCATAATTTATGGTTTAGGTCCTTCTTTCAACGGAAATTTGCGCCGTAAACATTTGGATGATGCCAGCAATATCTATAATACTTATAAGCACGGTGGGCTCACTCCAGGGCCCATTTGCTCACCAGGTGTAGCTGCCATGCGCGCTGCCATAACGCCGGAACAGCATAAATTTCTTTATTTTGTTGCCATCACCGATGGTGGTGCACACGCTTTTTCCAAAACGCTCAGCGAACATAATAGGGCTGTACGAGAATATTTACGTAATCGTAAGAAAAAATAATATATGACCACGTGGAGGATAGTATGAAATATTTAATTATGGAAGATTTTTCCGGACAACCTGTTCCCTTTATTTTCCCACGTCGTGTGGACCATGCAGACATGCGAGAGCAACTGCCGTATGGAAAAGTTCTCAGTGCTGGTTTTATTGAGCTTAAAGAGGGCGCTTTGCTTTGCCATGGTGGGCATGCTGAGCTCAACGTAGAAGCTTCGCAAGATGATGTGAGTATTATTCAAGAGGCTCTACGCATTCGATAGCTGTGGAAAAATCTTTTCCACAAAAAAGGTCGGCTACATTTTTCAGTGTAACCGACCTTTTATTTTTAACGTAATAAGGGATTAGCTAAAAGCTTTCATGCCCAATTGTAAGGCTTTAATATTGGCATCCACAATCTTAGGAGCAAGATATTTTTTTATGCCTGCTTCCAAAGCGTCCACGCCAAAAGGTAACATATTAGCCGCGCATAAGGCTCCCAAGAGAACTGTATTACCAGCTTGGATGGAGCCAGCCTCTATGCCAAGACTACGGCAAGGGTAAAAGCTTGCATCGCTAGATTTAGCATAGATGGCCTTTTTTATTTCATCTATATGCGGATACACTTCATTGCCAAGGTTTACGCTTACGGGAGGTAAGGGGTCAAGGCTAGAGAAAATCTTTCCTTGAGGGGCCAAGTAAGGCAACGCACGCAAAGTTTCTAAAGGCTCAAAACCCATGAGTACATCGGCTTCGCCATGACCCAATTTGGGAGAAAGCCAACCGCCAAGTAATACCACAGACTCCACAACACCGCCGCGTTGAGCCATGCCATGCACTTCGCCGGCTGTTACTTGTAAACCTTGATCAAGTGCCACACGAGCCAAAAGCGTAGTAGCAGTAAGGGTACCTTGACCGCCAACGCCGGTCATATAAATACGAAGACGTGATTGCATAACTATACCTCATCCCTGCGTTTTGCTTTGAAAGCTTTGGGGGCCACTTGTAAACAAACCATACAGCCGGCGCACAAGTTTGGATCCACACTGATACCGTCTTCATTGCGCACAAAAGCTGGGCAAGCAAAGTTTTCGACACAAGCTGTGGCTACTTCATTTTGTTCTGCCACATACGCCACTTGAGCTGGGCTTCTTTTTAAGGTTCTACGGGCATACAGCACACAAGGCTCTTCGGCAATGAGTACACGAACGCCGCTTTCAGCTTTGAGTTCTTCCAAAGCTCTCATGGTGCTCTTAAGGTTAAAGCCCTTGGTTTTACGCACATGTTCCACACCCATACCGCGCACAATGGCTTCAATATCCAAATGCAAGGACACAGAGCCAAGAACTTCTTGATCCATGCCGGGGTTGGGCTGGTGGCCAGTCATGGCGGTGGTACCGTTGTCCAAGATAACCATAATAAGGTTATGCTTATTAAACACGGCATTGGCAAGACCGTTAAGACCTGTGTGGAAGAACGTGGAGTCGCCGATAAAGGCAATGACAGGACGTGTGGACACAGAGGCAAAGCCGCTACCTGCAGAAATGGAGGCACCCATACATACCAAGAAATCTGCCATGCGTAATGGAGGCAATAAACCTAAGGTATAGCAACCAATATCGCTGGAGTAAATGGCTTCATCACCGTATGTTTGGCGTACTGCATAGTACACAGCGCGGTGAGAACAGCCGGCGCAAAGGTTGGGAGGTCTGTTTGGCATGGGAATAGTATGTCCGGCCTCAGTGTTGATGGCTGGTAATTCCACGCCCAAAAGACGAGCTAATTTTTTGCTCACACCGGAAAAATCATATTCGCCTTGAATGGTAAGAATATCGTCTTTGCCTTCAATATGTGTGCTTAGTTTAGCATTTTGAGCCAAAGCGCGAATGTCTTTTTCCAAAAGGTTTTCACCTTCTTCAAGCACAAGCACCATGTCATGTTCTTGGAGGAAGTTTAGAAGAGCATTTTCAGCCAAAGGCCAAGTCATGCCAAGCTCTAGTACATCCACTTTATCTTGCCAACCTTCATGAGCTTGCAAAGCATCGCTTAAGTAAGCGCGGGCAATGCCGGAGGTGATGATGCCAAAAGAAGCATTGGCACCCTTGGTGCGAATGTAATATTGCTCCACCATGCCTTTAATGTCTTGCATGGTAGCTTCAAGTTCAATATGGCGATTTCGTGCCACAGCAGGAACGGGCACAAAGCGTTGTGGACAGCGTTCAAACTCTTTAATTGCCGCAGGAGCAGGTAAGGCGCTAAACGTCACAGCACCGCGCTGGTGGTTCAAGCGTGTGGTGGTGCGTAAAAGAACAGGTTGCTCTGTTTCGCGGGCTAAAAGAAGAGCCGCTGTGGTCATGGAGCATGCTTCAGCCGCTGTGGATGGTTCAAAACAAGGCATGGAAGCAAAGCGTGCGTAATAGCGGTTGTCTTGTTCATTTTGACTGGAGTGACAACCAGGATCGTCGGCAGAAAGGAGCACCAAACCACCGGGAAGACCTGTATAAGCTGTGGTCAATAAGGGGTCAGCGGCAACGTTAACGCCCACGTGCTTCATGGTCACGAGGGTGAGTGCGCCGGCCATGGCAGACCCTGCACCCACTTCGTAAGCAACTTTTTCGTTGACGGAATATTCCATGCGGTAGCGTTTGTCGCCGCCAAGTTTACCAATGCGATAGAAAGTATCTGGCACTTCAGAAGAAGGGGTACCTGGATAACAGGTGATAACATTCATGCCGGCTTCTAAAGCACCGCGTACAATGGCTTCATTGCCAAGTAATAAATGGGTGCTTCCGCCGTCTTCCTGCAATAGAGGGTGGCTCATGCAGTCTCCTTTTTGTAATATAAAATAGATAATTATTTATCTTGTGCCACAGTGCGAGCACGGTAGCGATAAAATTCAGATTCGGAACCAGTGGTGGCATTGGCGATGGCTTCAAAAGCCGCTTTAGCCTTGGCAGTATCACCGCTGAGCAAAGCCGCTTCAGCTAAGGCTTGCTGCGCGATGGTGTTTTGTGTGGTGGGAACGTCTGCCACGAGGGGCTCAAGCACTTGCACAGCTTCTTTACCTTTACCGGCTAAAATCAAAGCTTGGCCTTGATTTAAAGAGCTCACTAAAGCTAAAGCTGTACCGGCATTGCGTTGTGCCAATTGAGCATAACTTTCAGCCGCTTTGGCATAGTTTTTTTCTTGCATGTGCACTTGAGCTAAGCTTAAATATACAGAGCTTTGTAAGGATTCAGGAGCAGTTGCTAAAAAAGCTTCTAAAGCGCTTACACGCTGTGCGCTATCTTGCGTAAGAGCGATGGTGTGTAGCTCAGCTTGTGCTTCTTCCATGACAGATTCTTGATGCCAGTTGTATGCGCCAAGGCCAGCCACTGCCACAACAAAAAGTCCCAACACTAGCATGATTTTAAGGGCATGTTCAGTGAGGAATTGTAAAAGAGGTGCGGCTTCGTTGGATATTTCTGTTTGTAATTCGTTCAAAATTTGCGGATTTTGCGGCGTACCTTGAGGGGCGCTGCCTGTGGGCAGATTAGACATGGAAGAGTGCTCCTTGTTAGACAAAAATTAAGAGCTTTATTTACAAGTAAAAGGCTTTCTTTGTCAAGTTCTTTCAAAGATTTGCTCTATGCTGTGGGTACTTTCTTCACATTTTGTAAAAAATGGTGTTATATTGCACTTTCATTTTTTATGACGCATAAAGTTTTCATCGATATTGCCTGAGGGAATCTTGGCGAGAAAAAACGTCATGTTTAAAGAAATCGTGTAGGATTGGAGTAGATCCCATGTGGACATATAAAAGCTTAAGTATTTTTTGCGTGGCGAGCCTCTTGGGAGCTTCCGCGCGCTTGGGCATAGGTGAACTTTTTCATGGTTTGGGGCAGAACGATGTACTGCCTTGGGCTATTTTTATGGCCAATATTTTGGGGTGTTTTTGCTTTGGTCTTGCTTGGGTATATGTGCAGCACAAGAAGATGGATGCGCGAGCTTTGCTGGTGGGATTTATGGGGTCATTTACAACTTTTTCAAGCTATGCCTATGATATGTATGTATTCATATCGCAAGAAAAATGGGCGCACTTGGCCATATATGGTGCAGGCCAAGTGCTCATATCCCTTGTGATCTTACATTTTGGTATATGTTGTATGCAAAAAGTTCTTTCTAGAGCAAAACGGTAATTTTTGCGCTATACTTCTATTTCCATATACGTTGCTGTTTGGGCTGATTTTTCAGAAACAGCAACACTGTACACCGTCACGATACTGTCTGCCAAAGCACTGTCCAATTGCTGCCAAATATATTGGGCCAAGTTTTCAGATGTGGGATTAATGGCATCAAAGGGTGCTGTCTCGTTTAAAATTCTATGATCCAATCCTTCAAGTATTACCTTAAGGTGAGTTTTTATTTCTTTAAAATCCATAAGATATTCAACAGAGTCATGAAGTTTTTCCCCTTGAACGGTGACTTCTACGCCAAAATTATGCCCGTGTAGATTTTCACATTTACCTTGGTAGTGACGAAGAGCATGACCGGCGCAAAATTCACTACGCACTGTGAGGCGCCAAATTTTCTTTTTCATATGTATTTTCCTTATTGTACAATTGTTGCTTGTGGTGCTTCAGCCCAGCGAGCCAAAGCAGTGTCGAGTTCCACACCGGGTTGTACGGTGAGCCTTGGTCCTAAACGCAACAGGCATTGATGTTTATCAATAATGACATAGGCTTCCACCGTGACGGAACCATGATGTTTTTCTAAAATGGCGCGTAAAGAAAGAAGGCTTTCTCTATCCAGTTTATGCGCGGGAATGGCCATGCAAATGGGTGTATCACTTTGTCTGCAAGCGTCGGAAAGAGGTTTAATTTTTTCCGCAAGAAGTTTAATTTCGCGTGGAGGGCTGTCTTCGTCATCGTCATGGTGGGAGCCGCCATCTTGTTGCGCATCAAGTTTTGCTTCCAGCAAAAGAGGCTGGTCTGAGTGCAGAATTTCGCGAAATTCTGCATAAGTGCGGGGAAAAAAGATAACTTCGCCGTTGGCTGTGAGATCCTCCGCCGTGGCAAAGGCCATGCGATCGCCCTTTTTGGTGGTGATTTCTTTTATGGAGGTAATAAGCACACCGCACTTTACCTCACCGCCGTGGTGCATATCGCGCAATTCTTCCATGGGCGTTACGCGTATGCGTAGCATTTCTTTGCGGAAGGGCATAAGCGGGTGCGAGGTGAGGAAAAAGCCCAGTGCTTCTTTTTCATTACGCAATTTATCGCTTTCTTCCATTTCTGCAATGCCAGATTCGGGGCAGTCAAAACCAATCCCCTTTTGCTTTATGTCTGCCTGAGGGGTCATGGCCAAGAGGGAATTTTGATTGGATTCCTTTTCTTTGGCTTTTTTCTGCGCTCTGGCCACAAGGGTGTCGAGCACTGCCAGCATGGCGGCGCGGGAAACGCCAAAACAATCACAAGCTCCGCCTTTGATGAGTGATTCCAGGACGCGCTTTGTTACTTTGCGTAAAGATACGCGACAAGCCATATCAAAGAGAGAAATATAAGGACCGTCTGCCGTGCGGGCGTCTACAATTTCGCGAATGGCTTCATCACCCACATTCTTAATGCCACCAAGTCCGAAAATAACTTTATTATCGGCGGCAGAGAAGGCACGCAAGCTTTCATTGACGGTGGGTTGTAACACGTCAATATCCATGTCTTTACATGCGGCCACATATTTCAAAAGTTTGTCTTGGTTGCCCATTTCTGACGTCATGAGGGCCGCCATGAATTCAACCTTAAAGTGAACCTTTAAGAACGCTGTGTGATACGAAATGAGCGCATAGGCCGCCGAGTGTGATTTATTAAAACCGTATTCGGCAAATTTTTCCATAAGGTCAAAGATTTCGTCGGCTTTGGCTTTAGCTATACCATTGGCAAGGGCGCCATCCACAAAGGTGGAACGCTCTTTCGCCATTGCGGCAGGGTCTTTTTTACCCATGGCACGACGCAAAAGATCTGCGCCACCAAGGGTGTATTTGGCAATGATTTGCGCAATTTGCATCACCTGCTCTTGGTAAACAATAACACCGTAGGTATCGCGAAGACAATCACTGAGTGATTCGTGCGGATAGACCACTTCCACTTCGCCATGTTTACGCTTAATAAATTCATCCACCATGCCTGAACCTAAGGGGCCGGGGCGATACAAGGCAAGCATGGCGATAACATCTTCAAAGCAGTTGGGCTTAAGCTGTCGTAAATACTGACGCATGCCGGAGCTTTCCACCTGAAATATACCATCTGTGTCGCCGCGGGCATACAATTCATAGGTGGCGGCATCGGTGAGCGGCAGGGTATCTAAATTGGGTGCTTCCTTTTTTTGGTGTACAATGGCATCCAAGGTGTCTTGTATTAATGTCATAGTGCGCAGGCCCAAGAAGTCGAACTTCACAAGACCTACTTTTTCCACCATTTTCATATCAAATTGCGTGACAAGTTCGCCTTTTTTTCCTTTGTATAAAGGAAGATATTCACTCATGGGCTTATCGGAAACCACAAGGCCAGCCGCGTGGGTGGAGGCGTGACGAGATAAGCCCTCAAGGCGCATGGCCGTATCTATGAGCTTGGTGATGCTGGGTTCAGTATCATAAATGGTGCGTAAATCCGCTTCGTTGTCCAAAGCTTTTTTGACGGTCATTTTAGGATCTTCCGGAATGAGTTTAGCTATGCGATCTGTTTCGGCAAAACTTAAACCCAAAGCACGGCCCACGTCTTTGATGACAGCCTTGGCTTTCATTTTACCAAAGGTGGTAATTTGCGCTACGGAGTTTTCACCATATTTGCGCACCATGTATTGAATAACTTCACCGCGACGGCGTTCGCAAAAGTCCACGTCTATATCGGGTAGGGAGACGCGTTCAATGTTCAAAAAACGTTCGAAAAGGAGATTGTAAGGAATGGGGTCAAGGTTGGTAATACGCAAAGCCCAAGCCACCAAGGAGCCTGCCGCTGATCCACGACCGGGTCCCACGGGAATATTATTGTGTTTAGCCCAGTTGATAAAGTCTTGCACTATAAGGAAATAGTCAGGGAATCCCATTTCTAGGATAACACCAAGCTCGCGCTCAAGGCGTTCTTCATACAGCTGTATATCAAGGCTTTCTTTGTCGGGGTGTTGTTCAATGCGCTTGGCAAGACCTTCCTCTGCCAATCGGCGAAACTCCATGGCTGGCGTCATTTCCTCGGGCAATTCATACACGGGGAAATAGTGTTTACTGAAGTCCATTTCCACATTGCATTGTTCAGCAATGCGTATGGTATTACTTATGGCTTCTGGCACATGTGAAAACTCTTTTTGCATTTGTTCTGCTGATTTATAATATAAATCATGTGAATCAAATTGCATACGCTTGGGGTCATGCACATTGGTTTGCGTTTGAATGCATAAAAGCAAAGAGTGCGCTTCCACATCTTCAGCCGTAAGATAGTGGCAGTCGTTGGTGGCCACCAAGGGAATACCTGTTTTTTCAGCTATTTCCATGAGGCCATTGTTGGCTATGATTTGTTGCTGTAACCCATTGACTTGTAATTCTAAATAGAAGCGATCGGGATATATATCGGCATACTCTTGCGTGAGTAAAAGAGCTTTGTCCATGTCGCCATGTTCAATGGCACGGGGAATTTCACCTGCAATACATGCCGAAAGAGCGATGATGCCTTCAGAATATTTACGCAAAAGTCCCTTATCAACGCGTGGTTTATAATGAAACCCTTCCATATAGCCTTGTGTCACAAGACGCACAAGGTTATGATATCCAGTGATATTTTGCGCTAAAAGTACAAGGTGATGCCTTTTACGAGCCAGCTCAGAAGTTTTATCTTTATGGTCGTGACATACATACACTTCGCAACCAACAATGGGCTTTATGCCCACATCTTTGCATTGCTTATAAAAATGCGTGGCGCCAAAAAGGTTTCCGTGATCGGTGATGGCGGCAGCTGGCATGCCAAAATCTTTGGCACGATTGCATAAATCCTTAAGACGAATGGCACCGTCCAGGAGAGAAAATTCCGTATGGCAATGAAGATGTACAAAGTCTGACATGGTATATTGGGGGCTGAAAGGTGAAAAAAACAAAATACCATAAAGGGCTTTTAGGCTCAAGCCTTTCTCCATGGGGGAAAATGCCCTTGCACCTTAAATGGCTAGCGTGTACATATATTTCATGAAAAATGATATTACATTGCATCAGGATTTTTTTACACATTATGCGCAAAGTTTTTGTGAAAAAACACAAGATGCATCCATGCTACATTTAAAGATACAACATACGCAGCGAGTTTTACAGTACACACAGACTTTGATACAATATGAACCTGTTCTCCAAGAACACGCAAGAGCGTGTTCTTTGGCGGCTTTGTACCATGATATAGGCCGTTTTGAGCAATTTTATCTGTATAATACTTTTAGGGACACAGCCTCGGTGAATCATGCTCTGCACGGGGCAAAGGTGTTAAAAAAAGAAGGTATTCTTCAAGGGGAAAAACCTCATGTGCGTAAACAAGTCATGGCTGCCGTGGCCATGCATAATCGTTTTACCTTGCCACAAGGGCTGGACATGGGGCTAAAACGCATTACTTGTGCCATACGAGATGCGGATAAGCTCGACATCTTGCGTGTCATGGCGGAGCAATTTACCCCTTGTGCCCCAGGTGAGAAAAAGCACGATGCTGTCACTTTTTATGCTAAAGATGAGCCTTTGCGTTGGTCACCTGCCATGCTTGAGGATATTATGCAAAATCGTTTGGCATCCTACGCAAATATAGTCTACATTAATGATTTTAAATTGTTACTTGGTTCGTGGGTGCACGATATGAAATTTGCTACCAGTAAAAAACTCATGTTAAAAGAAGGATATTTGCATAGTATTTTTGAAAGCTTGCCCAAAGATCCTGTCATGGATGCAGCAAAAGAACATATTTTTTCCCTCCTTGTGGCGGCGCAAATAAAACCATGCGCACCTTTATAGAGCAAAGAGCTGCGTCTTTGTATGAGCCTCTTTTGGGCCCCATACTACGAGGACTGCGCCAAGAAGTGTATGACGTTATTTATGACCATGTACTTAAAGATCAAGTGGCAGACGTTTCATCTTTACGACCTGTGCGCATTTTGGATTGCTGTTGCGGAGCAGGGGGCTTTTTAGATTTTTTACAGCATAAAAGTAAACAATTGAACCATGTGTTTTGTTTTGGGCTTGATCTAAGCCCTGCCATGCTTCATGCGGCGCAAAAAAGGCTACACAAATCGCATCAAAGTGCGGAGCAGAAGCATTATATCATTCAAGGTGATGCACTACAGCTTCCGCTAGCTACGCAAAGTGTCACCGTAGCTACACTTTGTATGGCTTTGCATACTTTACCTGTGGAGCAAGGTAGAAAGCTTATACAAGAGCTCTTACGTGTTGCGTCCAATGTTATTGTTGCAGATTATTGCTTGGCGGAGCGTAATTTACATGTACCTAGCACGTGGTTGGCGCATGGAGTGGAGTGCCTTGTGGGCGGAGAGCATTATGCAACGTATAAAGAATTTATGGGTGGCGGTGCTTTAGAGGGGTTTTGCCATACAGAAGGACTTATTCCACAAGCGCGCCGTTTTACTTTAGGTGGAGCAGGGCAAGTGGTTTTGCTACACTCAAGTAAAAGTACGGACTTTTCTTGACAGAAAAGGTGGCACATCGTAACACTTCATTTTATTATAAAAGTTTTTTACTAAGGATAAATCATGTCAGAACCTATAAAAAAAGAACAATCCCTTTCTTTTATGGATAAAATTATGGAAGATGTGCGTGGCTTTGGCTTACGCATAGTGGTGCACGTAAGTGCTTTTTTCTGTGCAGGGGTGGTGGTGTCCTTTGTGCCCTCTTTTGCGGCTTTGGGCATGTATGTGGGACTCATTTGTCTTGTGGCCCGTGAAACGCGTTTACAGCCAGACTGGCTGGTGCCGGCAGGTCTTGGTGTTTGCCAAGTGGTGCTTTCCTTGGCTTTGGGATTACCCCTCACTGAAGCGGTATTCTGGGGTGGTGCACAGGCTTGGGTGCAAAGGCTTTTCATGAAGCGTTTTTCCATGGGTACTGAATGGGGCACCGCTGTTTTTCTTGTGCCATTGGCACTAAAATTTTTGGCCACATCCTCCAGCATAGTTTTTTTACTGGGCTCTTTTGCACTTATTTCTGTGCTTGGCATGGCCTTTTGGGAATTACGCACCAAATTAGAAAAGAAAAAACAAGCTGTACATGCTGCAAAAGAACAAATGGCACATGTGGCTTCCACCGTGGCTCAAGCTTCAGCACAACAAGCAGCCGCACGCTTGGCAGAGTATAAAGCATCCATTGCAAAATTGCGTACCAAGCAATTACTTTTACCTAAAAGCATGCAAACTTCCACACAGGCTCTCATACAGTCGGCTGAAGCCATTGTGCTTTGCATGCAAGAAGATAAAAGAGACACAGAGCCCGGAGAAAAGTTTTTACGTCGCTACTTACCTGCTACGCATTCTGTGTTGGAAAATTATTGTCGCTTGGCAGGATCTGCCAGAGCCAATAGCAATGCCAGCGAGGATATTGATACCGCTTTACAAAATAGTAAAGAGGTGCTTGTACGCTTAGAACAAGCCTTTAGTCATGAGCATAAAAGTCTTTTGCGCAATGATATTGACGATTTTTCTGCAGATTTAAAAGTACTGGATACGCTTTTAAAGATGGAAGGTCGTTAAATTATCCCTTTTTTTGCTCGTCGTCCCATTGACTATAGGGATGGCGAGCAAGAGCTGCATTGCGATAACGCGCATCAAAAGTCACTTCTTTGCCTATCCATTCAGGCTTCACAAAGTTTTCATCTTCCTTTTCTAATTCTATTTCTGCCACAATAAGTCCAGCATTATCTCCACAAAATTCATCCACTTCCCAAATATGTTTTCCCACAGGTATTTTGTATCGAATCTTGTATATGAGGGGTTTATGTGCAAGCGTTTCTAAAAGCTCTTGAGCATCTTCCATGGGGATGGGGTATTCAAATTCGGGACGTCCGATACCGCTTTTGGGGCCTTTAATGGTGAGTACGGCTTTATCTCCCTCAGTACGAATACGTACAAAGCACTGTTCGGAAGAGTATATATAGCCTTGGCAAAAAGCAAAAGAAGTGCCTAGAGAGCGCCAAGCTTCCCCCAGTACAAGGAATTTTCGTTCTATTTCTCTAAACATATGAGCCTCCATGGTGAGAAAGCGTTATTTATAGTTATAGTTCCACATGGCATACCAATCTCCACCATGGGACATGCCTGAAACTTGCTGGCAATATTCTGGTCTTTGTAATGCATCACAAAAGTTCTTACTTATTTGTGGAGGGACTATACTGTCGTCATAACTACTCACATGGCGTTGCGGAATATGTTGTATAGTATGCGTAATGCGCATGGGATCTTGTGAACCTTTCAATTTACTTACCTTATGCCAAGCGGTCCAGCCATGAATATCTAAATTACCGGCGGCTGAACCAAGAAAAACCACATCGGAACGACGAGAAGCCATTAAAGCCGCCGCCGCACCACCACCAGAGTATCCAATAAGTATCACGTGCTTAGCTTGTACTTCTGTCTTTATTTGATCTATGGCCTCGTTTAAGGCTTGAATAACTTCCGGCGCAAATCGATGCGATGTCCAATATTTTTGGGAGCATAGGTCTATGGCATCCGATGACATGTATTGGCAAGGTCTGGCTAAGTATAATACAGCATTGTTGCTTGGGTCATGTTTTGCCAAATCAAGCGTGGTGCTTTTGGTGGGCGTGGGATCTTTAGAGGGCTTATGACGAGTTAGCCATGCTAAACCATCACCTTCTATATAAACATGTATTGTATCGGTGATGGCATGTGCAGGACGCAAGAGGGCATAAAGTGAAAATGTGCTCGTGTGTAATTTACGCTCAATAAAGCCTTGGTTTACTTGTATGGCCTCTATGTCTTGGCGTACTTTTTCTACAGAATTTGTTTGCATTTGGGCTGAGCAAGCAAGACAAAAAAGAGACAATATGCCCAATAAAATACCTATATGCCTTTTCATGGCCATTTCCTTCTAAAGTATTTACACTTGTGAGCACGAGCATTGCTGGCTTTTGAGCCTAGCTTCCATATAGAGAGATAATGCGGCTATGGCTTCATCGCAAACACTAAAAATAGGCACGCCCACTTGTACGAGTGCTTGTCTATAAGCATGGAATAAAGCGCCGCCATCCACTATGCCAATGAGCGGTTTTATGCAATTTTGTGGTAAATTTTCCATGAGTTGTTGTGCCAAGGGGACCATGCCTTGCTCCGTATCATACGCCAATGGGCCTGTGCCGGGTGCTAGGGTATGCGTGACAGGTGATAAAGGACCAAAGCTTAACACCACAGCGTCAATGCCTGCATCTTCAAGTAAAGCTTTAGCAATGTCTATGTGCACCTTGTCATTGGAGGCAGGGTTGATATCCAAAGGATTTTGCACTGTTACAAGTTTTGAAAGCTTGTTTTCTTCTAAGATAGCACGTATTTTTTCTGTGCAGCTTACACTAAAGTTTCCTAAAGTCATGCTATATTCATCAGATTGGATGGAATCGGCCATGCCCACAGCTTCAAAGCCAGCACCGCTGGCCACCGCAAGACGCCTCCCCCCAATATGCTTATGGTGCAAATGTTCCGCTAGCATGAATACATTTTGAAATTCTGTAAACGTGCGGGCCACGATGGCACCTGCTTCACGCACACAACTTTCGCAAACCATATAGTCACCGGCAAGAGATGCCGTGTGCCCGCTGGTGGCATTTTTTCCTTCTACAGTGCGCCCAGCTTTATAAAAAATAACCATTTTACCAGCATGAACGGCTCTTTGCACTGCACGCACAAAGCTTAAACCGTCGCCATCTTTAAAACCTTCGGCATAGACAGCAATAACATCCACGTGTTCTTGTGTGCTAAAATATGTGAGCATGTCTCCAAGGGTAAGGTCTGATTGGTTGCCCATGGAAATCATATAGGCTGGAGAAAGCGATGGCATCTGGCTCATACGATGCAACATAAAAGCACCACTTTGGCTAATGAGTGCCGCCCTATGCATTTTTTTATCGCCAAAAGATGGAAATTTGTCCTTGGGAATAAACCACGTATCATATATCCCAGGACGCGAGACAACGCCCATACAATTGGCCCCCAAAAAGATGGGGCCGCCATCGTCCTTGGTATGACCTTGTTCGATGGCATGCATAACTTTTTCTGCCCTTTCCACGCTCTCATCTGTCTCGCCCATGCTGCCGGCAATGAGCATTACCGAATGCGCAGCATTTTCTTCAATGATGCTTGGCACAAGCTCTGGCAAGGTTTCTGCGCCCACAGCCATGACCAAAAGATCCAAAGGCTGAGATAAGGCTTGTATATGGGGTAAGCATTGTATGCCCTCAATGGAGCTTTCTTTTTCATGAAAGAGGGTAATATTTTCTTCTGCAAAGCCAGACTCTTTAATATTATCCAAGATAATACGTCCAAAGTTTTTACGACTGGCAGAAGCACCCATGATACCAATGCTTTGCGGGTGAAGCAAATTGTGAATTTTATGTATGGGACGTCCTTGTTTTGCAGGTTGAGGCAAGGAGAAGCGACAGAGCCCATCCAGAGGAATCATTAAATAGTCTTTGAAAGCAAAGGGGTTTATTTCTAACTCTTCTATAATAAACGGTGCATTGGGATTTTGTGTGGAAAAGTATTTTCCCATATCAATGAAGGAAGCAAAACACTCCATGAGTTGTTCATCGCTGACAATGCGCTTTTGTCCGCGAGTATAACCGGCAAGTTTTTGATATGAGATGGTTTTACGGAAAAGATGAAAAAAGGCTTCTCCATCCATCATTTCCACCGAGGCAGCCACAATGGCTTGGCCTTTGCGAAAACGTTTGGCATAGAGCTCAGTGTCTGTGCCCCCAAGGCCAGCGCTGATGATGGTGCCAAACTCTCTACTATGGCGCAGGCCAACAATGAGTTCATTGCCAAAGGCATGGGAATCCGGCGGCATATATTGTGTGAGCATAACCCCAACCACATCTTTTTGAATGGCAAAAAGTAAATCATCTCCCTTGAGGCCTTGATATTTTTCAGGGGCGTAATGACTATGTCTTTCCACAAGGCTTGCAAAGGTTTCTGGCACTTCATAAAACATACGTCGTACAGCCGCACGCACGGTATCAGCATTTAAGGGGACAATACGTACGCCTTGAGCTTCTGTTTTGTGCACGATGGTGGGGGAGACGATTTTTAGTACGATTTTGTCACCATGAAAGCCTGACAAATCATCTTCAGTGGGGCGAGAATGCCTAGGGATGACAAGAGTTTTCGGGGGTGTTTCTGCGCCGGATAGGGCAAGAATTTCATATACTTCATACTCAAAAAGGTAATCGCGTCCTTGCTCTTGTGCCTTGTTGAAAATCTGCGTAATGGAGGAATAATCGATGGATAATTGCATGGAATGTCCTTATTTTTCAAAAGTGCATTTTACGGCATGAAGCATAACATAGCTAAGTCACAAATATAATCATAAAAGGTTGCTAAAGCAAGTCATGTGGAAACAGTTACATTAGCAGTCTTTTTACCTTAAAATTTGGCTATGTTTAATGATATTGATAAAAAATGTTATATTAAAATACTTTACCTACTCATAATAGTTAGCTATGAAAATATATATTTTGGGGCGATATGTGAGATATTGCCAAGGCGCATTTTTCAGCATACAAGACCAAGTCTTAGATACTAGAAATTTTTTTGATTATATGCCTAAAAGGATATGACATGCTTGAAAATATTGATGGATTAGGAAAGGCCATGCCACCCACGGATAAAGCTTTTCCTCGTACGCTGTTTTTATCACATTGGTTTCCTCTTTCCTCGGAGACTTTTGTTTTTTATGAAATTGAAGGTTTATATAAAAGACAGTTGCCTCTTTCTGTCATAACACTCTATGCTCGAAAAAATAAAAACTTGGCGCCACACATTCGGGACACTGCTGTACCCATAGAACATTTTGGCATGGCAAATACGGGACGCATTCTTTGGGCCACGGCTAAACGTCTCATGCGAGAGCCTAAAAAAAGTGCTTCTTTATTGCGCACGCTTCTTTTTAAACGATGGCGTAATGCAGAAATGCATTTAGAAAGCATATGGGCCGCTTTTGCTGGTTTTTATTTGGCTGAACGTTGTAAGGCCCTTGGTATTGAGCATATGCACGCTGCATGGGCCAATGGTCCTGCCACAGCGGCATGGGTGGTGCATAAACTTGACGGCATACCGTATTCTTTTTCGGTGCATGCCGGAGACATTCGTCCACCGGATGGATTTTTACAAGAAAAACTCATGGATTGTGCTTTTGCACGTGCAAATATACGCTTTAATATTCCATACTTAGAGTCTTTTGTGCCCGCCAGTGAACATCACAAACTCTACCTTGTGTATAATGTGGCTACCATGCAAAATTGCCCAAAAGCCTTTGTCCCCATGCAGGCACCTTATAAATTGTTAGCCATTGGACGTCTTATTGAAACAAAAGGCTTTCATTACCTTATTGATGCAGTACATTTGCTCAAAGATAGTGGTGTTAAGGTAAAGCTTTCCATCATTGGAGATGGGGCTTGGCGTTCCAAATTGGAAAAGCGTATAGCAGATCTGGGGCTTGAACAAGAAGTCAACATGCTTGGCTTTGTCACCCATGATGGTATTTCACGTCACATAATGGAAAGTGATATTTTTGTTATGCCAAGTATTGTAAAAGAGAAAGTACTTTGCTCCGATGGTTTGCCAAACGTGGTCATGGAAGCCATGCACCATTGTTTACCTGTCATAGGTACTGACATTGCTGGTATGAAAGATGCAGTTATTGATGGTGAAACAGGGCTATTAGTACCTGAAAGAGATGTAAAAGCCTTAGCTCAAGCGGTGCAAACCATGGTGGCAGATAGAGAAAATGCCTTGCGCATGGCGCAAAATGCCAAGGAACGTGTAAGCCGCATGTTTGATACTGAAGCAAATTTAGATAAACTATCTCACTTGATTACAGCCTATACACCCGATACAGCTGTTGATAAGGAGAGCTAAAAAAAGGAAATTTCATGGCAAGTAAGCGCAAAGTTCACGGTTTTTTTTCCACGTGGTTTCGCTCCTTTTTTATGGGCTCTTCCCATGCTTTTAGTTTTAACTCTTGGTATAATTTACCAGAGAAGTTCATAAAAGCTTCTACAAAAAGGAATTTTCGTTACAGTATTAAAGTAACCTTGGCTTGTATTTTGGCCTATGTATCGGCGGAGCTTTTACAGTTAGAGTATAGTCTATGGGCACCGCTTGCTACCCTTATGGTCATGCAGATACATATGTCTTCTTCGCTGGAGATAAGCTTACTGCGCCTTTTCGGTACTTTTTTTGGAGCCTTCATGGGGCTTACTTTTTCAGTGCTCATGCCACATTCCTTAGAGGGACGTGTCATGGGCATTGCCATTGTGGTGCCCATTTGTGCTTTTATGGAGTTATGGGAAGAGCGTTTTCGTTCTGCCGGCGTCACAGCCGTTTTTGTGTTGCTCCTTGGCTATGAGCAAGACTCCGGTATATTAGTTTTTGCGCTCAATCGTGTGTTGGAAATGGCCATAGGCAGTATGTCTGCTTTATTGATTTCAGGACTGTTATGGCCAGCTTCTGCGGCGGCGGAAGTGCAAAATGCTACACGCACGCATTTCACGCAAACGGCAGATCTCATAGAAAAAATGACCCATGATATTTTGCATAGAGAGCGCAAGGTATCGCAGCGCTCCATGTTTCGATTACTGAATCAAATAAGTAATAACACACAACAATTTTATAAAGTGCGCAACTACGAGTTGGCGCACATTTATAGAGAGTATCCACTTTTGCCGCATAGTGTACGGCTTTTGGATGAATTGCGCATGTATATTTCCACCATGATGGATGCTTTAGAGACGGAAGGAGGGGTAGAGGTAAATGAAGATATTGGTAAAATTATTGTAGAAGTGGCCGAAGCTTTAACCAATACCTTACGCTGGATGGCTGACCAAAACCAGCCCGCACCTTTGCCTTTACAAGCTCTTGTGGAAGATAGAGCCATTCGCTTTGCCACTGTACGTGAGGAGGGCCTTTTCCGAGAATATGAAGCGGAAAAAATTTTGGCTTTATTCTCTTTTTATCATGGCCTTACCCACACAGCGCAAGCTGTAGCCATCTATCAAGAACGTCTTTTGTCAGCAAAAAAATAATATCACTGTGTTTTTAGCTTTTTTAATCATAAGCCTCTTAAATATCGTTAATCAAGAGGCTTATGATTTTTTACCCTACCATTCTTTTGCTGAAAGCCTAGCAAGGCCTTGAATGAGCACCTGTGTGCCATCTTTGCCGTGGCCTTGAGCCTCAAGCAATCTATAGGCTTGCTCTGCCATGGTAAGGCCGGGAAGACTTAAGTTCATGCGACGGCATTCGTCTATGCACAAGCCAAGATCTTTACGAAAATGCTCCACAAAAAATCCCGGACTATAGTCTTTATCCACGAGACGTTTACCTAATACGTTCATGGCAGTGCTACCGGCGGCGCCGTTCACAACGGTTTCGCGCCATGTGGCCACATCTAATCCGCATTCTTTAGCAAAGAGGAGGGATTCACATACGGAAAACATAACCCCTGCTATGGCCACTTGATTGGCTAACTTTGCCTTTTGGCCAAGTCCGGAATCTCCGCAATGCACAATGGTTTTTCCCATTTTTTCAAAACAAGGAAGTAGTGCGTCATAAGTTTGCTTAGTACCGCCCACAAAAATGGAAAGAGTGGCATTTTTAGCGCCCACATCACCGCCTGTCACCGGAGCATCTAAGGAAAAACAACCTTGTTGAGAGGCTTGCATGGCGATGCGCTCTGCCAACTTGGGGCATGAAGTGGTCATGTCGCACACAATACCGCCAGGCTTTAACCCAGCTAAAGCCCCTTTTTCTCCCAACATGATTTCTTCCACATCACTGGGAAAGCCCACAATGGAAAATACAGCATCGGATTTTTCTGCTACCTCCTTAGGGCTTTGAGCCCATGTGGCACCCATTTCCAATAAAGGAGCGGCTTTTTCCTTGGTACGGCTGTAGATGGTGAGTTCATAGCCAGCCTTGCGTAAGTGCAAGGCCATGGAAAGCCCCATAATACCTGTTCCTATCCAACCTATGTTTTTCATGTAACGCTCCTTATTTTTTGAGTATATCTTTTTGTAATTGTTCTATGGTTAAGGCTTTATAATTATTGGCACGCAAAGCCAATAAATGTCTTTCAAAGAGCAAAAGATTTTTCAACATATCTTGGTTAAACGTATCCTTGGTGGCATTTAAATCTTTTTTAACTTGTGCCAAAGCTTCGTTAATTAAGGTTGTATCTTGAGCGCGCAAGTCTTCCACTTTGGTTTTATAAAATTGTGTGGTTTGTTTAATGGCACTTTCAAAATCAGCAATGCCCTCACGTGCCTTTTTGATACTACTATCGGCGGTGGTGGAGATGCCCTTTTTGGCACCTTCTTTTTTCACCCTTTCAAAGTTGGCAATGGCGCCTTTGATGATGGCAATGCGTGAAGCAAAATTTTGCACCGACTCAATGAGAAAGGCCATATTACGAATCTCAGATGTGGCCGTAAGCATTTGTTGTCTTTCAAAAGCAATATTGTTTTCTTTTAGTATATTACGTAGATGCTGATAGTTTTTCTTTTCTGTTTCATCGGTACTATGGGCAATAAGACGATCAATTTCATCCAAAGGATTATTTTGAGTATTGAGCAAAAGGGCACTTTGTTCACCGGCTTTTGCCCATTCATTTTGTAAGACTTCTTGTCTATTTCCGCCAGGGGTATTGATGCCGGATAAGGCTAATCGAAAGCCCATATCTCGTAAAGAAACAGGGCCATCCACTTGAAAGAAAGCTACTTCTTCACGTCTACCAGGATAAATTTCTTCTAAACCGGAAAGAAAGCTTCCGCCTTTACGAATATATCCGCCAGCTGAGCCGTGCAGGCGACCACCTAAAGAAAAACGAAACACATCCATAACCATTTCCGCCGCATTTCCGGCAGTATCGTAGAGTCCTAATTTGTTGGCTTTGCGTGAACCTATGCGCAAAGGATTTTCTTCAATACGAGTGGCCGTTTCTGGACGAAAAACAGCATAATTGCCAAAATCTTCACCCTCTTCCAAGGGAAAAAAGTCTTGCTCTAAAAATTGTTGTGCTGTGGTGGTATGTCCACCTCTGGCAGCGTATTCCCATTCCACTTCTGTGGGTAGGCGCAAATAGCCCACATTGCGCGTATCATTATAAAAAGCAGGTAAGCTTTGAGGATGATTTTTCAAAAGCCATGTCATATATTTTTCAGTAAATGTCATGACTTCATACCACGTAATATCAGTCTTGGGGCGAACATTTTCAGCCGAAGGAGCAGGGCAGGTTTCCTGCATAACAGCATCCCACTGTAAGCCTGTCACTTCATATTTACCCATAAGATAATACAGGTAGTCTCCCTTGGGAGCATGGGCCTGCCAAGCGCTTGGTAAGTCCTTTTGAGCAAATGGAGCAGCTAGAGTTGTTGTATGGCGACTGTCGTAATAGGCTCGGTCTTCACTTTTGGCATTATCATACCCAAAGCGTGTGCTCATATCCCATAAAAAACCTTTGGCAGGTACGCCCACAATTTTAAACATCATGGACATATCGCAAGGCATGGGTAAGCCAATATCTCCCACGGCGGGTGCAGGGTTAAAACCTTCTTCGGAGGATGCACTGCCTTTGAGGGTTAAAGCTGCGTATGCCGGAGCAATGAGCAGCTGAGAGCTCATGAGGCATGCACCGAGTACGCGTATGATGGTAGAATTAAATATCACGAATAACCTCCGAAGGTATTATTTTAGCAGCTTTTGTGGCTGGTATAAAGGTAGCCATAAGCGATAAAGCAAGAACAATACAAAAACCCAAAGCAAAGTGCTCTGGTGGTAAAGAGCATATTTCTTCTGCATCTTGACGACTTTGCGCAAAAAGATAGTCAATAAAATACGCCGCAAGTCCATAAAGAGTTGCTGCCAAAGCGGAGCCCAACACCGCCGTTAAAAAACTTTGGAAGAGCGGAAAAATCATAATGTCCATGCCATCATAACCCACAAGACGCAAAATACCAAGATAGCGTTCTTTACGGCGAACGGCCGCCAAGGCATGACTTGCTGTGGAAGCTAAAAAGCCCAAAGCCGCAGTACTACCAATGAGGGCAAAAATAAGATTAAGTGATGTATTCAGAGCTTTTACCGTGGCGATTTCTTCTGCTTTGGTATAGACATCAATGGATTTTTCGGCAAAATAACTGCGCAATGCCGTAACAGCATCCAAGTTTTTGGCATATAAACGAAAAGCCGGATATATGCGTTCTGTGCTGGGGACGGGATCTCCTGTCCAGCCTTGTTCCTTGCTTAAACGAGCATCTTCCAAAGGTTGACGCCCATCGCGAAAATCTTCCGTGGCTTCTAAGAGAGCTAAGGGTACAAAGGCCACATCTTTTTGCTGTATGGCTAAGGGGAGTACCGCACGCACCCATAGGCGCACAGTGGCACGCTCCACTTTGCCCTTATGTAATCTTTCCACCTGCCCTTGCAAAAGACTATGGGTCGTGGCTCCTAGCTTGCGAGCGGCTTCAGCCGAAAGGGTGATACTAAAGGCATCATCTGGCTTTTGCGTAAAGACAGCCTTGGATGGGTTTTCCGTGGCTGTTTCAGCCCTATCTTTTTCTTTAGAGGTGTTTTCAGCAACGTCTTTTTGCTGTTTCTTTTTTTCCACAACTGAAGAGTCTTCCAATGCAGGTATATACGGCTCAAGTAAAGTATCACCGGGGCCTGTGGGTTCTAGGGAAGCGGTAATACGTTTTAACATATTACTTTCCCCCCAAAGGCGTATGTCCATGGTGGCGGCAATGGAGCGTGTTTTGGGCAAGATAAAGCCCACATGAGGATTTTGTGCCATTTCTTGAATCCACGTGGGAGTATAGTTTCCGCTGGATACAGGAATAATCTCCAAATTATGAGGGTTGTTTTGCAATCTGTCAGTCATGGTGGTGATGATGCCATATTTTACCCCGTAGAGAACCAACAGTGGAGTAAGTACAGCGGCCAAAGATAGGACAGCGCATGCGGATAATAATCTTTCGTGACAATAATCTTTATACGCAAGAAGACAAGATTTTGCTAACATGTACCACTCCCTTTACCAAGGCTTCCCACAGGGGCTATACCACGAATAGTCACAGGTTTTGGAGGGCTTTCTTGTATATTTATATCGCTTAAGTGAGCATAAATACGTCCCTCTTCTCGAGTAACTTTTGTACTTACCAAACGAAATCCGGCTGCCTTGGCCGTGTCTGGAAAATGGCTCACCATCACCACTGAAATTTGTTTTTCACGCGCTATGGATGTGAAAAGCTCAAGTACCATTTGTGCATTATAAGGGTCTAAAGATGCCACAGGTTCGTCGGCTAAAATAAGCTGTGGTTCATGGATAAGGGCACGAGCAATGGCAAAGCGTTGTCTTTCACCCACAGACATTTGAGCAGGTTTTTTTTGTAAAAGATGTGAAATATCCAATTGTTCAGCCAATTGTTCAAGATATTCTCTATGTTGTTTTTGTGTACAACAAAGGGCTATATTTTCAAGACCATTTAAGAAAGGGAGTAAGCCACCCGTTTGTAAAATATAACCAATATGCTTTTGGCGTAACTGCGCAAGGGTGCCTTGTTGTCCTTTTTTCCATAAGGTGACAATGTCCAAAGGCATATCCAAAGGGCAAAAAGAAAAAATACTATTTGCCTCCAACTGCGGTTCAAGGGCTGTGGATAAAATATCCAATGCTGTGCTTTTACCACAACCGCTGGGCCCCACCAAGGCCACTAGTTCTCCGCGTGCAACATGAAAATCCTGCACATGCAAAGAAAAGCCTTCGCCCAAGCCATGACTTTTATGTATGTTTTGTATATCTATGATAGTTTTCATCATTTTCGTACTTTATTTTTTAAGCGCAAGGCGCCATATGAAAAAGGGGATGATTTGCTTTTATACACAACCATCCCCCAAAATAACTACGCTACAACTGCTGTTATGGTAACATGGTTAAAGGTACACGGTACATCCAATCGCCGGGATTGGTGGCACCAAAACTTTCCCACTGGCTACGATCTTTGTCGTATTCTTCATAACGAGCTAAGCGAGATTTTAATCTATTAATGAAAGTGGTTTGTTGACCAATACTCATGCGATACCAATCTTCTTCGCGCAATAACATAATATCACTTTTGTAAGGAAGTCCTTCTAAAAATTCACCAAGCACTCCCAGCTGTGAAAGATTTTGCCCTTGAGGCATGGGGCTGTTGGGGTCACGAGCCGCACGTGTTGAAGCGGACAAAATACCTTGGAAGAAATCTTTAGCATCCGTTTTTTTGGTGCGTTCAGCGTTATCAATAATAATGCTAAGCTGTTGACTTAAGTCATTCAATTGGTTTTTTGTAAGCAATACGGCCACTTCCACTGTGGAGGCTTGCTCGCCTTTGGCAAGTTTTTGTAAGTCCATATCGGCAATCCAAGAATCCTTTACGGAAGGAGCGCGAGCTTCATTTACCTTACCAAAAAACTCCAATTGCATGGCGTAGCCCAAGGCTGCAGCCATGTTTTTAGCTTCCTCTTCGGCCGATAAATTTTTACTTTGTTCTGTGCTTGGCTTTGTGATGAGTTTACCATCAAGCGTCATTTGTACCATGGTTACAATGCCAGAAGTAAGGGCTGTGGAAGCGATGTCAAAGTTTTTTACCCCTTCTTGCACCGTTGCGGCATTAACGGAGAGATAGTTTGAGCGATTATCAGATAGACGGGTCAATAAACGATAGGCTTGCTCAGCTTGGCCATGGTCCTTCTTTCCTTTGGGAGATTTAATATGCAAAGCAGAAACTCGCACACCCTTGGTGCGCGCATAGTCCGCAAGCTCTGGCATATCCATTTTCACCGTGGCATAAGGATCTGTGGGGGGGAGTGGACCGGCATCAGTGATGACAATAAGCATGCGCGTATTGTACTCACCCCAAGAAAGACTGTCTAAAGCCATTTTTATGCCGGAAGGGGAGTTTTCCGTAAAGGTGTGGGTGGAAGAGCTGGCCTCTTTTACTTTAGCCAATTCTGATTCTAGCATGGTACGATCTTTTGCCGTTACCAGATCACTGACCACGCGGCTTTCGTATTCTGTGCCAGGCTTAGCTTCTGGGCTACTACGAAAAGCCACCACGCCAAAGGCCACATCGTCGTGTAATTTAACTTCTTCCAATTGATCATACACCGAACGTATAACATTAAGACTTTGGTCAATGTAAGGCTTCATGGAAATGGTAGTATCGATAACAAAAGCAATGGCTGTGCGTGGAGAGGATTTTTTTTCTGCATCCTTGGTGGCACCTGGATCTATGGAAGCCACTTCCAAGAATTTTACCCCTTCAAAAGGATCATTCATGGCCAAAATGGGCATGAGATAAAAACGGTTGGCATCCACGGCCCCTTCTTTTTCAGAAGGTTCTGTGGCTACCACATTGGAAGCATCCAGCACCGTGGTATCTTTTGCCACAACGGCCTTTTGAATATCAGCTAATTTTTTTTCCATTTGGGTGGAAGTGCAAATATCCATAAGACCTTGCTCATTTTTGAAAAAGAGCAAGGGATTGCGTGAACTTCTATCTGTAAAAAGTAAGGTTAAAGATTGATTCCAAGCTGTGGATTTAGCTTCTTCAAGCCAGCCTTGTGGGCCAGTACCCAGAGGACCCACGTGAAGCCAACCTTCTTGTTTACCATAGACATAAAGTACAGTGAAAGGTTTTATATTTTCCTGTACCACAGAGGCTGAAGTATTGGGGTTTTGTAGTAAATGTGCATTGGGGTGACTTATGACGCGTTGATACAGCGATTTTTTACCCTCTTGCAAGAGAGGGGTGGCTGCCAAGGCTGACATATGTGCAACGCATAGCAAAGACATAGTTACAAGTGTACATACAAATTTACGCATGAGGTAACTCCCACATAATAGTTAATTCTCTTTATTGTTCTTGAATATCGGCAATATTTCTTTTGGCAAACCATTTATCATACAATTTGGTGAGTGCCATACTTTGTTGTATTTGTTCCAAACGAGCTGAAACTTCTGCGCTAAGCGCTTCATTCTCTTTAGAAAATACATAGCCATAATGTAATACTTGAAGTGATTCTTTAAGCAGATGTATTTGTTTGTAGTGTTCTTCCAAGGGACGAAGATTAAGTTCATCACCCAGCAAAGCTTCAACATTTCCACTCAAAAGCAAATCAAACAAAGTTTTCTTATGCTTAAGAGCAATAATGGTACTATCTTTTAGCTCTTCAAAGGCAAATTTTTCCGCTGAAGAGCCGCGCAACACACCTAGAATGCTAAATGACAAGGCTTCTACATTTTGTAAAGGACTTTCTTTCAAGACAAGAGCTTTTATATTGGATTGCAAATGTGAACGAGAAATAAAATACCTTTCTTCCAATTCAGGCGTTATTAAGGTGCTTAACAGAAGCATTTGGCAGCTATTTTGATCTAGCATGGCAAGCCCTGTAGCCATATCAGTGGAAGTAAATTCAAGGTGATAAGGCAACTCTAAAGCTTCAAGCACATCCATATCAAATCCATGTCTTTTGTGTGTACTATCAAAAAACACATAGGGAGGACTATTATCCACAACACATAGTTGCAACACACCTTTAGAAGATGTTTGCGTAGTTGCTTCTAGAGCGTGGCTTTGATTCGAAAAAACACAAAGCAAGGCACTTATAAGACAAATATAACGTAACATATAAAGAAAACTATCCTTATTTCCACATTTGTAAAAGGTTTTTAGCAGTGGCATCGCCTTTTTCCGCTTCTTGCGTGACCCATGTTTGTAAACGTACTAAATGTTCTTTGGCAGAAGCATCGCCAGCTTGTACGGCCTTGGTATACCATGCATAGGCTTCTTGTGGATCGGGGCTAATGCTACCTTTGGCACCTTCGTGACTTGGGTCATAATATCCAGCCAAAGCCGTCATGGCTGTGGAGACACCTTTTTGAGCGGCATCTTCAAAGAGTAAAAAGACTGCATCTTGTGCCTTAGCATCGTTTTGTGCTTGTGCTTGTAAGCTCGTGGCTAAGGTATGACTTTTCTCCCCAGAATCGTTTTGGCGTAAAAGTTCGCGAGCAGAATCCATGGGGCTAAGGGCGGTTGCACCGCTTTGTGCAGAAGATGTATCGGCATTTTCAACAGAAGGTTGTTGTTCACCTTCTTGTGGCTGTGCGGCATCTTGCGTATTTTCTTCTGCCTTTTGTGCGTCACTTTCCTCTGAGACAGGTTGTACTTCTTCACTTTGTGTCGTTTCTGGCAGCTGTTCAACATCTTGCTGAGAAAGATACCACCAAAGCCCTGCACCCAAAAGAGCACAAAGAAGCACTACGCCAAGGATTATAGGGAGCATGTTTTTTTTCACAGGTTCCTCTTGTGCCATGGTCATTTCAGGCAATGGGTCTGACTCAGGAGCCGGCTCTGGTTGTGGAGTTGGCTCTGGCTCTTTTTCCACAACGGGTGTCACAGGTGCTGCCATTTGCACAAGTCCCATACCCTGCCCACCTGTCATGGATGAATGGATAATGTCTGATATGGCAAGCGTATATATGGTAATATTTCCGGTAGCTTCTTTAATTTGCAATCTGTACAAATCAAGGCTGTCCAGATGATCCACCACGTCAGGCCCCACGGAGAGACGCAATTGTTCATTGGTGCAATCCCATGCTTGAGGGTGCAGAAATACTTCTGCACTTTGCCATCCCTCAGGAGAGAGACAATCTTGTGTAGATGCATTGGTTAAGGAGAAGGTGGGCTGTACATCACACGTTAAGGGGCTTACAGTAATGATGCCATGGCCTGGGCCTTTATGGGGATCCGGAATAAATTCTACTGACATGATATTTCCTTATTTTAGAGAACTGGCATTTGATATTGCTGTAAAATTTCGCCCAAGAGAGCGTTTTGTTCACGATTAAGTGTTCCACCTTCTGCGCAATCCACATTGGCTTGTAGCGTATGTACAAAGGCCCTAAGCCAGTCTTGATAATATGTGCGATCATAAGGCACTGCTTCTTCAGCCAAGAAGGGCAAAGAGTGAGGTTTGGGCGGTGCAAATACTGTTATGGGGTTGCCTTTTATAAGTATGGTGCGCTCGCTTTGATCATTAAAACGTGGATCTAAACCGAGCCAGCTCACAAAAGCATTTAATGTGTCTGCCGCAAGGCTTACTTGTTTCCATACAAGTTGCTCTCTGGCCATATTGCCATAACTGGATACACGACGCTGAGCTTCAGTCATTTTGGCGGCCACTTGGCAACGTCCCAAGGCAAGAATAAATTCATGCGATAGCTGATTCCATTCACGCTCAGGAAATTTAAAGTATTGCTGCGCCTTTACATTGGCTGAAAGCTCACGCATTTGCTCAATCCAAAATTGAATAACAATATCCGTGAAGCGTGAGGCTTCGTCTTGGTACATGGTCACTTGAGGTGTGTCATCTTGTACGCTTTCGCTTTCATCAGGGTCTGGCCCATCGAAAAGATCGTCCAATAAAGAATCTGCAACCACTCTTTCACCCACCACAGCGGCACCATTTTCACCCTCATGGAGGCGCTCTTGCTCAGCCTTAAAGTACAGGGCATGCAAGTCGTGATCAAGTACCTGAAAAGCACGTAAGAATTCACCAAAGCGTTGAGATTCGATGATTTTAGCTAAAATACCTGCCAGCTTACGAGCTAATGCGTCCTTACGCTTACGTTCTTCTTCTTTATCGTCACTTTTATAATGCGGTCCAAGAACAGCTTGCACTTTTTCCATGGTTTGGGCCAAGGTCACAGCAATCTGTTCACGCTTGAGGGATGGATTGCACAAGGGGCGCAGGGCAGTGCGTAAAAGGCTTATGCCGCCATCATTTAATTGCATGGCAGCGTTCCAAACTCTTTCTGGATCAGCCACGTGATTTTGGGTATGCGGGGAAGACAAAAAGGCTTGGCGTAATTCTTCCACATGCTTTTCTTGGTCGGGGCGAATTCCTGTTTCTTTATCGCCGTCATAGTCAAAAATAGCATCGTTGAATACGTTGGGGTTGCGTAACAAAAACACATTATTAAAGGCTTTTTTTCCATCCCAATTGGTGGGCCAATCGTAACTTTGTCCATAAGGTTCCAACAAAGAAGCATTAAAGCGCACGGTCCAACGCTCACTGACGGAAGGTGTTCCCTTATTTTTGGTAAACTCCACATCCATTTTGGAAAGGATAAAGAAAAGTGCTGGACTGGAATTAGACTGAGCACGCCGTTCCGGAGTTTCACCATGTGTGCTGGCAATCCAATACTGTACAGCACGCGGTAAGTCCTTCACATTTTGATTGCTGGGCCCCACGCAAAGGAGCATGCTTGTGAGCTCTTTTTCTGCGCAATATCTTTCAAAAAGATAGGCCACTTTTCCGCGTAAAAAGAGAGTTTCCAAGGCTCCATCGCGCTGCAATTCACGGCGCACATCGCTGTATTGTTCACGCGAGCGATATCCCGGAAAGTCCAAAAGATCTGTATGATCAAAGAAATCATCGGGCTTTTCCTTCATGGGAATGGTGATTTCTGCTGTAAGAGCCGTCACCAGGGTGCGCGGAATTTGGGCAGTTTTACCATTATTGCCCACAAGGGTGAGCATATCGGTGCCGTTGGACTTTTTTTGTAACAAATCACTTAGTAAGCTCACATCGATGATGCTATAATCACGTGGGATAAGAGCTTCAATGGCACAATAGGCTTCCTCTGCGTAGGCAAGGTTTTGCAAAATACCGCAAAGTTTTTCAAACAATTCTGTAAATTCGGGAATATTGTCCCAAATGATTGAAAACAGTTTAGCACGTCCCTGCAAAGTGAGGCCAGGAGCTAGCTTTGCAGCACGCTGCCAGTAGGCTTTTTGCAAAAGCTGCACACGAGGACGTGAGGCGAAGTTATGCACAACATATTCGCGTAACTCTTCCACGTCATCGGAACTTACTTCAGTGGCATTTGAGGCACTGTATAATGACTCAACGACTGCCAATTCAGCCAATACTTTTTCTAAATCAGGGCTTTCCACATGGTCGCAGTCGGCATAGTAAGTATTAGCTAAAATACGCGCTATGTCACACTCAGTAAGTAAGCGTAAGCGAATGGGATGCCCTTGTGGCGTATTTTCTGGGGCTGTTGTGGTGAATCTGGTCACAAGACCTGTGGATTCCTTTCCCCCAGGAGGGTTTATTTCGCTAATAAAGTCATGCTCTTGTCCGCTAAAGTTTGCAATGAGCGTGCCTTGTGCGTCACGAGCCAAAGCAGATATAAGATAAGACTTTCCTGCCTGGCTTTCTCCAAATACACCCACACACATTTTGCGCTGGGCCGCCGCTTGGCATTTATGAAAAGCACGACCGGCACGGCGAAGCTGCGCGTGTATGGAGTCGTGTTCCTTGCCTAAAAGCTCTGCATTGACATCTATCCATTGTAAGGCTTGTTGTGTATTTTGCTGTAAGCCTTGGCAGTGATTTGCTAGTATATGATCTTCTGGTTGCATATATATCTCCTCAGGTTCTTCACCTAAGCATTGCTAATAATACCGGTATCAAGCCAGTAACCTTCATCGAGGGGCAGTGTTTGTAAGCGAATACATAAGTCGTGTGCACTTACAGAATTACCATTTTTATCTATAATACTTTCAATGATATATTCACCTTCATCTCGATCATCCTTTTCATCCCATATTTCTGAAACAAAAAGACGAACAGTGACTTCGTACGGTAAACACCCTGTGGCACGATCTTGTGCCGCTTTTGAAGAGAAGGTGAGTAGATTATAGCGAGTTGTGGGCCAGCGTTCGGCATCAAGCTGCCTGTAGCCTATGGGGATGGGACTGGCAAATTGTACCACGCGTGTTGCTTCAAACTCTTTTTTACTATTTACATCCACTTCAAACCAGACTTTGGGGCGACGCAATTGACCATTGATGTCCATTTCACCCACATAGCGTGCTGTGGAGGAAAGTTGTAAGTTTCCAACATCAAAGGAGAAGCCTTCCAAATGCCCTTCTGCAAGAGCGCATAAAATGGCACCCACAACCACAGTGGTTTTAGGATCAGTAATTCGCCCATGTACATCGGCAAAAGGATACCAATTACCCACGTGATATTGACGCATGGGAATTATTCTATGCATGGGCACAGGGAGCTTCGCCAGCACCGGTGCCACAATGCCATTCCACGCGCTGGGACGGCCTGTGAGTAATAGTACGTCGCAATCATGTAAATGAACAACTTCGCACAACGCAGCCAAAGCGGGCCCCAAGGTAGCTCGAATGGTATTTTCCACCGCCGTTGGGTTAATGCGCAATTCCACATCCATGAGTGAAAACTGTGCACCGCTGGGAAGATGGGCCTGAATGCTTTGCTCCACGGCAGAAATAATATGCGCTTGCGGCATGGGATAAAAGAAAGTGGGTGAAAGATGGATATTCTCCAAATGAGAGAAAGGAGCCGATTTTTCTTCTCCATCTTGCACCTCTTCATTTTGTTCTGCTTGCTCGCTTTGTTCTACTTGAGTGAAAAAGTCTCTAAACTTACAGGTGAAAGGAGGGTGATTTTCTTGGATTTCAGTGGTGTTTTGATACAAATGCTCGCATATTCCAAGCATACCCAAGGCCACAGGCACAGCCACTTGACGCACAAACCGTGCACGCAGGTTACGCTGGTCTTGTGAAATACCAATGGCATCACGTCCAAAAAGTTGCCCTATAATAGTACGAGGCTCAATGATTCCGGCTTTGCTAAAAGCATCGCTTAAGCAAGGAATAATGTGTTGCGCCACCATGTCACGCAATACTTCATCCCCAGCAATGTTAAAGCCATCACGAAATTCCATATGTGGACTAATGCGCGCCGTATCGCCCACGCCGCTGGCTAGCTCATAGGTTGCTATGGATAAATCCATGGTGCCGCCCCCAGTGTCAATGGAGGCTATGCGCACACAGGGCTTATTGCCATAGGCTTCAAGCGGTTTGCCTAAAAGATTAAATAGGTTATGGGCATCACCGTGATATTTTACGGAAAGTTCATTATAAATATAAACAATTTGAGAACAAGAAGCCTCATCCCAATCGCAACGAACTTGTGGGCTTGTGCGGTAATCTTTGGCATTTCTGGCATCTTTTTCTTTCAGCATATGCCATTCACTCCAGCCAAGGGCTTCCCAAACAACACGTACAGCCCATGTGACCCAGCGCTTGAAAATACGCTTTTCTGCCACAGGCATGGCTGTGGGCACAGTGAACAAAATACGACGTAAACGGCGTGGTAAATTAGGCAATTCTCGGCGAGAACGTGTGGCAGGGGAGTTTATGGTTACAAGAGCTTGCGTGATAATTTCACCAACCATGAAAAGCATGAGAGAAGAACGTGTAAAAAGCGACTCAAAAGCTAACTCTTTCTTTTGAGGTTTGAATACTTGAGGATTTTTACTCACAGCTTCATCATAGCAACACAGTGGTGTACCTTCTCTGTTGACCTGACGTGGGAAAAGTCCGCGCGTTACCATGCTTTCTTGCGCGCCAGAGCTATTATATCGCCATGTTTGTTGCCATGGGCGTTCATCCCATAAATATCGCTTGGGACTAGACATGCCGCTGCTACCTTCAGCGCATACAGCGTGTGTAGCTAAGCGCGCTGCTTCTGGCCCTACGCGCACTGCCGAAGGCCAAGCAAAGGCTGGTGTACGACGGCCGGAGCGACGGCTTAAAGCATCATCACCAAAGTCTGCTTCCACAAACTCAACGCGAGTTTCAAAGGGGTCGCTGTAAAGGTGTTGTGGTTCGCTTAAATCTCTCAGTTCTAGCAAGTAACTATCATTGAGGTTAGTAATGCGCTGCGGTAAGGTTTCCACCAAAATTCCTGTGGTGCGCGAATTACCAATATCTAAGATAAGATCCACTTCCACGGGTTGATCGCGGTCTGGGTTTATCACCTGCACCGTGGTGTGACTTAGCGCTTCACGTACTACCTCAAGCCATGTGAGATACGAAGCCAAATGTTTAAGTACATACTCTTCATCATGGCGCGAAGGACGGCCTTTATTCTTTTTAAGCTCATGGGCTGTATAGGTATTGAGTAACCACGCATCTACCCAAGGAGCATTTAAAAACCACGCATTATCACGCACATGATGTGCCAAGGCAAAAACGCCATGGGCGGCCACGTCTCGAGGGGAAAGTGCATAGTATTGCTCGCCAGAAAAGTCTTCATCACCATCCATGGCTTCATGGCGAACGCTGTGGGTGGGGAGTTCTTCTACGTTGGTATCAAAAATAAGAGTGAGTGTTAAAGTGTCTGCATCTTTTTTTGTCATACGAGCGCGTACCCAATTGGAAGGACCGTATTCAAAGCGTTCACCGCCATCGCCCCATTTTTGTCCGCGTGTACGCAAGAAGGGGAGAGGAATCCAACGATCTAGCCAAGTATCAAGAATACGACGGGTATCAAAGGTATAATCTCTGTCACATACTTGTCTTGTGATTTGGTCTATATCTTGACCATCTTCTTCCACAATACAACGAAGAAAATGTTCATATTTACTTTCTGTGGCCGTATTTTGCACTTTTTTCTCTTCTTTAAAGTGACGTGCTATACGAGGCAAAGATGATATACAAATTTCAAAGTCTAAAAACTGCGGACAACCGCCAGGTATAAGACTTATGGCATTATGTTTTTTTTCCATGATTAGTTCTTCCTGCGAAAATCTGCGTCCCAATTGACTTTTCTTCCCATACCTAATTCTTGACCGTTGCAAGTCGTGCTATTCTCACTACCTGTGCAGTCCACCTTTTGCGGCGCATATTTACCACCACCTGGGCAAAAAGCATCGCCGGTTTCCATGACTAAAGCACCGTTACCTGTAAAGTTTGCTGTCACATTACCTGTGCAAATGGTACCATTTTTCTCACGCACAAGGCGTTTACCTTTACCACTTTTATCAAAGCAATATTCAGCAACTACAGGTTCACGCGTACGCATATTTACAAGGCCTGTCTCACTCACCCAACACCCTTCAAGGAAAGCCATATCGTTCTTATCCTTAGGTATTTCAAGGGGATCGTTCTTTTTAGGTTTTTTGGGTGGCTCTTTTTTAGGCTCCTGTTTTTTAGGAGGTTCCGCTTTTTTAGGTTCTTCTTTTTTTGGCTCCTCCACAGGAGTCATGCCCAAAAAAGGCTCGTCTAAAGGAGGTTCCACAGGGGCAGGTTTTTCTATAACAGGTTCCTGCACTGGAGGCTCTTCCACATAGGCTTCTTGTTTGGGAATCTGTAGCTTGGGAGCCTCTGATTTAGGTGGTATACAAAGGGCTGCCTTTTCCCGTAATTGCAAACGTAATGCGTCCAGTTCTGATAAAAGAACATGCTCTTTTTTTTGCTCCTCTTCCAAGGCAAGAGGAATTTTATCTTCTGGCATACATGCTGTGGGCCATGGTAATGCAAAAGGAAGTAAGCCCAAAGCCGCCAATAAGAGCATAAGAAGTAAAAACAATAACAATAAAGGAAGCAACCACGCTAAACAACCTCGTCCGCCAGTGGGAGCAACTGCTGCAGATGGAGCCACAGCCGCCACGGGTGTAATCACAGGTGGAGTAGGGGGAACAGGTATCACTGCTGCCACACGCGCCAAGTCTTCCGGCTGAGCCCCCACAGTGCCGGGAGCAAAACCCCATTGTGTGACAATGGGTTGATTTCCAATGACCCATATGGCGTCTTCGTGGGGATATTGCAAAGCTAATTTTAAAATCTCTCCAGAAAGGGCTTGTTGCGCTTGGGCACTTTGTACAAGTCCTTCAGCCTTAGCATGAATACCTTGGGCTAAGTTATGTAATGTTTGCAGTACGGGAGCTTTTTCTTCCGGAGATAGACTGGACAAAAGCTTTGGCTCGATAGACGTGTCACCATGAGTAGCATGTGCATACCAATCTATGCTTTCTTGCCCCGCCACGCCGTCACTGTGTACAGGTTCTGCCAAAAGAGCCACATAGTTGGGGCCAAGATCTTGCAAAAGAGCGCATACTTGATGGTAACAATCGGTTGCAAAAATTCCCTGGCATGCCAAGGGGCGTAATAAGGAGCGTTTGGTGTTTTGTAAAAAAATACCTGACATGACTTACTCCTTGGGGGCCGTAGCTAAAGTATAAGGAATATTATGTTCTTGTAAAAAGGCAATAATATCTTTAGCCACTATGGAAAGGCTTGATTGACGATACGATTGTTTATCCATTTGAATATAGGTGTTTATACCTACAACTTCCCCTTGTTCATTTACCAATGGGCCACCGCTATTGCCTTGCGAAACTATGGCTGTATGCACTATCAGGCTGGGATTTTGGTCTTGAATGACACTTACCGTGCCTTCAGAATAAATCACATCTGGAGCTTTAGTGTCACTGCCATTCATGAGATTTTTAAATTTAGGGTCATTATCTGTCACCGCTGAGGGAAAGCCCCAAGTGCTGATTTTTTGTGTGCGTGCAACATTTGTGTTGAGGGTTAAAGGTGCTACGCTTGTTACAGGTACCTGCAATACAGCATAGTCCCTTTTGCTATTGGGGCTTATGACCACGGCTTTGGCCTTTGTTGCTGTACCTTCAAAAGTCCCTACCACATAGATGGAACCTTTACCAGATCCCACCACATGCTGATTGGTGAGCACTATGCCAGGAGCTATGAAAAAGCCTGTTCCCATTTGCAAACCGGATGGCTCTTGTGAAAGCACCAAAACGGTGGCGGCTTCCAATTTTTGTGCCATGGTGGAAGGAGTATTTTGCTGTTCTGGTGCCGTTGGCATATGCGGTGGTGGTGCTTCAGCTGTGGTGGCCGGAGCGGGTGTATTTTCAGTGGCGGGGGGCAAGGAAGGTGTGTTTTCTTTCCCTGCATCCCCTCGTGGTATTTGTAAAGACTCTCCTTGGCCTTGCAAATGTTCTTTAATGATGCAAGGTTCTTCTGCTAGAAGAGCTTTAAGACGTGCGATTTCTGCTTCCAATACTGTATTTTTTCCTTGTTGTTCAAGGGCTAGTGCTGCGTGCTCACCTTGGCGCGCGGCGTGGGCCTGCCATTGATGCCAAAAAAGCCATGCCAACAAGGCAAGAACCATTATAAAAAACAAAATACCCCAAAACCAAGGGCTCATATACCAAGCTCTTGGGCTTTCGCTATTCTCTTGCGCAGTTTGCGATGAAGTTTGATCCACATCTTGAACAGAGTTGGGATCTTGTTGTGGGGCACTAGTCCCAGAATTTTGCACGTCAGACATACTATCCTTCCAAAGCGGCTAAAAGAATGGCGTCATTATTGGCCATTTGAGTTTCAATATCTTCACGGGTGTTTTCAAGTTCAGTGCGCGAAGACTTCCAAGTATTGGTGCTTTGTGCCACTGCACGGGCCTGTGGTTTTTTAATTTTATTAGGGCTTTTTTGCGCCACATGAATATTTTGTTGACCGCCCACTTCTTCAGCCATAACTTGATGATATTGTGCATCTTTTTCAGCGTAGCTGGTATAGGTGGTTTGCAAAATGCGAGATGTCTCTTCGAGGCCTGAACGAATTTCTGTATAACGCTCACTTAGTTGTGCTTTGGTAAGTGTTCCGGCCTTAGCTTGTTTGATGGCGGCTTGAAATTCTCTTTCATAGCATTTAGCAGCAATTTTTGCGGCGGAAGTGGCTCTATTCATAGAAGCTGTTTCTGCTGTAAGCTGACGGGCATATTTATTGTAAAATTCTGCGTCACGTTTAGCCTGTTGCGATTTACCATACATATTACCACCCACAGCCCCAGCAGCACCGCCAGCCGCCGCTCCTGCCAACGCACCTGTAGCTTTACCGGTAATAAGACCGCCTAAAATGGCTCCCAACAGAGCGCCGCCCACAGCACCAGTTGCTGTGGAGTTGGCTGCAATGTTTTCATCATTGCGTAATTCTGCCACAGGTTGATAACACATGGAATAGTGCTTGACTTGTGTGGTTTGTGTTCCATATTTGCTGGCACAGCCGGTGATAGCAAAGGTACTGAGCAAAAGTAGAGCCATCGTCGAATGTAATTTTTTTTTGTAAAACATGCCCCTCTCCTTAAGGTAATTTATGTGCATCATTGTTTTGAGCACAACCAATATATAATATATTGAAATAAAAACAGCTTTGTGAAACTATTATGCTAAACCGTTTTTTTTTAACGTAAATATCTATTTAGGGCAAGCCTTGTCTTACTAAGCGAAAGAATTAGAAAATACTTTATGGCACTTTCTTAGCTTTTTTCATCTTTTTCTTGCTAGCGTTGACATTGTACGTTATTACAAAGAAGTGTTTAGCGTTTTCCCGTATAAGACATATGTCTTATTTTTAAAATTCTTATGGTTTTATTAACAGGAAATTTGGAGGATTTTTATGAAAAAAGTTTTACTTTTAACTTTATCCGCAGCGCTTGTACTCATGGCTTCTGTGGGCTTTGCTGCTGAAACAAAACATCTTACCATGGGCACTGGTGGTACAGCTGGTGTGTACTATCCCTTGGGCGGTGCCATTAGCCAAACCTTAAGCTCTAAAAGCGGTGGTGCTTATTCCATAACAGCACAAACCACAGGTGCTTCTGGTGAAAATATGCGCCTTATTGATGCTGGTGAAGTGGATTTAGCTATCTTACAAAATGACGTGGCGCACTCTGCTTACAATGGTCTTGCTCCATTTAAGACCAAGCTTGGTAAAGTTCGTGCCATTGCTCGTTTATATCCTGAATACTTGCACGTTGTAGCCAGCACCGACAGTGGCGTGAAGCAATTTGCCGACTTTAAAGGCAAAAAAGTTTCCGTAGGCGCTCGCGGTAGCGGTAATGAAGTTAACTGTCGCCAAATATTCGGTTTTTACGGCCTTGATTATAAAAATGTAGATCCAGTGTTCTTACCTTATGGCGAAACCGCTGATCAATTTAAAGATCGCGCTGTAGATGGCTTTGTTTTCACCATTGGTACACCCAACCCAGCCATTCAAGATATCACCACATCTAGAGAAGTAAGCTTTATTGCTCTTGATGGTAAGCCCAGTGATGAAATTGTGGCAAAATTCCCTTATCTTGTGAAAGACGCCATCCCTGCCAATACTTACAAAGGTCAAACTGCGGATGTTCCAACTCTTTCCGTACAAGCAATCTTAGTTGTTAGCGAAGATATGTCTGAAGAAGATGCTTACAATTTGACAAAAACTCTTTTTGAAAACACAGATTCCATCGCTAAAGCTCACAATAAGGGTTCAGAAATCAAGCTTGAAAAAGCTCTTGATGGTATCACCATTCCTTTCCACCCCGGTGCTGAAAAGTATCTTAAGGAAAAAGGCGTGATTAAATAAAGCATACAGCTTTGTTCTTTATGACGGCATGGGCTACGGCTTATGCCGTTTTTTTGTAAGCTATTTGTATTGATTTTTTATTTTTTTTATGATTTAATAACCAAAATAATTATTATTACCATCACCAAGGAGCATGTATGCCTCTAATGAAAAGAGTCTGTGTAGGGCTACTCGTGCTTCTTCTTCTCCTTTGTTTTGTGTACCTATTCCAAAAGCAAACATGGCTGAGTCTCACCGTTGACAATGGAAATGGGCAAGAGCGTGTGCACATGACTCGCTTACCTGAGAATAGTAGCTTTTGTATACGTTTTAAGCACTCGGTAGCTCTTACCCCCGTGGAAGAATGGTTTGTTGCTCAAAATGGACAAGTTTCTTTACGGTCCACCGTATATGAAGATTTTGGTGCAGGTTTGCCGCATGCAGCAGATAGCGGTAAAGAAATGACTGTAAAAGATGGTAAAGTTATTATCACGGGCTACACATTAACCATGCATGCCATGTATGTACGCGTGGGACGCATAGCAGAACATGAACTCATTGTGGAAAAAGAAAAAGGCACTCGAGATTATAATATACGGCTAGACACATTAGCCAAGCCTGGTAAAGCAGTGAAATTTACCATTATTAAAGACTCTCTTTTACATGTTTTGTGGCGATATTGGGACATAGCTCGTGTATAATGTACAAATAGTTTTCATGCCTATTGCTAGCATATGTGAAATTTCATAAATATATTTTGATTTCAACGTAGTGGCTTTATATCTTCGTGACAAGGTGTGAATGCTTGGCTATATAAAACTTTTAAAAAGTGTGCTAAGGATATGTTCTTTAGTGACCTTAATAAGTGTTTAAATGCGTACTTAGTACGCATTTTCACTATATAACTGGGAGGAAGGTATGGATCAAAAAGATCAAAAAGATGTAAAAACTCATGCATCAACTCTGGAGGGGAAGTTAGACGCTTCTGTTGCAGAGCAAATGCAAGATAAAGTGGATGTATCTGATATTGTAGCTAAGTATGATAAGGAAGCTACGTATAGGCAATTTAAAGGAAACCTAGAGCTTTTTATTAAAGTTCTTTGTGTCGCTTTTTCAGCTTTTCACTTGTATACGGCGGCTTTTGGCGCCTTTGCACCGCAAATACAGCGTTCTGTACACTTGGGCTTTGTCTTAACTTTAGTGTACTTATTGTATCCAGCGCGAAGCAAGTCTAACTTAAGCGTTCTTGTATGGTACGATGTTATCTTAGCTATTTTAGGCGCACTTGTTTGTGGATATATTGTTTATAATTATGACACCATTGTGTTAGAAGCCGGCCCCCCCACAGATATGGACTTAATCTTTGGTATTATGACCATTGTGCTTGTCCTTGAAGCTACTCGTCGTATTGTGGGGCTTCCCATTGCATTGGTGGCCTTTATCTTCTTATTATACGCGCTATTTGGTAACTATATACCTGGCATTATGGGCCATAAAGGCTTTTCCATTTCTCGCGTTGTGGGGCATATGTATCTTACAACCGAAGGAATTTTCGGTATGCCTTTGGGTGTATCTGCATCCTTTGTGTTTCTCTTTGTTCTTTTTGGGGCTTTTTTGCACAGCACAGGTCTTGGAAAGTTTTTTATCGACCTTGCCCTTGCCGCAGCAGGAAAGTATGTGGGCGGCCCGGCAAAAGTTGCTGTACTTGCCAGTGGTTTTTTCGGTACCATTTCAGGAAGCTCCGTGGCCAACACCGTATCCACAGGAACCTTTACCATTCCGCTCATGCGTAGCGTAGGGTATAAACCTCACTTTGCCGGTGCTGTGGAAGCAGCATCCTCCACGGGCGGACAAATCATGCCCCCCATCATGGGAGCGGCTGCTTTTATCATGGCGCAGTTTCTTGGCATTAGCTATTTTGAAATTGCCAAAACAGCCATCATTCCGGCCTTATTGTACTATTTAGCCGTGGGCTTTATGGTTCACATGGAAGCAAAACGCTTAGGATTAAAAGGCATTCCCCAAGAACGCCTGCCTGTGACTTTGCATGTACTGCGCGAAGGTGGCTACTTGCTTGTTCCCATCTTTGTTCTTATTTACCTACTTATGCAAGGGTACACACCGCTAAAATCAGCGTATTACTGCATTTTAACCACAGTAATTATTTCCTATTTGGCCAACAATTGGAAATGCTATAAGCAAACAGAGCAAACACAAGAAAGCGTAAGTACGGCATTAATTCGTTGCAATACACTCAGTACAAAAGATGTACTCACGGCCATGGAAAATGGTGCTCGTTTGGCTCTTGGTGTGGCTGCAGCTTGTGCGTGCACTGGTATTGTAATAGGTGTTGTGACGCTTTCTGGCATGGGGTTAAAACTTGCCAACGCCATTGTGGAGCTTTCTGGAAATAGCTTCTTCTTAACGCTATTTTTAACCATGCTTGCATCCATCGTTTTGGGCATGGGACTGCCCACCACGGCTAAGTACATTGTGCTTGCAACCATTGCGGCACCGGCCATTAAGAGCTTTGGCGTACCAGATATTGCTGCGCACTTATTTATTATGTACTTTGGTATTTTGGCTGACTTAACACCACCAGTGGCCTTGGCAGCCTATGCGGCGGCCGGGATAGCGCAATCGGAACCAAATAAAACAGGATTTACTGCGGTGAAACTTGCCTTTGCGGGCTTCCTCATTCCGTATATTTTCTGTTATAATCCTGGTTTGCTTATGATTGGCGCCACCTCCTTAGAGGTAGTGTTCTATGTGAGCACAGCTGCCGTGGGTATTATGGCTTTGTCTTTTGCCAACGTAGGCTATTGGTTGCGTGATCTGTATTTCTGGGAACGTATCCCCTTGGTGGGTGCGGCCATATCCCTTATTATTCCGGGATATTTTACAGATACCATAGGACTAGGCATCATGATTGCAGTGTATATTTTACAAAAATATATGCCGCAGGGGCCAAAAGATAAGGGACTTCAAGAAGCATAACTGCTTTTATGAATGATTTTGAGGGAAGGTGTTTCGGCACTTTCCCTTTTTTGTGGAAAAGAAAACCTCCCGCTAGGCGGGAGGTTCTAAAAAGCTTACA